>JAGFJE010000757.1 GCA_024103175.1 Phaeodactylibacter sp.
GGCTCGGCCACGGCCAGCGCCGGCGGCGGCGCCCCGCCTTTCAATTTCCTCTGGAGTACCGGAGCAACTTCTGCCACCGTCACCGGACTGCCTGCCGGCGTTTACACCGTTACGGTAACCGACGCCAATGGTTGTGATATCGTAGATATGATCACCCTGACTCCCATTTCCAACCTGACGGCTATGGCCGCCGCCACCCCGGAATCCTGCCCCGGCCTTAATGACGGGACGGCCACTGCCACTGCCATAAACGGCGTGCCTCCTTTTATATATTTATGGAGTAACGGAGGCATAACGCAAACCATCACCGGCCTGGCGCCCGGGGCCTACACCGTAACCATAATCGACGGATCCGGCTGTATCGCTATGGCCACCGCAGACGTTGGCGCCGCCCCACCCCTCGATATCAGCCTGAGTTCTACCGAAGTGTCCACCTGCGGCGCTGCCGACGGCGCCGCCACCGTCACCATTGGCCAGGGACTGCCCCCGCTCGCCATTTCGTGGAGCACCGGCGCCTCTACGGCCACGATCAGCGGCCTGGCCGGCGGGACGTACAGCGTTACCGTTACCGACGGCAACGGCTGCACCGCAAACGGGTCGGTGCTGGTCATCGAACCGCCGGCAGTTTCCGTCACCGTCACCGCGACCGATACGGTATGCGCGGGCGAAGCTACCGGAATGGCCGCCGCCATGGTTTCCGGCGGGACCATGCCATTTACCTACCTCTGGAATACAGGCGAAACGGCCTCAACCATCGACAACCTGCCGGCGGGAACCTACAACGTAACCGTAACCGACGCCAATGGCTGCCAGGCCACGGGATCCGCCACCATCGCTGAAGCGCCGCAAATAGTGGCCACGATATCCGGTACGGAAATTGTCTGTGGCCCGGGCGCCAACGGAGAAGCTACAGTAACCGCCACGGGAGGAACTCCGCCCTACTCCTACACATGGAGCACGGGAGAAAGCACGGAGTCTATCGGCGGCCTGGCAGAAGGGGCCTACTCCGTCGTCATCACCGACGCCAATGGCTGTACTGCCATGGCGGAGATCACCATAGATGTGGTCGACGGACTCAGGCTGGAAGTTGTCGGGCGCGATGTGCTGTGCCACGGGAACACTTCCGGCAGCATTCTGGCGACCCCCTTCGGAGGCACTCCTCCATATATCTTCAGCTGGAGCAACGGCGCCACCACCAACGAGATCACCAACCTGGCTGCCGGCTCTTACTCGGTAACCGTAACGGAGGCTGATGGCTGCTCTACAGAAGCCACGATTGTGATTAATGAACCCCCCGGACTGGACCTGGGCTTGTCCGGAACCGATGTCAACTGCGCCGGCGATAATGACGGCACAGCCTCGGCAACCGTCGCCGGCGGCAATCCTCCCTACACCTACTCCTGGAGCAACGGCGCCACCTCGGCCGACATCAGCGGGCTGGTGGCCGGTACGTATATCCTGACCGTAACGGACGCCAACTTATGTGTAATGGCCGGTTCGATTACCATCAGTGAACCTGCGCACTTCCAGGGTTCGGTCATCACCGTTGTAGACCTCCTGTGCGCCGGGGACACCAACGGCTCGGCCACCGTCAGCGTCTCGGGCGGCACACCTCCTTATACCTACAGCTGGAGCAACGGTCAGGCGGGCGCTACCGCCACCGGCCTGAGCGCCGGCAATTATACCGTTACCATAAGAGATGCCGGCGGTTGCACCGATGACATCCTCGTTGTGATCACCGAACCTCTGGCACTGGACATCAGCGCCGGTACAACAACCGGCGCCACCTGCGAAAATGCTACCGACGGAGAAGCGAGCGTTACCGTATCCGGAGGGATGCCCCCGTACTCCTATTCCTGGAGCACCGGGGCCACTACCGCCAGCGTCCCAAACCTGCCGGCAGGCGCCTACTCGGTTACGGTAACCGACGCCAACGGTTGTACTGCCGATGATGCCGTCAACATCACGGCTTTTGACAGCCCATCCTGCAGCATAACAATTACCCAGGACATCTCCCCCGCCGGAAACGACGGGGAAGCCATGGCCAATGTAACCGGAGGCACGCCGCCCTTCACCTATCAATGGAGTGACGGGCAGATGGGCATTACCGCCACTGGCCTTACTTCCGGCACTTATACCTGCGTTGTCACCGACGCCAACGGCTGCCAGACCAGCTGTGAGGTTATCTTCGCCCCGCCCGCCCGCCTGGGCGATTACGTATGGCTGGATGAAGACCGGGACGGCATACAGGACCCCAATGAAGACGGCATTCCCGGCGTGATGGCCATCCTGCAGATCCCGGCGGATGCAGGCCCCATTAACATCGATACCACCTTCACCAATGCCGACGGGTACTACTACTTCGACGTGGTTCCGGGAGCATACAAGGTAACCTTCATCAAGCCGGAGGGCCTGGCCTTCACCAGCCCGGACCAGGGCCCCAATGATGCCCGCGACAGCGATGTCGACACCCTAATGGGCATGACCGGCGTCTACATCATCGGCCCGGGAGAGGAAGACCTGACCATCGACGCCGGCCTGTACAATAAATGTGACAACATCACCGACCCCGGCCTCATCGGCCCGAGCCAGTTCCTCTGCGGCCCGGGCAACGACCCGGAGGAGATCATGAACATCGAAACGCCTTCGGGCGGGTCGGGCGCAATAGAATACCTCTGGATGGCGAGCACCGAACCCGGGCCGTTCAACGTACAGACGTGGACCGCCATTCCCGGCGCCACCGGCCCATCGTATGACCCGCCGGCGCTTTACGAAACGACTTACTTCGCACGCTGCGTACGGCGGGAGTGCTGCATGATCTACCTGGAAAGCAATATCGTCACCATTGAAGTAGGCGATGTGGCCAATGCTGAGATCAACGGCCCGAGCTACCTCTGCGTCGGGGAACCCGCCACCCTCACCGCCGGCCCCACCGGCCCGGATGCGGTGATCACCTGGCAGGTAACCGGGCCGGCAACGCCCTCTTCCGGAACCGGCCCGCAGATAACGGTCAGGCCAAGCTCGTATGGCCTCGTATATGTTACGCTACAGGTAGTTGATAACGGCTGCACTGCTCATATCACGCGGAGGTTTACCGCTACATCCAGCCCCCTGTACTGTGGCGGGCAGGGGCGCGGCCTGCCGGTCAATGTGGCGGTCACCAATGCGGAGGAAGGCGAAGTTTTGGTTAGCTGGATGGTGGAAGAACTGCTGGCTTCCAACCACCTCTTTACGGTGGAATACTCGGCTGACGGCGTGGATTTCGCGCCCCTGGGTGAGATGAATACGCCCAAAGCTTTCCTCGGTAATATGAATTATTATGAATTTATGCACCTCACACCGAAACGCGGACGCAACTTTTATCGTATACAGGTATATAGCCAGTATGGAGATACCTTTTACTCCGAGATAGGCGAGGCCATCCTCCACAATGATTCAGAGATAGCCCTGCTCTATCCCAACCCTACAAACGACCGGATAGCCTTGGAACTGTTTGAAAACTTTGGACAGGAAGTCCAGGTCGAGGTTTTCAATGCCAATGGCTCCCGCTTGCATTCCCAGACTATTCCAGAAGATACCCGGCGGGCCGACTTCAACCTGTCGGGTTATCCCGCGGGCGTATATTTCTTCAACCTGCGGTACAGTAGATCGGGCGTGAAAGTGCTCAAAGTAGTAAAGCATTAATATTCCCTTTGCCCTGGCAGTGCGCTCCGGCATTTTTATGCCGGCTCACACTAGTTGTGGATTGGGATTTGGGGGCTGCACGCTCTGTGCAGTCCCCTTTTTTATCCGCCTTAAAAAAGATTCTACAATAAGCCCTACAATTTTTTTAAAAATTAAGGCCGTATTCTCTCCTGCCTCAACCCACTGCGAACCAAAAACTTAGAAAGGAAAAAAGCTGTTTCAGGCCGTAATTCCACTTTATCCCTATCGGATTAGTATTGTTTTATTCAGATATAGTCCCTATACTTGTACCTGTAATCGGCGAAAAGATTTCACCTCGACGCTAAAGACTTGCCGGAGGCCTGGAAGACCTTAAAACACTAGAAAATGAAACAAGCACCTTTCCGCCAGTCCTGTTGCTGTTGCTGCCGCATGGCTCCGAAGAGCCCCGGAAAGGCTGCTGTGGTTTGACCCGATAATTCTCCTAGCCAAATAGCCTTTCCGGATGCGTCCGCGAAAGGCTTTTTAACTTAAAACCATGATTTCTAACACCAACATTCACCCAATTATAGCCTGCTGTTGCTGCTGTTGCAAGAGCCAGGCAGGCCGTTTTCCTGACGTACGCCTTTTGCCTCCGGCTGCACCACTGGTGTGGCCGGGGTAAAAGAGGCCCTTTCGGGAAGACAGCCCCGGAAGGGCCTTTTTCTTTGAAAGGAATGAGTGAATGAGTGAATGAGTGAATGAATGAATGAATGAGTGAATGAAGGAATGAAGGAATGAAGGAATGAAGGAATGAATGAAGGAAGGAAGGAAGGAAGGAAGGAATGAGTGATTACATCCAATTGAAATACCAAGAGCATGAAGTTTCCCGATTCTTTGAAGCATCTCAGGCCGGCGGACAGGCGCGACATCCTGGAGCTGCAAACGCGCATCGAGGCTTTCCGTTCCGGGAAGGAAGACGAAGAGCGCTTCAAGCACTATCGCCTCACGCGGGGCGTGTACGGGCAGCGGCAGATCGGTGTGCAGATGTTCCGCACCAAGATCCCCTACGGGCGGCTCACAGCGCGGCAACTGGTGCGCCTGGCCGACATCTCGGAGCGCTACACCAACGGCAACCTGCACCTGACAACCCGGCAGAACGTGCAGTTCCACTTTGTCCGCCTGGAAGATTCTCCCAAGGTGTGGACGGAACTGGCCGAGGCCGGGCTGACTGCCCGTGAAGCCTGCGGCAATACCGTGCGCAACATCACGGCCTCTCCCACCGCCGGCATCGACCCGGAGGAGCCGTTCGACGTCTCCCCTTATGTGCAGGCCAGCTTCGAATACTTCCTGCGCAACCCGATCTGCCAGGAAATGGGGCGAAAGATCAAACCTGCCTTTTCTTCCAGCGAGCGGGATTCGGCCTTTACCTACTTCCACGATTTCGGCTTCATCCCGCGTATTCAGGATGGGAAGCGGGGTTTCAAAGTGGTGGTCGGCGGCGGGCTGGGCGCAGTTGGGTTTATCGCCCAGACGGCATACGAGTTTCTGGAAGAAGAGCGCATTATCCCCTTTATGGAAGCCTGCATCCGGGTGTTCGACCGCTACGGAGAACGGGAAAAGCGCATGAAGGCGCGTATGAAATTTCTGATCAAGGACCTGGGGCTGGAAGGTTTCCTGAGGCTGGTGGAAGAGGAATGGCCGTCGCTGAAGAATCAAACTTATCCCATTGATACTGCCCTGACGGAAACACCCGGGATACCGGCCCCGCCGGCCGGGGAAGCAAAACCCTTGGACGAAACCCGCTACCGGCTCTGGAAGAACACCAACACCTTCCGGCAGAAGCAGCCGGGCTATGTGGCCGTCAACATCAAGCTGCCGCTGGGCAATATCCACGCCAACGAAGCCCGGGAACTGGCACGCATTATAGAAAAATACGCCGCCGATGACATCCGCATCACGGTACAGCAGGGTTTCCTGCTGCGCTTCGTCCACCCGCAGGCCCTGCCCGCTCTGTTCAATGAGTTGGACGAGCTCGGGCTGGCCCAGATCGGCGCCAACACCATCGCCGACGTTACCGCCTGCCCCGGCACCGACACCTGTGCCCTGGGCGTGACCAACAGCACCGGGCTGGCGCAGGTACTGGAAGAACTGATCCTCAGCGAGTTCGAGCACCTGGTGGAAGCATCCGACATCCGGGTCAAGATCAGCGGCTGTATGAACTCCTGCGGGCAGCACATGGCGGCGCAGGTCGGCTTCCACGGCAGCTCCCTGCGCCTGGGCGCCAGGATCGTGCCGGCCATGCAGGTGGTGCTGGGCGGCGGCGTGAGCCCCAACGGAGAAGGTTTCATCGCCGACAAGGTGATCAAGCTGCCCACCAAACGGATACCGGCAGCGGTGCGCCTGCTCCTGCTCGACTTCGAACAACACAAGCAGCCCGGCCAACCCTTCAACGAATACTTCCAGCAGCAGGGCAAGCGCTACTTCTACGGCCTGCTGAAGCCACTGGCGGATCTGGACGGCATACAAGACGGCGAGTTCTTCGACTGGGGACAGGATCACGAGTACTTCCAGTCGATTGGCGTGGGCGAATGCGCCGGGGTAAGCCTCGATGTGGTCGGCACTATTATAGAAGAAGCACGCCAGAAGGTAAGCCTGGCGGAGGAAGCCCTGCAGGAACAGGCCTTCGCAGATAGCATTTACCATTCCTACACAGCCTTCGTCGTCGGCGCCAAGGCGCTATTGCTGGCCAAGGATGTCAAGTGCAATACCCAGATAGGTATCCTGGAAGATTTCCAGGAGCACTACGGGAAAACAGGAGAACCGGAACTGCCCTTGGAAGATTTCAAGGCCCATGTCCTGGAGATGAAAACCACGGAGCCCGGCGCCGAATTCGCCGGCCGGTACTTCTCCCGGGCGCAGCAGTTTTTCAAAACCGTACTCGCTATCCGCACCCGGCAGCTGCAGGCCGGCAACGGGCAGGACAAAACCGTCATCGAAAACTATTACAAAGCATAGTCTCATGTTGCAAAGAATAAGCCCTAAGATCACACTTGTCGGCGCCGGGCCGGGCGACCCCGAGCTCCTGACAATTAAAGGGGCCAGGGCCATCCGGTCGGCCGATGTTTTGCTCTACGACGCCCTCACCGGGCCCGGGTTGCTGGAGCTTGCCCGGCCCGAAGCGCTGCTCGTCTGCGTAGGCAAGCGCGCCGGCAACCACCGCCTGCGCCAGGAGGAGATCAACCGGCTGATGGTGGCCTACGCCCGCTCCCACGGCCACGTGGTGCGCCTCAAAGGAGGCGACCCCTTCGTTTTCGGGCGCGGGCAGGAAGAAGTGGCCTACGCCCGGGAGCAGGGCATTCCAGTGGAAGTCGTCCCCGGTATTTCCAGCTGCATTGCCGTGCCGGAGCTTCAGCACGTGCCCCCCACCCGGCGGGGTTACAGCGAGAGCTTCTGGGTGATCACCGGCACCACCCGCAGCGGAGAACTGTCGGTGGATATCAGCCTGGCCGCGCGTTCTACCGCCACGGTCATCGTACTCATGGGCATGCGCAAGGCCCGCGCCATTGCGGAGGTATTCGAACGGCAGGGCAAAAGCCAGCTGCCGGCTATGGCTATACAGAACGGCTCCCTGCCCGATGAACGGCGCGTTTTGGGCGCCGTATCGGAGATCGCCGACAAGATCGAAGCGGAAGGGCTGGGTACGCCCGGCATCCTGGTTTTCGGGGAAGTGGTTGCCCTGCACCCGGACTGGGGTTTTGCGGAGGTTGCCGCGGAGCTGGTGGCCGGGAGGAGAGCTTGAGGCGAGGGGGAGAGCACAGTGTATCGGGGGGGCAAAAAAGGAAGGCAAACTGTATTGATTTTAATATTCCTCGCCTTACCTTTCCGGGTGAATTGCATTTTCTCACCGATACACTAAACGGCCCTGGCTGGCCGGCACTTTCACACCGATACACTTCCTGTTCCCTGTAACCCAGGCGCCATACCCGAAGGCCCCGGCATACGAATGCACAAATGTACTCATGCACAAATGTACAACCATGGAACAAAACGCCCTATATCCGATCTTCCTGAAGCTCAACCGCCTGCGGGTGCTCATTGTCGGCGCCGGAGAAGTAGGTTATGAAAAGTTGTCCTTCATGCTGAAGAGCAGCCCGGACGCGCAGGTCACGGTCGTGGCAAAGGAGGTGCTTGCTCCGGTGCGGCAGCTCATCGAAGAGCAGCGGCCCGCAGGGCTTACGGTTATCCGGAAACCCTTTGAAGCGGAAGATGCTCGCGGGTTTAACCTCGTGATCGCCGCCACCAACTTCAGGGAGCTCAACGAAGAGGTGCGGGCCGCCGCCAAAAGCTACGGCGCGCTGGTTAACGTAGCCGACACGCCCGAGCTGTGCGATTTCTACCTGGGCAGTATCGTCACCCGCGGCAACCTGAAGGTGGCCATTTCCACCAACGGGCAGTCTCCCACTTTCGCCAAGCGGTTCCGGCAATGGCTGGAAGCCACCTTACCGGAAGACACCGACGATCTGCTCCGCAACCTCAACGAATTCCGCCGCCGCCTCAGCGGCGATTTTACCGAAAAGGTGCGGCAGCTCAATAGCCTGACTGCCAGCCTGCTCCATGAAAAAGAAGCGCCTGCCGAAAGCCAGGCCGCCAACAGATCATAAACAAAAAGACGTACGGTATGACTACCTACAGGAACACGAACAACCACTTGCCAACGCCCGATCTGGAAACACTCAACGAGATCTTTACACCTCTGCATTTCGAGGAGCGCATCCGGCAGCTGTATCGGTTTTTCCCGCAGAAGGAGATACTGCTCACCTCTTCCTTCGGTACCCGGTCGGCCTTCCTGCTCCATCTGATCGCTCAGATCAGGCCCAGCCAGCCGGTGCACTTTATCGATACCACCTATCACTTCCCGGAAACGCTGGCCTACCGGCAGCAACTGGCCCATCAGTTCGGCCTCCACATCATCGATATTCTTCCGGACCCGGCCCAGAACCAGATAACGGCCGAGGAAGAATGGTGGAAAAAAGACCCCGGCACCTGCTGCATGGTCAATAAAGTACTGCCGCTGAAGCCCATCAAGGCCCGCCACAAGGTGTGGATCTCCGGCCTGATGGCACATCAGACGGAATTCCGCTCCCAATTGCGGGTGTTCGAAAAACAGGGAAACATCCTGAAATTCCATCCACTCATCGATATTGACGAAGGGGAGTTCCTCTACCATATGTCGTACCATAAACTACCCCGCCACCCACTGGAAGATAAGGGTTACGGCTCTGTCGGCTGCGAACACTGCACCGTTCAGGGTGAAGGGCGCAACGGCCGCTGGAAAGGACAGGCCAAGACGGAGTGCGGCCTGCATCCCTCGGGGGTGTAGATTTTTGATTTTTGATGTTTGATTTTTGATGTTTGATGTGCGGTTGGGCTCGGCGTCGGCTATTTAAACCGTATGGCCTTCACCGGGCTGATGCTCGTCACCAGATAGGAAGGAATGATGAGGAAGAAAAGCGTAACGGCCAGGGTGCCCAGGTTGAGCAGCAGGATGGGCCAGAAATTGAGGTCGATGGGGGCGGTGCTGAGGTAGTAATTTTCTTCCGACAAGGTGATAAACTCGAACCGGTCCTGCAGCAGGCACAGGCCGATGCCGATGAAATTGCCCCAGAACAGGCCCACGGCGATGATGTAAGCGGCATAATAGAGGAATACCTTGCGGATGCTCCAGTTGTTGCTGCCCAGGGCCTTGAGGATGCCGATCATATTGGTGCGCTCCAGGATGAGGATCATCAGGGCGGTGATCATGTTGATGATGGCCACGGTGATCATCAGGGAGAGGATAACCACCTCATTGATGTCCTGCAGGTCGAGCCAGTCGAAGATCTCGGGAAGCTTTTCGCGGATGGTCTCGGCGTAAAGGTCGGGCGGCAGCTCTTCAAAATAGATGAATTCGGTGATCGGCGCCAGGTCGTCGATGTCGTCGATGAACACCTCGAAGCCGCTCACCTGATCGGCGTCCCACCCCAGGAGGCGCTGGATCTGCCGGATGTCGACCAGCGCAAACTTCTGGTCGTACTCCTCCAGGCCGGTGCGGTAGACGCCACTGACGGTAAAGCGCCGCTTCAGCTGTTCTCCCTGTTGTACGAAATGAACGATGAAGGTATCGCCGGTATCCACCTGCAGGCGGGCCGCGGTCTGATCGGAGATGAGGATCTCGTCCGACATGGCAGAATCGGGCAGGTTGATCGCCCGCCCCCGCTTGATGTACTGATCCATAAACGCCCAGTCGAAGTCTTCGCCTATGCCCTTCAGGATGATGCCCTCGATCTCTTTGTCCTTCTTTTTGCCCGCCTCGATGATGCCGGGTTTGATGGCAAACACCTGAATGTGGCGGATGCCCCCTTTGGTCTCTTTCCGGCGTTCTACCCGGTACCCGAACCACTCCTCCTGCTGAAGGTATTCGAGCCGCCCGATCGTATCCAGCGCCGGATAAAACGGCTGGTCTTTGCTGATGGGGTAGGCTTCCAGCAGGGAGCGGTTGATGTCGGTATCGGTGATGTGGATGTGGCCCCAGAAGCCGAAGATCTTGGTGCTGATCTCCTTCTTGAAACCGGAGATCAGGGCGTTGGAGCAGATCATGACCGCTACGCTGAGGGCCACCGCCGCCACCGCTATCCGCAGGATGAGGCGCGAAAAGGACTGCTGCCCGGAGGCGGCCACGCGGCGTGCTATGAAGCGTTCGAAGTTCATACGGGGGGTAAAGATACGAAATGTGGAAAGGTGGAAAAGTGGAAAAGTGGAAATGTCCCTTACGGCAGTAAATCGCTCACCTTTTCCAGTCCCAGCCGCCGGGCCATCTCCTCGCGCACCATCAGCGCATAGGTATTGTTGAACCCCAGCGGCTGCAGCCAGCCTATACCGTATTGCTCCCGGAACTGTGTTTTGACATAATCGTAGACTGCATCGGCGTCGGTAATTATGCGCTGCGCAACGCTGTCAGGCGTATCGAGCAGCACCTGCAGGCCGGTGCCGGTATATTCGGGGTAAAGGCCCACCTCTCCTGCCCTCAGGGCATCGAAGCAGATCTTGGCGCCGCCCAGGCCGGGGCGGGTATCCGTATACAGATCCGTATAGCCGTTGATGAGCTGGCTGAACAGTTCTACCAGAATATACTGCTCTGTAAAGATTTTGGAGCCGATGATGAGGGTTTCGCCCCCTTGTGCCCGGTTAGGGCGTCATAACCCAAGGGATTCCAGGAAATCGCGGGCCACCTTCTCCGGGCTTTCCTTGTCGAAGTCCACCCGGTAGTTGAGCAGCGTCATGGTGGAGTCATCGATCCTACCGGCCAGGAGGTTCAGGGCATCTACCACTTCCGGATGCTCCTCCGCCAGGCCTTCACGGAGGATAGGCGTGCAATAATAGGGCGGAAAGGCGTGGCGATCATCCTCCAGTATAGCCAGGCCATAAGCCTTGATCCGGCCGTCGGTAGAGTATCCGCTGATCACATCCACTTTCCCTACCGCTTCACCACCTTCCGCGTATGCTTCTGCCCTTCGATGTCCAGCACCAGGTTGTAGGTTCCGGCGGGCAGCCGGCGCAGGTCGAGGTCCAGATGCTGCTCACCCGCCCGGCGGCTCTCAGCCCTGGCCTGCAGCATCAGCCTGCCGTTCATATCATATAGCTCCAGCAAAGGAACGGCGGCCTGTTCCAGGCGGAACAACACGTTGAGGTAGTTGTCCACCGGGTTAGGATAGGTTACCCAGCGCAGCCTGGCCTCATCGGCTTCTTCTGCCGACCCCACCAGGTTGCCCCTGACCAGGATATCATCCACCGAGATAATGTTGTCGTCAAAGGAATCATGAAGGAAAGCAATATACACCGTTTGGCCGGCGTAATCAGCAAGGGAAATGGTGTGGGGCTCGAGCAAAGGGTCATAAGCATCGGAGCTGCCATCCCAGTCGAAGTATTCCATTATGGTGAACCCATCGGCATGGATATAACCCGGCGACCACAGGAAGCTGTCGACCTCCAGCGCACCTCCATCGATATCGTAGGCGCCGTCGGGTAAGGGCGTTAGCATCTGGGCGGCTTGGAAGAGGGTATCGGTATAGGTGCCGAAAAAGGGGTCCACCTCTTCGGTGGAAGCCACTACCGTATAGCCGTCCATGTAGCGGGGCCCTTGAAAAGGCGCCGATTTCCAGCTCAGGGTGGCCTGGCCGTCAACCAATTGGAGAGGCGGAAGGATCATCCAGTTGTAGTTTTGAACACTGGGGTCCTCCATCCAGGAGACGCTGGCGGCGACGAAGTTGGAGTCTGCCGGGGGAATGGTGTCCGGCGATCCGAAGTCCAGGCTGATGTACCAGCTCTGAAAGTCGTTCTGGGCATTTGGCGCGCCGTCGGCATCGAGGTTGATCCAGATGCTGTCGTTGCCATAAACTACATCATCGTAAAATTCGATGGTGCGTTCTTCCCAGTTGCCCTGAAAGCCTTCAAAAAGCAAAGTGTCCATCTGGGCATTGAGGGTAAAGGGCAGCAAGGCCGTTAATAAAACCAGCAGTTTGTAAAATTTCCGGTTCATACGTAGTCTGGTTTAGTATAGTTTGAAAAAATGTTTTGAAAACATCTTATCTGAGGCCTGCCCCTGGCAGGCATGGCAACAATGGCATTGGGCAGGAAGCGCAATCGGAGTGTTTTTTGCTTTTACAGATTAAATATAGGAAATTTTCGCTTACCGCCGGCCACAATTTAGCCAATTGAGCCATGGCCGGACTCAGAAAGAAAAATCACAGGAAGCTGCCTTTGGCCACGTTCCGCAGGCCGCGGATGGCCAGGGACGAAGGCATCAGGCTCATCACCCGGTTACGCAGGCGGCCAAGTACAGGGCTGTCCAACTGGGCTATCCGCCCGAGGCGCCGGCTTTGGCGGACGATGCTGTCCGCCCTCGCTTTGCGCCGGGCCTGATATTTGGCGAAAGCCTCCCCATAAGGCCAGGACGATACGCACCGAGCCAGAACATAAGCATCCTCAATGGCCTGGCAGGCGCCCTGCCCCATGTTGGGGGTAGTGGCATGGGCGGCGTCTCCCAGCAGGGCGCTGCGCCCGAAAAACCATTGCGGCAAAGGTTCCAGGTCATTTAACGGGTTGTAAATAATCTGGCTGGCCGGCGTACTTTCTATCAATTCCCGGGCCGGGCGGGCAAAGGGCCGGAAAGTTTCCATCAGCTCCTCCTTCGTTAGTTTTGCCCAATCGATGCCGGGTTTCTGATTCACCACCGCAAACCAATAGATGCTTTCCGCTGCAATGGGAACTATCCCAAAACGCATGCCCGGCGCCCAGGCTTCCGTGCCCCGCCCCTGCCAGGGGCCGGTATCCGCCCGGCATATGCCTCGCCAGCATACCTGTCCGGAACTGCGCTGCCGGCAAGCGGGGAAAAGTTGCCGGCGCACGGCGGAATGAATGCCATCGGCGGCAATGACGACACCGGCCTGGGCTGTTGTGCCATCCTCAAACTTCAGCTCCACCCCTTCGGCAATTTCTTCCAAACGCTGCAGCCCCTTGCCCAGGTGGATAGCTCCCTCGGGTAATGCCTCCACCAGCAGTTGCTGCAACGCCCCCCGGTGGATGCCCAGGTTGGGAAGGCCAAACTCCCGGATGAGCGGCTCCAGAGCCGTCCGGCTGATGGGATGAAGGTGTTCATCGGTGATCCAAAGATGCTCCAGCCGATGCCCGGCGGCAATGGCCTTATCAGCCAGGCCCAGCTCCCGGAAAACCTGCATGGCGTTGATCGCCAGGGTGATGCCTGCTCCGATGGGCTGCAATTCGGGAGCCGCTTCGTAAATAACAGGGCTGAATCCTTGCCGGCGCAGCGCTATGGCGGCGGTAAACCCTCCGATGCCGCCGCCGATGATGGCAATTGAAGTGTCTTTTTCCATAAAAGCAGTTTTAGAACAAATGTACTAATAAATTTCATTTAGCACAACTGTTCTAATCGCATTTAAGCGCCCCGGCATAACCCATGCCCCATAAAACCATCTCCACTCCCCTCAACTATGCTGAGGAAGCGCCCGGCCTAATATACTCCCTGCGATGCCGATGCGTTGCATCTCCGCCGTCCCGCCGGCGAGGGTAAAACAACGGGCGTCCCGGAACATGCGTTCCAGGGGCAGGTTGCGGCTGTACCCTTGTGCTCCGCAGAGCTGTATGGCCTCGCTGGTGACGCGCACGGCCATTTCCGAGGCGAAGACCTTGGCTACGCTGGACTCGTAGCGATCGGTGATGGCCCTGTCGGCATTGCAAGCTGCCCGGTAGATGAGGTAGCGGGCGGCATCTAGATCGATGGCCATGTCCGCCAGTTTGAACTGGATGGACTGGAAATCGGTGATCCGTTTGCCGAATTGGCGGCGCTCATCGGCGTAGTCTTTGGCGTGATCAAAGGCGCCCTGGGCGATGCCCAACGCTACGGCGGAGGCGCCCACCCGCTGTCCGTTGTAAGCAGACATCAGCCGGCCGAAAGCGGAACCGGGCGGCACCACCAGGTTCTCCTTAGGTACGCGCATCTCTTCAAATTCAAGTATCCCTTCCTGAACGCCCCGGACGCCCAGGGAGGGGATGCGCCCGGCGTACCGGAAGCCCGGCATATCTTTATGGATGAGGATGGCGCCGATCCCTTTGGGGCCCGGCGCCCCGTTGAAACGAGCGTAAAGCAGGGTGTACTCCCGCTCCCCGGCGCCGGTGATCCAGTGTTTTCTGCCGTTGATGACGAACTCCCCGCCCTCCTCCCTGGCGGAGGTTGTCAGATCGGTGAGGGCTGACCCTGCTTCGGGTTCGGTCATGCCGATACTCATCAGGGTTTCTCCGGTACAGATGGTGGGCAGGATGCGCCGCCGCTGTTCTTCGGTACCAAAGTGCAGGATGGTGATGGCCGCCCCGAAATTGTGGTCGACGATCAGCCGCCCGCTGATGCCGCAGTGCCGGGCTACTTCTTCGATAACCAGCACCGCATCAAGTGCCGAAAGGCCGCGCCCGCCATAACGGGACGGAACAGTCATGCCAAAATACCCGGCATCCGCATATTTCTGGATCTGCCCGCGGGGGATGTGCTCGTCTTCGTCCCATCGGGCGGCGTAGGGAGCGATCTCCTGCAGGGCGAATTCCCGCGCCTCGGCCACCAGTATTTGCTGCTCTTCAGAAAGTTGGAAATCCATATTGGGATTGTTGTTTTGGTGAAAGATACCGCTATTACTTTTTCTGATTATAACGGGTTGCGTGGCTACAATGATGTATGTCCTGGATCAGAGACGAAAAATCAACGCTAACTCGGCCTGCCCTGTGGAATAAATACAAATTCCACAGGGTGAACCAAAATTTTTTGGCGTCGAAGGCGATAAACCCGCGTTCCCTCAAATTGACTGGGGTAACGTCTTCGACCCAAATAAATTTGAGGATCCGGGTTCACGGGTAACGTCTTCGACCCAAATAAATTTGAGGATCCGGGTTCACGTGGGGTAACGTCTTCGACCCAAATAAATTTGAGGATCCGGGTTCACGTCTTCAGGGTAGCTACGCAAAACGTTACAATTAGTACTTTTTAAATAGAAGTTCCCGGACAGGATGACAATTGAAAGAAATCCTATATTTGGCCAATGCTGAAGCCCGTAACACTGGTACTGGAGATCCGCCTCCGGCAGGCCTGGCGTTCCGCCCGGAGCGTCGGCGGCCTGTGGTTGATCGGGTTGCCCCTGGCGGTGGTGTTCTACCTGAGCCTGCTGTCCACCCTGGCCCGTCAACCGGTGGAAATTATCACGGCTTTGGGCCTACTCCCTCCCCTGCTGATCCACTTTCGGCGGAACGACCTGTTCTTTTTGGAAAAACAGGGTTTTCCGCTCCGGCTCGTCCTGTTCACAGAATACGCTCTGCTTTCCCTGTTGCTGGTTGTACCAGTGGCACTATTGTCTGGCCATTATTCCTCCATAGGATATTGCCTGGCCGGCGCTCTGGCCATCGCGTTCCTGCCACAGCGGGGCCGCAGGGGGAGCGGCGCCCGGCCGTGGGGGCTATCCTTTGTCCCCCAACAGGCTTTTGAATGGCGGAGCGCCATTCGGCGTTACGGCTGGTTGTTCTTGCTGTTTTACCTGCCGGGGCTAGGGTTGGCGACCTATACCGGCGCTCCTTTGCTATCAGTTGTTCTCTTCGCGGCAATGCTTCCCGATGTATATTCCGATTGCGAACCGAAGGAGCTCATGGAGCCTTTTTTCTCCCGGCCCGGTGGTTTGTGGCGCAAGCTGGGCCTGCATGCAGGCCTGTTGCTGGCCGGGTTGATGCCGCTGGCCATGTTATTCTTCATTTTCTCGCCGGAGGTATGGTACCTCATGCCCCTGGCCCTGCTGGCGGCCCTGCTTTATCAGGCGTTTGCCATTTTATATAAATACGCCTACTACTATCCGGGCAGGCGGAAGGTACACAACGGTATCACCGCCGGGCTGTTTGCGCTGGGCCTGATCGTCCCCTTTCTCGCACCGGCCTGTTTGGTGTATCTGGCTGTGCTTTTTCGGAAAGCGAAGAATACGGTTGAATTGCTGAATGGTTAGGTTGTTGGATGGTTATATTGTTATATTGTTCCGGGCCAGCAGCAATATAACAATATAGCAATATTAACAATATAGCCATGCTAACCATCCAGAACATCAGCGTTTCCTACGGCGATCACCAGGTATTGAACGGCGCCTCCCTGGAAGTAGCGCCCGGAACCATTCACGGGGTGCTGGGCATGAACGGAGCGGGCAAGACGACCTTTTTTGAAGCTGTCTATGGCAGAGTACCCCGCCTTTCCGGCGACTGCACCTTCGAAGGGCGCCCCTTACAGCGGCCCGACGCCGCTTTCCTGGAAACCGAAAGCTTCTTCTACCCCATGCTCACCGGAAGAGAGTATCTTCGCCTGTGCGCCGTTTCCAACCCCGCTTTCGACATCGACGGATGGAACGAACTCTTCCACCTGCCCCTCGGCCACCTGGCCGAAACTTATTCCTCGGGCATGAAACAAAAACTGGCCCTGATGGGTGCTCTGGCCCCCGGCCGGCCCATACTTATTCTGGACGAGCCCTTCAACGGCATCGACCTGGAAAGCAGCGAGATCCTGTATCAGGTACTTGCCCATCTGTGTAAGCAGGGCCGATACATCCTGCTCTCCTCGCATATACTGGAAACCCTGACGAATACCTGCCATTCCATCAGCCACCTCGAGGGAGGGCGCTTCATCCGTACCTATTCCCGGGAAGAGTTCGCCCAAATGCAGGCATACATCCGGGAAAAGCTGAAAGGAAGGGCCAGGGGGAAGCTGGAAGGCTTGTAGGGCTTGTTTGAGGGAATGAGGGAATGAAGGAATGAAGGAATGAGGGAATGAGGGAATGAGGGAATGAGGGCCCGCCTTCGCTGAAGCTACGGCTGAGTAAAAATGAGGGATTGAGTTCTTGGCGCAACTTTTTCCTTACCTTCCGTTTTTATAAAAAGCAGCCTTTGAATTAACATTAAGCCCTGCGTTATGGAAGAGAAGCTATTCATCGACAAACTGTATTCTTCCCATCAGAATTCCCAGCGCATCCCCTCTCCTTCGGCGGTATGCAGCTGGCTGGACGGCCTGCTGATGGTAATGTTCCCGGAACTGGCCAACCGGCGGTACAACAGCCGCCGCGAACTGGAACAAAACTACCGGCAACTGAAGTTTGAACTGTTCACCCTTCTGGAAACCATGGAGGATATGCTGCCCATGGGAGCTGAAGAACTGGAGGACGCCTTTCTCGAACAACTGCCCACCGTCCATGAACTGCTGCATGCCGACGCCGAGGCCCTGCTGCGGGGAGACCCCGCCGCAGTGAGCAAGACCGAGGTCATCCGCACTTATCCGGGATTTAAGGCAACTGCCGTTTACCGCCTGGCCCATGAATTCCACCGGCTGGGCGTACCCCTCATTCCCCGTATCCTCACCGAACACGTGCACAGCCTGACCGGCATAGACATCCACCCCGGCGCACAGATCGGAGAAAGCTTCTGCATGGACCACGGCACCGGCATCGTCATTGGAGAGACGGTGGAGATCGGCAATCACGTCAAGCTGTACCAGGGGGTCACTCTGGGCGCCCTCAGCGTCGCCAAAGAGATGGCCAAGACCAAACGCCACCCTACCATCGAAGACCGGGTCGTGATCTACGCCGGGGCCACCATCCTGGGCGGAGATACCGTCGTCGGCCACGACAGCATCATCGGCGGTAGCGTATGGTTGACCAAGAGCGTGCCGCCGAACTCCAGGATCTACTACGAAGGATATGTGCGGCAGAAGGTGGAGGTGTGAGGGGGAATGAATGAGTGAATGAGTGATTGAGTGATTGAGTGAATCTTGCCCGGCCGCATGGACGGGTTTACCCGGAAGAGCCTATGGCGAAGACGGGGAGTGAATGGCCGGCTCACGCTGCCCAGCGAAAGCCCTGCAACTCCCAGGAGCCGCGGGGCTGGAAATAGGCAAATTGGAAGCGGAGGGTATGTTTTTCATAACTCAGTTCGTAGGCGGCCAGGGCCATATCCCGGCTCAGGTGGCGGGTTTCGGTGCGTTGGCAGTTGAGGAAGCGCCCCAGCTGGCCTTCCTTATCGCTCAGGCGCTGCCGGGCGAGTTTCAACAGTTCATCCGGAAGGAGGGATTGCTGGCTGGCCTCGAGCGCCAGCGAAGACAGTTCAATGGATAATGGCAGGGTTTTCATGGCCTTGGTGTTTTCTTATTTATCGTTGTTGGTATAAAAATGTTACCCTTTTTTGATAAAAAAAGGGCCTTTTTCGTCAATGGGGCATTTGAATGAGTGAACGGGAATATTTCTTGCTTAAAGACGAAAAATTTTTTTTCTTCCAACAATAATATCAGAAGGGGCCTCGTTTTATTGCCATGTTTTTGAGGATGAGCGCCACATAAATGGCGCTTCTCCCTGCAAGTCACGACAGATCTTATCTGCAAGAATATAACTGGGGTTTAGTTTTTTAGAGGAGTGTAGTAGCGTCATGCTACTACGCTTTCTTTTTTTTGTTAAATTCCTTCCCGAAAGAATCCTTCTCTAAGCAGATAAGCCTATGCGCATCAAACCCTTTCAGGCTGTTTATCCCGACCTCGACTACATCACCTCGGCGGATTCGTTTTTCGATTCGGCCAGAGAGGAATACGCGGAATACTTCAACAGCGGCTTTTTCACCAAGACGGCGGGAGAAGCCCTTTTCATCTACCGCATCAAGGGAACTTCGCGACAGTATACCGGCCTGGCCGCCTGCGCCGATATCCGGGATTACCTGGAGGGCAGGATCAAGCAGCATGAACATACCCTGCCGGCAAAAGAACAACAGCAAATGCAACTGATGCTCCGGCGCCGGGCGGCGATAAAACCCATCCTGCTGGCCTATAACCGGGTGGAAGCCATCAGCGAATGGATCGAGGCCTACATCGCCCACCGGGATATCTTCCTGGAAGTAAATTTTGAGGGCCCCAAAGAATGTCATCAGCTCTGGGAAGTCCGCGACGGCAAGGCCATCCGGGAATTACAGGACCTGTTCGAACAGCATGTACCCTGCACTTATATCGCCGATGGGCACCACCGCACTTCCACTACCTCCCTCCTTTACCGCAAGTCGAAGGCAGGCAAACACAGGGGCGACTATCACCTGTTGCTTTGCGCGCTGTTCCCCTCGTCGGATATCGATATCCTGGATTTCAACCGCGTCGTATATGGCCTGAACGGCCTTTCCTACTCCGCCTTTATGGCGCATATATCCCAGTATTTTGATATCGGCTTCCTGGATACCCCCCGAAAACCTGTCCGCAAACACGAACTAACTATGCTGGCCAACCGCGAATGGTACAGCCTGCGGTGGAAAAAGCAGGCCCTCGCAGAATATCAAAATGAAGTGGCCGTACTCGACGCCAGGCTCCTGGATGAGAAAATATTGTGGAATATCCTCGGAATTGAAGAAGTGCGGGATAACCAACGTATTCTCTATGTAGAGGGGCCCAGAGGGCTGGAGGGTATCCAACAGGCCGTATCAACGGGGGAGGAAGCAGTAGCTTTTTGCCTCTATCCCGTCAGGCTGGAAGAACTGATGAAAGTAGCCGATTCCGGAAAGGTGATGCCTCCCAAATCGACCTGGATAGAACCACGGATGAAAAACGGGCTGATCGTGCAGGAGTATTCGTTGATGGGTTGATGGGTTGATGGGTTGATTGGGTTGATTGGGTTGATTGGGTTGTCGTTCCGGGTTTCGAACAAAATTTTTCCTAAATTCACCGCTTAAAAAAGAAAAACCCATGCGCAAGATAACTGCTGATGTCATCTTTCCGGTTGCTGCCCCGCCCGTTGAAAAGGGGGTAGTCGTTGTTAACGATGAAGGCGAGGTCCTCTCTGTAGGAGAAAGAGCGGATCACAGCCCGGACGAACTGGAAGTACACCGGGGCGCCATCGTGCCCGGCTTTATCAATACCCACTGCCACCTGGAGCTTTCCCATATGAAGGGCCGCGTCGATACCGGCACCGGCCTGCTGCCCTTCCTGCAGAAGGTGGTCAAGTTCAGGGATATTCCCATGGAGGAGATCCGGGACGCTATCGTGCGGGCCGACCGGGAAATGTATGAGAACGGCATCGTGGCCGTTGGGGATATTTCCAACAAGCTGGACACCCGCGAGCAAAAAGAAAAGAGCCCCATCCGCTATTACACCTTCGTAGAGATGTTCGACTTCCTGCAAAATGAGGGCGCCCAGAAGACCTTCGACATGTATAAGGAAGTCTACGACGGGCAAAGCGACGCCAACGGCAACCGCAAAAGTTGCGTTCCCCACGCGCCCTATACCGTTTCGCCCCGCCTCTTCAGCCTCATCAATGAAGCCAATGAAAAGGAGGGCATCACCATCAGCATCCACAACCAGGAAACGGTACACGAAGACGATTTTTTCCTCCACAAGGCGGGGGGCTTCGTCGAATTCTATGAATCCTTCGGCTTCCCCATCCACCACTTCGAACCCACGGGCAGGACTTCCATACACTACGCCCTCGAACGGATGAACCCCGACTGCCGCACCCTGTTCGTTCACAACACCATGACCGGGCCGGAGGATATCCGCGCGGCTCATGCCTGGAGCGACAAGGTGTACTGGGCAACCTGCGCCAACGCCAACCTCTACATCGAAAACCGCATGCCCTATTACCGGCATTTCATCGACGAGGGCGCCCGCATGACCATCGGCACCGACAGCCTGACCTCCAACTGGCAGCTCTCCGTTCTGGAAGAGATGAAAACCATCGCCCGCTTCCAGTCTTATGTTCCATTTGAAACACTGCTGCGCTGGGCAACCCTGAACGGGGCCGAAGCCCTCGGCTTCGAAACAGAGCTGGGCAGCATCGAAACGGGCAAAAAGCCCGGGCTGAACCTGCTGAGCCTGGAGGAAGGTTGGCGGCTGTCGGCTCAATCCGCTGTGAAACGCCTGGTGTGACCTCGCGGCGCGATGACAAAAATCACTGGCGTCTTATGACTGTCGTTATTGGCGGCAGGGGGCCCGCAAACTACCTTACGGGCCAAACCCGCTGTTATGGCAAAGTACCTGGCCTGCGTGTGTGTGTATTTTTGTAATATTTCTGTCCCTCACACCCTGGGCACAGCCCACCAAAAAGGTTTTATTCGGCCTGCGGCTCTCCCAGAAAACAGGACAAGAATGGGACATTAACAGATAAATCCATAAACGATGAAAAGACGCTTAATTTTATTGCTGGCCCTTACCTGGCCCGCATTCCATGCCCTTCAGGCACAATCTGCGCTGGCTGCCGCCGACCAGGAGAACCTGATCTTTCTGGCGGAAGAAGAAAAAATGGCCCTCGACTTCTACCAGGCCATGGAAAACAAATGGGAAGCCAAAGTATTCAGCAACATTGCCGAAGCCGAACAGCGCCACCTGGATAAACTGACGGGGCTGGCGGCCAGCCATGGCGTAAGCCTGCCCAAGAGCATTACCGCCGGCAAGGCCGGCAAATTCAAAAACAAGGCGTTGCAGCAGCTCTACGACGAGCTGATCGCCAGCGGCAGCCAGTCGCTCGAGAATGCCCTGCGCGCCGGCGCCCGTATTGAGGAAACCGACATCAGCGACCTCAAGAAGGCATTCGAAGCCGCCGCCAACGAAGATCTGCGCACTACGTATCAGTACCTTATCGACGCCTCCGGTAATCACCTGAGGGCATTCAACAAAAACCTGGCTGCCCAGGGCGTTGCTTACCAGCCGACACTGCTTTCTCAGGCCGACTTTGACGCCATCGTTGGCGCTGAAGGCAGCGGCCAGGGATGCCAGGGCAAAAAAGCACAAGCCGGCAAAGGCAAGGGATGCTGCCAGGGAAAGGGCAAAGGCGAGAAAAAGGGGCAATGCTGCGGGGGAGGCGGTAAAGGCAAGGTGCAACAGCCTATGAATTGATGAAACGTGGGAGTTTCCGGGCGCCATTTAGCGTTCTTGGTGAAAAATTCGTTCCCGGTTACCCTTTGCTTGCATAATCCTCTTTATATTCAGCCTCTGAGCTCAGGAAAAGCAAAAGGTATGCAAAAAACCAAATCGCCATGGGAACGGAAGCCAATGCAGAGGTTCCTCGCCCGGATCTTCCTCCTGGCCCTGTCCGTAGTTCCGGTGTTTGCGGCCGCCCAGGCCATTCCTCTCACGCTGGAGCAGGCATTTGAAGTAGCAAGCCGCAATTACCCGCTGCTGCAGCGAGACCGGCAATTTATCGAACAACAGAATACGCTGATCCGGGCAGCAGCCTCCCGCCCGTACACGAGGGTTTTCATTTCCGGTGATGAGGTGGACCCCAACAGCGCCAGGGGCATTCACTCCCTGGGCGTCCTTCAAGACCTCAACTGGCCCGGGGCCAAAGGGCGTCGGCAAGAAGCCGCCCGCCAGGAGGCCCTGCTGGGCAATGCCCGCCTCGAACTCAGCCACCTGGCCCTCCGCCGGGAAGTGGCCCATGCTTATTATCAGGCCCTTTATATCCGTAGCCTGCAGGAACTGAGGCGGCAGCAAGTGGGCCTGTTCACCGACCTGGTGGAACTCGCCCAACTACGCTTCGAGCTGGGAGAAACGGGTAAGATCCCCGTCCTCTCTGCCGAGGGCAAACAAAAAGAAGCGACCCTGGCCCAATTGCAGGCCAATGAAGACTACGAAATCGCGCTGGCCATCTTCAACAACTGGATGTACTCAGATACGGCCTATGAGGTGGCCGGCCGCAGCCTGCCCGAACCGGCCGGCTACTTGAACTGGTATGTCAACAGCGGCCACCCGCAGCTGCTGTATCAACAGCAACAGGTCAATCTTGCCGAAGCACAGGTAGCGGTGGAACAAAACAAACTGCTCCCGCAGATCCGTACCGCCGGACTGCTGCAGATGGTTGACGGAGACTCCCCTTTCTTCGGGTATCAACTCGGGTTGAATATACCCCTGGGCCAAGGCCCCATCCGGGCGCGGATCGAAGGAGCCGAAATGCAAACCGAGATCTACCGGACGGAACTGGAGGCGGCCCGGAAAGAACTCGAAAATGAACGCCGCCGGCTGATCAGCGAACTGGAGAAGGAACAAATGTCGCTGGACTATATCCGACAGGCCATGTTGCCCCTGGCCCAGGAACAGATCGACGCATCCCGTAAAGCCTACGCGCAGGGGGCCGTAGAATATCAGGATTACCTCCGCAACCTGGAGCAGGCGCTGGAAACCCGCTTCCAGTACCTTCAAGCCCTGAAACGCTATCACCGGCTAAGGCTCGAGCTGGAGTTTCTGAGTGGGAGGCGGTGAGGAATGATGTTTGATTTTTGATGTTTGATTTTTGATGTTTGATGGTTGATGTTTGATGGTTGATGGTTGATTTGCCTTCGGGAGCTGCTTAATTGCGGCCGCCCCAACAGAGTCGGCATCAAAGGCCACAGCCTGAACCCTAAGAAACTGGCCTTAAGCTTTTAAATAACACTAAATACAACAAACATGTCAAAGATCTTAAAATGGGCGGGGCTGGCCCTGCTGGCCGCCCTGGTGATCATCCAGTTTTTCGGGATCGATAAAACCAATCCGCCGGTCAATCAAAGCGAAGAATTTATGACGCTGGCCGCTCCCCCTGCCGATGTAGCTCAGCTGATAAAAGACGCCTGCTACGATTGCCATTCTCATGAGACGAAGTATCCCTGGTATACCAACATCGAACCGGTTTCCTGGTGGATCAAAGACCACATTGAACATGGAAGAGAGCACCTCAACTTTTCGGCCTGGGGCGCCTACGACGCGGAAAAAAAAGCCCATAAAGCCGAAGAATGCGGGGAAGAGGTAGAAAAGGGCAAGATGCCGCTGAAATCCTACCTGCCTATGCACCCGGAGGCCCGCCTGAGCGACGCCCAGCGGGAACGCCTGTCCAGCTGGTTTATGGCACTGGCCGCAAAGAAAGAGGCCGCAGAACAAGTACAACCGCCGGCAGAGGCCTCTTCCGGAGAGGAGGAAGAACATTCCCACGGGGAAGGGGAGGAAAACCACGACCATGAACACTAAACGCCATGAAGCATTTCGAAGCGCGCCTTCACGGTGACAACTCCTTTCTCAGCCGCTATCAGGATTACCTCGGCGAGTTCGTTTACGGAGGCATCGACGGCAGCGTAACCACCTTTGCCGTGGTGGCGGGCGCCGTGGGGGCCAGCCTGGACAGCTCGGTCATCCTCATCCTGGGGTTTGCCAACCTGCTGGCCGACGGCTTCAGCATGTCGGTCGGCGCCTACCTGTCCTCCAAATCCGAACAGGCCAATTATGAAAAGCATGAGAAGATCGAACAATGGGAAGTGAAGCACCTTCCGGAAGCCGAACGGGAGGAGATCCGGGAGATCTACCGGCTCAAAGGCTTCAAGGGGGCTTTGCTGGAAAAGGTGGTCGACGTCATCTGCTCGGATAAAGACCGCTGGGTGGAAGAGATGATGAAAGACGAACTGGGCATGATGAAACAGACGCGCTCCCCGTTCAAGATCGGCCTGGTGACCTATATCGCATTCCTCCTGGTGGGGTTCATCCCGCTGGCGCTGTACCTCTGGGATTTTCTCTTTGGCTTCCGGGGCGACCTGTTCCTGGCCACCTGCCTGATGACCGGGCTGGGCTTCGCCGCAGTGGGCTGGCTGAAAACCTACGTTACGGAAACAAGCCACTGGAAGGGTATACTGGAGACCCTCGTGCTCGGCGCTATCGCCGCCGGAGTGGCCTATCTGGTAGGCGATGTGCTGGAGAAGGTCATCGTGAGGGGCTAGTGAAGATGTAAAATGTGCGAAGGTGTAAACGTGTAAAAATATGTTCGAAAAATTACTGCCATACGACGCCGCCCACCTCATCCTGGGGGCGTATCTGAAGTATTACCACCAGTACAAACGGATCACCAAACGGGCGCAGATACGCTTCGAGAACCGCGACTGGCACGGCGTACAGGCCGATTCCCGCGAACGCCTGACCCTATACCGAAACCAGGTTGGGCGCACCACCGAAAAGGTACTGTCCTTCCTGGGCCAGCGCGCCAATGACCGCGATACCTGGAAGCGCATAAAAGAGAACTACCTCGACGAAGTGATCAACTTCAATACCCGGAACATTGCGGAAACCTTCTACAACTCCGTTTTCCGGCACAGCCATAAGGGGCTGAGTGTTGATGAAGACCTCATGTTCGTCCACGCTACCGGCACCTACCGGGAATTTCGCTCCACCGTGCCCATTTACCAGACCTTCTTCCTCGTTCAACCCATCGAGCACGTTGTGCGGCAGATCTTTTCCTTTTACACCTTTGACGCTCCCTGGGAAGATCAGGAACGCGATATCGGCTACATCACCACCCTGCTCAACAAGAAGATCTTCGAGGGGCGGGATACCCTGCCGCGCAACGCCCGCCTGGAAATGCTCAAATCGATCTTCTTCCGCAATAAAGGGGCCTATATCGTCGGGCGCCTGCATCTGGAAGACCGCGTCTTCCCGTTCATTCTGCCGCTGTTGCATGAAGAAAACGGCATCTACGTCGACGCCCTGCTGCTGGAGTACAATGAAGTCAGCTCCATCTTCAGCTACAACCGCTCCTACTTCCTGGTGGATGTAGATATTGTCAGTGAAATGGTGGACTTCCTGCTGTCCATCCTGCCCACCAAGAATATGGGAGAGTTGTACAATTCCATCGGTTTTGAAAAGCACGGCAAGACCGTCCTGTACCGGGATTTCCTCCGGCACCTGGGCCGCTCGTACGACCAGTTCGTCATCGCCCCCGGCATCAAGGGCATGGTCATGTCGGTGTTCACCCTCAATTCCTACAATATGGTCTTTAAGGTCATTAAAGACCACTTCCCGCCTCCCAAGAAGGTGACGGAGCAGGAAGTAAAGGAGAAGTATGAGGTCGTTTTTTTTCACGACCGCGTAGGGCGTATGGCGGACAGCCACATGTTCGAGAACTTTACCATTCCGCGGGAGCGCATGTCCAAAGAACTACTCGATGAGCTATTGAAGGAAGCTCCCTCCAAAGTGAAAATTTATGACGACATCATAGAGATCAAACACCTGTATATCGAGAAGAAGATGATCCCGCTCAACCTCTATCTGGAAACGGCCAGCCCGGAAGAGGCGGAGGATGTGATCAACGAATACGGCAAGGCCATCAAGCAACTGGCAGCCGTGAATATTTTCCCGGGAGATATGCTGCTGAAGAACTTCGGCGTCACCCGCCTCAAACGGGTCGTTTTTTACGACTACGATGAGATCGGATTCCTGACCGATTACAACTTCCGGCGTATCCCCGAGGCGCGCGATTACTACGATGAACTCTCGTCCGAACCCTGGTACTCCGTCGGCCCCAACGATGTCTTCCCCGAAGAGTTCCCCCGCTTCCTCATCGGCAGGAAAGACATCCGGGAAATCTTCTACAAACTGCACGGCGACCTGTACGACGTCACTTTCTGGCGCAAGACCCAGGAACGGCTCCGTGGGGGCGATATCTTCGATGTCTTTCCCTACCGGCAGCGGTTGCGCTTCAGGAAAATGTTCCGCAGGAAAAGCAACCGGCAATCCGAGGGCGGCGGGCAAACCATTCCCTGAGGGCCTGCTGTTCGGTATTCGGTATTGGCTGTTCGCAGGCTTCGATAGGGGCCGATGCATATTGAAATGACAAATAACCGGAACTATGAAGTACCTCAACCTCCTTGTACGCCGGTGCTACAGGGCATGCAACCTCAACCTTGCTCTTCTTGCCCTGCTTGCCCTCTCCGCCTGCAGTTCCACCCGGAATGTGGCCGGAGCAGGCAATGGGCTCGGCGCCCTTCAATCTATGATGGCCGGCACTTTCAGCAGCGCCGAACAGGCCGCCCGGGATTCGGCTTTCTACGATATTACCCTGCATATGTACCCCATCTGGCCGGATAAAGGCCACTGGCTCTACGTCGAGCAGGCCGTAACCGCTATGCAGGAACGCCCTTACCGGCAAAGGATTTACAAGCTCGAACAGGCAGGGCCCGGTATATTTAAAAGCATTGTATATACCCTCCCCGATCCGGAAGCGTTCATCGGCGCATGGAAGGCCCCTTCCCGTTTTGAGGGCCTGGCCCCGGAAGCCCTGCAGCTCCGGAAAGGCTGCGCCGTAGTGCTGGAACGGCAGCCCGATGGTTCTTTTTCGGGCAGTACCAAAGGCCGGGAGTGTGAAAGCAACCTACGCGGCGCCAGCTTCGCCACCTCCCGCGTCCTGATCAAGGACGGGCTTATTGTCAGCTGGGATCAGGGGTTCAACAGTGAGGGAAAGCAGGTATGGGGGGCGGAGAAGGGAGGTTACGAATTCAGAAAGCAAAAATAATAGGGATGGGAATTATACTCAACGGCAATAGGTTTTGTGCATTTGTGGGTGGACTTCCCCTTTAGGGGATTTGAGGGGCTGGGAGGGCTAATGCACAAAACCTATTGCAACCAAGTATAAAAAAGGGCGGGCAGGCAAAAACTTGGCATGCAATTTCAAAATATGAAATTATATTCATATTTTTGAATGTCCTTTTAATTCTATCGGAAAGCCTCCCTTTTGTTATCCTATCTCTGGCATGGAAAAAGGCGCTTTCTTAAACTTATCGGAATTTTTATAAACAAACAGAAGACAAATGAAGGTAAATGGTAATCCTGACTGGACAGAGACCGAAGCTGGCCAACAGCTACAGGAGCGGCTGACCAGTGAGAAGACGCTGAAAGCCCTCGACCACCTGCTGCAGCGGATCGACACGCTGGAAAAGGGGGTGGAGCGCTTAAATACCCTCCTGGAACAAGGCCCCGGGCTGGTAAGTATGGCGGTAGATACCGTAGATGACGGCTACCGGCAGGCGGCCCGGCAGGGCGTTGACATTAACGAGCGCCTGGGCAATGCCCTTCACCTTGCCGAAAAGCTGACCGCCCCGGAAATGGTAGAGCGGATCGACAGCCTGCTGAAACTGGCCGATCAGGCGCCGGGTATCGCCAGCATGGCGGTAGACGTGGCCGATGACGGCTTCCGGCAGGCGGCCGCGCAGGGTATAGACATCGAGCAGCGCCTGGGCGCCGCCCTCCAACTGGCCGAAAAGCTGACCGCCCCGGAAATGATGGAAAAGCTCAACGCCCTGCTGAAACTGGCCGATCAGGCGCCGGGCATCGCCAGCATGATGGCGGACATTGCCGACGAAAGTTATCGCAAAGCCGCCGCCCACGGTATAGACATCGAACAACGCCTGGGCGCCGCCCTGCAACTGGCCGAGCAGCTGACTGCGCCGGATATGGTGGAGCAACTGGACAGCCTGCTGAAACTGCTCAAACAAGCGCCCGGCATCATGGCCATGGCCGTCGATGTCCTGGATGAAGGCATCCGGCACACGTCAGGCAATGGCGTCGATGTAGCCGCCTTATCCAAACAAGGCGTCAAAGTGGCCGGAAAGATCTCCGACCTGGTCGACTCCGATGAGTTTGACGCATTCCTCCAAAGCGAGCTGTTTAACCCGAAAGCCTTGGACGTGCTTTCCGTAGCCAGCGGAGCCCTTGTCCAGTGCCGGCTGAACCCACCGAAACCGGCCAGTGTTTTCAAACTGCTGCGTTCCACCAATAAACCGGAAATGAAAAAAACGCTTGGCTTCCTCTTGAATTTCAGCCTGCACTTCGGCAAGCTCTGCCAGGAAGTTCAGGAAAGAGAATTGCAAAACAACAAAAAACAATAGACAATGGCACACCATGAAGTATTGATCGTCGGCGGCGGTACGGCAGGGATAACCGTGGCTGCTATGCTGCGCAATAAGCCCGACGCCCCCGAAGTCACCATCATTGAACCTAGCGAGAAGCATTACTACCAACCCATCTGGACGCTGGTCGGCGCCGGCGTATTCCCCCGGGAGATCTCCGAGCGCAACGAAGCGGAATTCATACCGCCCGGCGTCACCTGGATCAAAGATTACGTCGATACCTTCCAGCCGGAACAGAATGCGGTCACGCTGCGCAGCGGCGAACAGCATACCTATGATTACCTGGTCGTTGCTCCCGGCATACAGATCGACTGGGATAAGATACCCGGCCTGAAAGAAGGGCTGGCCAAGGCCGGCTCAGGGGTCTGCAGCAATTATTCCTATGATACGGTGAACTCCACCTGGGAAGCGCTGAAGAACGTCAAAAAAGGCAAGGCCATCTTCACGGCGCCTTCCACTCCGATCAAATGCGGCGGCGCCCCGCAGAAGATCATGTACCTGGCCGCCGATTACTTCCACAAACACGGCCTGCAGAACAAGGTGGAGGTCGTTTTTGCCAGCGCCGGCACCGTCATTTTCGGGGTGGCCAAATACCGGGCCGCCCTGGAAAAGGTCGTTGCGCGGTATGGCATCAAGACAGACTTCTATCAGGAACTGGTAGAAGTCAGGCCCGATGAGAAGATTGCTGTTTTTGAGCACCGGCAAACCGGCGAGAATAAAGAAATGGAATATGAGATGCTCCATGTCACCCCGCCGCAGAGCGCGCCCGATTTTCTCAAGAAAAGCCCCCTGGGCAACGAAGCCGGCTGGGTAAGCGTGGATAAGGAAACCATGCAGCACACCAAATATCCGAATATTTTCTCCTGTGGCGACGCCAGCAGCCTGCCTACTTCCAAAACGGGCGCGGCCATCCGCAAGCAGGCTCCCCTCCTGGTGAAGAACCTGATGGCGGTTATGCACGGGCAGGCCCTGACCGGAGCCTACAACGGATACACGTCCTGCCCGCTGGTGACCGGATACGGCAGCCTCATCCTGGCCGAATTCGATTACGACAGCCAGCCGGCTGAGTCCTTCCCCTTCGACCAGGCACAGGAGCGCTACAGCATGTACGCCCTCAAGGCCTACGGCCTGCCGCAGATGTACTGGCACGGCATGCTGAAGGGGCGTGAATTTTAACTTTTTTCCTAGTCGTCCGAATAAATTTTCCGATAGAATCATTATAGAGGGCGGCTGCCACCAGGCGGCCGCCTTTTTTAGGACAGGATAGACAGGATCTTCAAGATTGCCCCTGTGAAACGGCCCCAATGGAGCCATCAATTATTTCACAGGGTTGACAGGATCAGAGAGGGCCGGAGGCGGTGTTCTGTTAAGAAAGGCCTCACAGAAAATGAATAAGGATTCTCCGCGTTTTCATAAATGACCGGTGTCGATTGCTAAACTGAATCATAATCCTGATGCTGCCTGCTCCCCTGTCGAACAGTTTGAACGCCCTGCTTTGGGTACTTATCATATGCTCATCCATTTTTCCCCGCCTTTCTTCTGCCCAGACCTACTTCGGCATCAAGGCCGGCCCCAACATTTCCCACTTTCGCATGACGAAGATCCCCAGCCAGTTCGGGGATTCCAGCCTGGGGCAATTGTACGGCTTTCAGGCCGGAGTGGTGGTGGAACAACCCATCGGGCAGCACCTGACGCTGGGGGCGGAACTACTGGGCGCCCTGAAGGGCGGCCAGTGGAGCCTGGCCCCGGTCGGCTCCGCCGGAGAGGAAACCTTTTCGAAACTGTACTACCTCAACCTGCCCATTTTCCTGCGCCTTATCCCCGTTGAGCGCTGGTCGGTCGATGCAGGCATCGAAGGCGGTTACCTGCTGGGCAGCTCCGAGGAGGCCCTTTTCATGGAACGGGCGGATTTCTCCTGGCTGCTGGGCGCCTCTTTCCAGATCTCGCGGGCTTTTCTGGCCAGCCTCCGCTACACCCTGGGCAGTGTGCGGGCTGGTGAGGGACAATTTGTGGATGAAGATACGGGCATCAGGGGGCTGTATTATTTCCGTACGCGCTCGCTGCAGTTGTCGGTAGCTTATTTTTGGTAATGCAACCATTGTACACGTTTATGCAACGATTGTGCAAACCCCTCTAGCTATTTCCCTGTAAATTTGTAAGAACCTCCTACGGTATCTTTCAAACACCTAAAACACAAAGCCATGAAAACCCTGTGCGTTTTCCTGCCGTTCTTCCTGTCGACAATGCTTTCCGGCGCCCAGCCTTTTATCTTCACGCTTCAAAACTCCGGGCTTGGGAATGCCGGCCGAACCGCCCCATTCCATATGGACGCAGTGAGCGAAGACATCCTCTGGGCCAGTGCTTCCGGCCCCTGGGCATCGTACAATGCTCCTCTCGGCCATCCCAATATCATCACGCACACCACCGACGGCGGCCTTACCTGGAAAGTGGATACGCTGCCCGTAGAACCCTCACAGCATTTCCACATCGCCTGCATCAGCGCCAGCGGGCCGGACAGCGCCTGGGTGAGCGCTCTGGAGGATGGCCCCGGCGGCTATTTCCCCAGAGTGCTGGCCACCTTTGACGGCGGAGACAGCTGGACAGAACAGAGCGTAGGCCTTGTCAATTCCTACGGCGCTCAGATCCACTTTTTCGACCATACAGAAGGGGTGCTTGTCGGCGCCGGGGCAGGCGCCTACCACCATCAGATCTTCAAGACCTACGACGCCGGAAACACCTGGATAAAGCTGTCTCCGGAGAACCTGCCGGACATGCCGCTGTGGGAATATAATGCCGATGATGGCTATGCCGCCATGGGCGACACCATCTGGGTGGGCACCAGCCGGGGGCGGGTGCTGCGGTCCAC
>JAGFJE010000782.1 GCA_024103175.1 Phaeodactylibacter sp.
CCGGCGTGTTGGTGGTGCTGCCGGCAAACAGCCCGGAGGTGGTGCTGGCCTCAAAATGAAAAAGAAAATGCAGCCCCACCGCAATACTGGCGGAAAACGTGAGCATGATGATCACGAAAATGATGTCTCTTGACCCGCGCTGCCGGAAAGTGGCGAAAAAACTGGGCCCCGAACTCAGTCCGATGGTGTAGACGAAGATGGCAAGCCCCAGAAAAATAATGGTCTCCGGGATCTGCAGTTGGGGGCTCAGCCCGCCGATGGCCAGGCCGACGAAGAGCACGGCGGCAACGCCCAGGTTGCTGCCCCGGATGCGGATGCTGCCTACCCCGTAACCGAGGCCGGCAACGACAAAAAGCAAGAGGACCGGATTTTCGATGAATGCTTCTACCATGGTGCAATTGGGCTGAAATTCCCGCAAAAGTAACACAAAGGCGCGACAAAGGGGGATTTAAACGGGTTCATGGTTGAGGGCGCTGCGGAATGCCTTCTTCATTCCTTCATTCCTTCATTCCATCATTCCTTCATTCCTTCACAACCCCTCCACCCCCTCCTTATACTCCGCCGCCTGTCGAAGGATCTTCTCCCGTTCCTCTCCATCCATCCGGTTCCAGACGCGGTACATCATTCCGATTCTCGGGTTGTTGCTCAGTTTATTCGTATGGCGGCCGTAGAAGTCCCAGTAAAGGCTATTGAAGGGGCAGGCATTTTTTCCGTATTTGGCCTTTCGGTCGTATTCGCAGTTGGAGCAGTAATCTCCCATTTTGTGTATGTAATTGGCGCTGGAAACGTAGGGTTTGGTGCCGACGATGCCGCCGTCCGCAAACTGGCTCATGCCGCGGGTATTGGTGATCTCCACCCATTCGATGGCATCCATATAAATACCCAGGTACCACTCATCCAGCTCATCGGGGTTTACGCCCAGCAGCAGGGCAAAATTGCCGGTAACCATCAGGCGTTGTATGTGGTGGGCATAGGCTTTGTCGAGGGACTGCCCGATGGCGTGCCGCAGGCAGTTCATCCTGGTTTCGCCCGTCCAGTACCAATCCGGAAGTTTGGCGCTGTGGCCGAAGAAGTTCATTTCGGCGAAATCCGGCATTTTTGCCCAGTATACCCCCCGCATGTACTCCCGCCATCCGATGACCTGCCGGACGAACCCTTCGATCTGGGAAATGTCGATGCTGTCCTGGTTGGCCTTCCAGTGCTTCACGCAGGCCTCGACGACTTCCAGTGGATGGAGCAGCTTGAGGTTCATCGCAAAAGACAGCCTGGAATGGAACAACAGGTAGCCCCGCTCCGTCATGGCGTCCTGATAGGTTCCGAACAGGTGCAACTGGTTTTCAACAAAATGATGGAGCAACTCCAGGCACTCCCGGCGGGTTAACGGCCAGGTAAATGCTTTGGGGTTTACCGTCCCTATGGTTTCTACTTTTTTATCCTTAAGCATTTCCACCAGGCTGCTGACATCGCGTTCAAAATGAAGGGGAGGGGGGATCGCCTGGCTTTTCGGGAGCTTTTTCCGGTTGTCCTGGTCATAGTTCCACTGCCCGGTGAGCGGCGTTTCTCCGTCCTCTTCCATCAGGATATTGTATTCCTTGCGCATCTGCCGGTAGAAGCTTTCCAGCAGATAGGTTTTTTTCCCCTTAAAAAAGGATTCCACGCCATCTCTCGGGGTGAGGAAATGCTCCGTATCGAAATGCCGGCTTTCAATGTCCAGGTCCCGGCAAAGGGCTTTCAACTCCTGATCGAGGCGGTACTCGTCGGGAAGCAGGTATTCGAATTGCCGAATGCCGTATTTCCGGATCAGAGCCTTGACGTTCCCGCCGATGGATTGTTCATTGCCCTCGTCATCCAGCCGGATGTACTGCACCTGGCGCCCCTTTTCCTGCAATTCCACCGCGAAGGCGCGCATAGCGAGGAAGAAACCGATCACTTTTTGAATGTGATGGCGGACGTATCCGGTTTCCGACAGGGTTTCCATGATCACGTACAGGGTTTCGTCGTCCTGTTCTTCGAACCAGGAGTGCCGGATGTTGAGCTGGTCCCCCAGTATGAGCCTCAGCTTGCGGTATTTTTGAGCCATCTGATAATAAATTTACCAGCACAACAGCCGGGCTTTCCCAATGTTCATCCATGTTTTTCCTCTATTGATCAATAAAGCTTTTCCGGTGAGGTGAGATTCCTATCTTTGAAGCCATCGATAAAACGGACCGGAAAAATGAGTGTACTTACGATTCAGGGGCTGGCCAAGCGATATGGCAAAATAACGGCGGTGGACAACCTCAGCCTGGAAGTGGAAAAAGGAATGACTTTCGGCATCCTGGGGCCCAACGGGAGCGGCAAGACCACGACCCTGGGCATCATCCTGGGCATTATCCATCAAAACTCAGGAACCTTCACCTGGTTCGACGGTAGATACGGCCCCTGGCACCGCCACCATATCGGGGCCCTCCTGGAAACCCCCAACTTTTATCCCTACCTCGATGCGGTGGATAACCTCCGGCTCGTCGCCCACATCAAGAAGGTGAAAGAGCCCCGGATCGGCCCTTTGCTGGAAATGGTCAACCTCTACCACCGGCGGAATTCCAAATTCAGGACCTTCTCCCTGGGCATGAAACAACGCCTGGCCATCGCCGCCGCCATGGTCGGCGACCCGGAGGTGCTCATCTTTGACGAGCCCACCAACGGGCTGGACCCGCAGGGGATCGCCGAGGTACGCCAGACGCTGCGGGAGATCGCCGGTATGGGGAAGACCATCATCATGGCCAGCCACATTCTGGACGAGGTAGAGAAGGTGTGCTCTCATGTGGCGATCATCAAGGACGGCAGGATGCTGGCCAGCGGGACGGTGGGCGCCATCATTACCGACGACATGCTCGTGGAGGTGAGCGCGGAGGACCTGCCGGCCCTTCGGGCCGCCATGGAGCAGTACCCCGCCGTGCGCCGCATCGATGAAAATGACCACAAACTGCTCCTTTACCTGAGTGAAGAGGTGCCGCCGGCAAAGCTCAACAGTATGGCCTTTGAGCAGGGCGTGGCCCTTTCCCACCTGCGGGTGGTCAAAAAGAGCCTGGAGTCGGAATTCCTGGAGATCACCGGCAAGGCGGAATCGGCCTGAGCCCGTTTCAAGCCTCAAAGCCCCGATTAAATTCTTCGAACCATCACTGCAAAGCCAGAACCCAAGATGTTATACCTGCTTAAACTGGAATGGATAAAACTCAACAAACTCCTGTCCTTCCGCATATTCACCATTTTCTATTTTGTATTGCTTCCGTCCCTCCTGCTGGTCGGCAAGCGCTTCGAGCAACTTCCCCCTCCGCTGATGACCAATGAGGTCTTCTTCATCTTTCCCACGGTTTGGGAATACCTGGGATACATCGGCAACTGGCTCTGCTTTTTCTTTTTCGGCTTCCTGTCCATTATCGTGATCACTACGGAATACAGCTACCGCACCATGCGGCAGAACATCATCACCGGCCTCAGCCGGCGGCAGTATTTTCTGGGAAAGGTATACTTCATCGTTGCCATGAGCCTCGTTGCCACCGCCTATTATGCGCTGTGCGCCCTGTTGATCGGATATTTCAATACTTCCTCGGTTTACTGGCACAAAGTATGGCAGAATGCCGATTACATCCCACGGTACTTTCTGATGTGCCTGGGTTACATGAGTTTTGGCCTGATGCTCGGCTTTCTGGTGAAACGCACGGGGATAGCTCTCTTCCTCTATCTTGCCTACATCATGTTCGTCGAACAGATCCTTCGATGGGGCGTTCACCTCCAACTGGTTGAACACCGGAGCATGCACTTCTATCCCATGAACGCTGTGGAAGACCTCGTTCCCCTGCCCTTTACCCAAATGGCCGATGAATTCCTCTCCCAGTATGGCTTTCGGTTGTTTCTCAGCCCGGCGGAGGCAGCCGTCACGGTCATTGTCTATTCCTCCATATTCGTCGGCCTGGCCTTCCTGGTAGTCCGGCGGGCAGACCTGTAACTTCTTTTCCGGGCGAAGGAAGATTTTTTATCCCTATTTGCATCTTTTCAGAAATAATACCGTACAAAGAACTATCCCCTATGGGTTTTTGTATTAATTATTAGCACAATCAGCGAATAATCAACCTCTTGTCGAGGGGTGGCGGCAAAGATTTGTTAAAAAATTTAAGATTATTTTAACATTTGTTCGCAATTTTGTATCTTTGTGAGTACCTTTGTAACAGAATAAAATTGTAATCGATCTACTTTCGATAAATGTTTTTGGTTAAATGGTTTAAGATTAAATGGTAGTATATTCTGGAGGATGTTAAATCCTTCATAATAACAGTCGGGTGATTTCTTACAAGAGCGAAGCATTTTAATGACTTCGCTCTCTTTTTTTTCGGACGGGCCACATTGATGTGGCCTGTAACCAAAACAGACAGAACCGGTAAGCCCTCCTTTATCTTCCGCGCAAACCGCTCCAAACAGAATTAACTTTCCCCCTCCTTTTGTGCGCTTTTCTTTCGTATATCGGTAAAATTCCAAATCTAATTACCCGGGTATTGTAGCAAATGCCCTATTTTTAGGCCGCTATGTATGAAACTAACTAAACCAACTTTACACCATGGAGCAATTCCAATTGAGCGCCCTCGACATAGGGATCATGTTATTGTATGCCGTATTGATCATTGCGTATGGCTTGTACCATGCCAAGAGGAAGAATTCGGAAGAATATTTTCTAGCGGGAAGAGACATGATCTGGCCCATTGTGGGCATTTCCCTGTTTGCGGCCAATATTTCCAGTTCTACCCTCGTCGGCCTGGCCGGCGATGCGTTCAAGACCAACACCCACGTTTACAACTACGAATGGCTCGCCGCGGTCATCCTGGTGTTTTTTGCCATCTTTTTCCTTCCCTTTTACCTGAGGTCGAAGGTATATACCATGCCGGAATTCCTGGAGCGGAGGTACGACAGCCGTTCCCGCTACTACTTTTCTTTCATCACGATAGTGGGTAATGTTATGCTCGACACGGCCGCCGGCCTGTACGTGGGCAATATCGTCCTCAAGCTGATGTTCCCCTCGCTGCCGACCTGGGTGATCATTGTCATTCTGGCCTTTGCCGCCGCCGCTTACACGATACCGGGCGGTTTGAACTCGGTGATCCAAACGGAGGTCATACAGGCGATCCTGCTCATCTTCGGGTCTATGTTGCTGACTTACTTCGCCTTCAGCCGGGTAGGGGGCTGGAGCAACCTGATCGCCGGGCTGGACAAGATGGCCGCGGAGGGCGCTTTTGTCTCCGAATCGGGCCTTCGGCTCAACAATGCCGAGGAGGTGCTGAGCCTGGTCCGGCCTCGGAACGACGCCTTCATGCCCTGGACGGGGCTGCTGCTCGGCGCACCCATCCTCGGCTTCTACTTCTGGGCCAACAACCAGTTTATGGTGCAGCGGGTGCTGGGCGCCAAAGACGTCAACCACGGCCGCTGGGGCGCCCTTTTTGCGGGCCTGCTCAAGCTGCCCGTCCTGTTTATCATGGTGCTTCCCGGTACGGCGGCCATCCTCCTGTATTCGAACCTCGACCTCACGCCGCTCAACTACGTAATGCCCAGCGGAGAGATCTGCACCAGCCTGGCCGAATGCCCGAATATGACCTATCCGGTGCTGCTGTTCGACCTGCTGCCCGCCGGGATACTGGGGCTGGTGCTGGCCGGGCTGCTCGCAGCCATGATGTCCAGTGTCTCCGCTACCTTCAACTCCGCCTCCACGCTGGTGACGATGGACTTTGTCCAGAAAATGCGGCCGGGCCTGACCAGCCAGCAACTGGTGCGGGTGGGGCAGATCACTACGCTCGTCCTGGTAGTGCTGGCCTCCGCCTGGGCTCCGCAGATCGAGCGCTTCAGCTCCCTGTGGGAATACCTCCAGTTGGTGCTGGCCTTTATCTGCCCGCCGGTCGTTTCCGTTTTCATCCTCGGCCTTTTCTGGGGGCGGGCCAACTCCACCGGAGCAATCGTCAGCCTCCTTACCGGCTTTGTACTGGCCCTCTTCCTGGTCATTACTTCCACTATCGCCACCACCGCCGAGGCCGCCGGCACGGAGCCCGCCGGATGGATCGCTTTTCTCAACGGGATCCACTTCCTGCACCGGGCTTTCTTCCTGTTTGTGATCTGCGCCTCCATCCACATTATGGTGAGCCTGGCCACGCCGCCTCCGCCCGAAATGAAAGTGGAAGAATATACCTGGAAAAAATCGATGTTTACCGCTGAAACCCAAGAGCTTAAAAGTTTACCCTGGTATCAGAATTACCGCATCCTGGCCGTCATCCTGCTGATCATAACGGCTATCGTGGTCGGCTCCTTTTGGTAAAAAAACAAAGAGAACAGGGCAGAACTTTACTGTCCTGTTTTTTTGTTTTACTTTCGGCCTAACATTACTACAAAAGCATAACCGGTGATTCAGGCGAGCAATATTCATAAATCTTACGGACAACTGCACGTGCTCAAAGGGGTAGACATGGAGATTGGCCGGGGCGAAGTAGTCTCCATCGTTGGAAAATCAGGGGCGGGAAAAAGCACATTGCTCCACATTCTCGGGACGCTGGATAAGGCCGATGAGGGAAAACTCCTGATCAACGGGGAGGATGTGTCCCGGTTGAACCCCAAAAAGCTGGCGGCATTCCGCAACAGCAATATCGGGTTCGTCTTTCAGTTTCACCATTTGCTGCCGGAGTTTACCGCTGTAGAAAATGTCTATATCCCGGCATTGATCAGTAAACAGCCGGAAAGCAAGGCGCGCCGGCGGGCGGAAGAGTTGCTGGATTACCTGAATTTATCCGGCCGGCTGACGCATAAACCCGCTCAGCTCTCCGGCGGCGAACAGCAGCGCGTGGCCGTTGCCCGTTCGCTGATGAACCAACCGGCCATCGTCTTTGCCGACGAGCCCTCCGGCAACCTCGATTCCACTTCTTCCCAGGAACTGCACCAGCTGCTCTTTGACCTGCGCCGGGATTTCAAACAGACTTTCGTCATCGTCACCCACAATAAAGAACTGGCGGCAATGAGTGACCGCACCCTGGAGATGAAAGATGGCCGCCTGGCCTGAATCCATTGCCGGGGCATTAAACAAAGCGGCCGCGGAAGGTGTGGTATAAGGAGGAGGCATTGCACCTCTGCCCAATACCGCCACACTTTAAAAGGGGCGGTTGAGAAAATGAACGAAAAAGGTGCTATCATTGTAAGAACATGTTTGGAGGCAGGCTTTCGGCTGCCTCCAAACTTGCTCTGAAACCCCGGAGGCCTGATAAAAAAGAACCATTACAGAAAACAGAAAACATTACCGCCATGATGCAAGAAACCATGCTGTCGTCTCAGGAACTCATCAAATTGGAAGACCGCTATGGCGCTCATAATTACCACCCGATGCCGGTCGTCCTGTCGAAAGGGCAGGGGGTCTACGTATGGGATGTTGAAGGAAAAAAGTACTACGACTTCCTGTCGGCCTATTCGGCGGTGAACCAGGGCCACTGCCACCCCCGGATCGTGAAGGCGCTGGCGGAACAGGCTCAGCGATTAACCCTGACTTCACGGGCTTTCTACAACGATGTGCTGGGGCCATACGAAAAATACATCACCGAATATTTCGGATACAGCCGCATGTTGCCCATGAATACCGGCGTGGAGGCCTGCGAGACGGCTGTAAAACTATGCCGGAAGTGGGCGTACGAAGTCAAAGGCGTGCCTACCAACCAGGCGAAGGTTATTTTTGTCGCCGGCAATTTCTGGGGGCGCTCCCTGGCGGCCATTTCCTCTTCGGTCGACCCCAATACCACGCGCAATTTCGGGCCCTATATGCCGGGCTACGTGATCATACCCTATAATGACCTCGGCGCCCTGGAAGAAGCGCTGCAGGGCCCCAATGTCGCCGGTTTTATGACAGAACCCATCCAGGGCGAGGCCGGCGTGGTCGTCCCCGATGAGGGCTACCTGAAGAAAGCCTACGAGCTGTGCCGGAAAAATAATGCCCTTTTCATTGCCGATGAAGTGCAAACCGGCATTGCCCGCACCGGTAAACTGATCGCCTGCGAGCACGAAAGCGTGAAACCGGATATCCTCATCCTGGGCAAGGCGCTGTCCGGCGGCGTATTCCCGGTGTCGGCGGTGCTGTCCAACGACGAAGTGATGCTTACGCTTAAACCCGGCCAGCACGGGTCTACCTTCGGTGGCAACCCGCTGGGTTGCGCTGTGGCCATGGAAGCCCTGGAGGTCATTAAAGATGAAAATTTGGCGGATAACGCCAGCCGCCTGGGCAGGATATTCCGCCGCCGCATGCAGGAAGAGCTGGTGGAAAGATCAGGCCTGATCAGCCTGGTGCGGGGCAAGGGCCTGCTTAACGGCCTTGTCATCAATGACACCCCCGATAGCGAAACGGCCTGGAATATATGCCTGAAACTGGCGGATAACGGCCTGCTTGCCAAGCCCACCCACGGAAATATCATTCGTTTTGCTCCGCCTCTGGTAATGACGGAAGAACAGCTCCAGGAATGCTGCGACATTATTGTTGAAACTGTACTCGGGTTTGAACAATAGCCCGGGAAGGGGAAATGTTAATTTTTTTTAAATTTCGATCGCGTTGAGGCAAGCTGTAGCGCTGCCCCTTCGTTCGATATGGTGAGTCCGCAACAGGAACTGCTGAGGGCCCGGATCAAAAACATCAATACAATGGTTAAGAGAATCGCCTTTCTTTTGGTGGCGTGCGCTGCACTGCTGCCGCTGATGGCACAAGAAACTACCATATTCACGGAAGCCAACGAAGCCTATAAAACCGGAGCCATCCTCTTCGAGGAGGGCGTCTACGGCAAAGCGCAGCGGGAATTCAAAAGGGCAATGGACCTGCTGCGCCCGGTGAACGAGCCGGAAGCGGAGCTGCTGCGCTCCAAAGCGGAGTTGAACTACGCGCGCTGCGCGGTTCGCCTGCAGCAACCCGACGGCGAAAAGCTCATCCTCGATTTTATACGCACCGAATCGCCCAACCCCATGGCCAGCGAAGCGCTGGTCGAGGTGGCTGATTATTACTACAACTCCAAGCAGTGGGATAAGGCGATCGATTACCTGTCTGATGTGCCGACCCGGGGCATGACTCCGGAACAGGAATCGGCGGTGAAATTCAAACTGGGGTATTCCCTTTTCGTCAAAAAGCGCTTCCGGGAAGCATTGAATAACTTCCAGGCCATAAAAGGGTTCGAAACGGAATATTATTATCCGGCCAATTACTACCTGGGCCTTTGCCACTTTTTTGAAGGCAACTACGATGCGGCCCTTGCTCAGTTCAGAGTAGTGGAGCGTGATTCCCGCTACCGTTCTCATGTCCCCTATTACCAGGCCCAGATCTATTTCGCCGAGCGCCGCTATGACGAACTGATCGCTTACGCCCGCCTCAAAGCCGATGACCCTACTGTACGCAAACAGATGGAAATCAAGCAACTGCTGGGGCAGGCCTACTTTGAGAAAGGGCAGTACAGCCAGGCCTTGCCCTACCTGCAGGCCTATGCCGAGAGCACCGGCAAACTGAGGGAAGAAGAACTCTATCAGGTCGGTTACACCTATTACCAGGTAGGGGATGGGGCAAAGGCCATTCAGTACCTCAAGGACCTGGCCACTGTGGATTCCGAGATCGGGCAACACGCCATGTACATTCTGGGAGATTCCTACCTCAGGATCAACCAGCGCGCCAATGCGCGGGCCGCTTTCGGCAATGCCAAGCGCATGGCCTATGACACCGGCATACAGGAGGAGGCCCTCTGGAACTACGCCAAGCTGTCTTATGAACTCAATGACCCCCGGGAGGCGATCAATGCCCTGGGCGAATTGCGGCCTTCTTCCAAGTACTACATCCAGGCACAGGAATTGATGAGCGAGATCTTCCTCAATTACAGAGATTACCAGCAGGCTATTGAGATCCTGAGCCGGATTCCCAACAAAACGCCCAAACTTCAGGAAACGTATCAGAAAGTCACTTTTTACCGGGGGCTGCAGTTGCTGCAAAACGGGAATAAAGAGGAAGCCAAGAAATACTTTGAGCAATCGATGGACATTTCCCTCGACACGCGCACCCGCGCCCTGGCGATCTACTGGCTGGGGGATATTGCCCACCGCGACGGCGCCTACGAGGCCAGCAACCGGCTGATGAGCCAGTTTCTCACCCTCGCTAAAACCGTTAGCAACCTGCCGGATGAATCTTCCATCCACACCGCCAATTACACCCAGGGCTATAATTACCTGAAACAGGAAAATTATTCGGCTGCCCTTGGCTTTTTTGAGGAAGCAGTTAATGGTATTCAGCGCAACAGCCCTTTCATCCGCAACCAGAAAGTAAAACAACAGGTGCTGGGAGACGCTACCCTGCGGGCAGGGGATTGCCTCTTTAAGCGCAACCAATACACCCGGGCCGTCCAATATTACGACAAGGCGGTTGATAACCGCTACAGTGGCTTCGTTTATGCACTTTACCAAAAGGCGATCATCGAAGGGCTGCTGGGCCGTACGACCAACAAGATCCTCGCTCTCGAACAGTTGGCAAAGAACCATCCGGATTCCGAATACGCCGATGACGCCCTGCTGCAATTGGGCGCTACGTATCAGGAGATCGGCCAGCTCAGCAAGGCATCCGAGCCCCTCAAGGAACTGCTCCGGCAATACCGCGGTAAATCCGAACTCATTCCCAAGGCGCTGATCCGCCTCGGCCTGATCAGCTACAACCAGGGTAATCTCGATGCGGCCATCAACTACTACAAACAGGTGTTTGCCAATAATCCGGACGAAGGGGACGCCAACCTGGCCCTGGCCGCCCTGGAAGAGATCTACGTGGATGACCTGGGCCAGGCGGATAATTATTTCGCCTTCCTCGAATCGGTGCGGGGTAGTGTCGGCGGGGAAGTACGCGATTCCATAAATTTCCGCGCGGCGGAGTCCCAGTTCGAAAATGCCAACTACGAAAGAGCAGTGGCCTCTTATACGGACTACCTGCGGAAATTCCCGCGCGGGGCCTATACCCTTACCGCCCTTTACCACCGCGCCGAATCTTATAGCGTGCTGAAACAATATACCCAGGCGCTTGCCGATTACGAGGCGGTGGCCGAGCGCGGCCCCAGCCAGTACTATGTAAAGGCCCTGGAAAAGGCGGCAATCATCGCCTACAACCACGCTCAGGATTTCAGTAAAGCCTATAACCTCTATTCGCGGCTGGAGGAAGTGGCCACCAACCCGGATATGCGCTTCGAAGCCCAGCTAGGAGCCCTGCGAAGCGCCTACCGGTCGGGAAACACCCAGGCAGTGCCGGAACTGGCCAGAAAAGTGGCGAGCAACCCCAATGCCTCCCAGCTGCAGGTGGCGACCGCCCAGTTCTACCTGGGGAAAATGGCCTTCGACCAGGGAGACTATAACAATGCGTTGAATGCGTTCAATGAGGTCATTCGCCTCAGCGATAATGAACAGACGGCCGAAGCGCGTTACCTCAAAGCTTACATTTATTACCTCCGGCGCGACCTGGAAACGGCCCAGCAGATCTGCATCAACGCCAATAAGGAAAGCTCGGGTTATCCCTATTGGGTGGCCAAGAGCGTTATTTTGCTTTCCGATATCCTGCAGGAAAAAGGGGACCTCTATAACGCCAGGGCCGCCCTCGAGGCGTTGCTGGAAAACTATCAGGGCGACCAGGAACTGATCAGCGAAGCCCAGCGGAAACTTGACGCCATTAACCAGCGGATCAACCAGTCGAGCCGCCTCCGGACCGGCGGAGATCCGAATACCCTGGAAATGGACGACGGCAACTGATTCCTGGCCATGCAATGAATTGCTTTTGCTGTCCATAACATGACAAAACAGATCCAAAAAAATCAACGGACGACAATGAAAATTTCAAAAAATAATTTCCTCCTGCTGTTATTTGCCTGCCTGGCAACCTCCGTTTTTGCGCAGGACCCCGAGCTACCCGTCGAGGAGGTAGACATCATTAAAAGCTTCGACGCCCGCCTGGAAGCTACCGACCGTTTTCAGGTCGACCCCGAGCTGCCGCCCCTGGATACGTCCACCCGCCGCCTCGATTACCAGGTCGTTACCAAGCCGCTTGAGGTGGAATACCTGCCGCCCAAGATCCGGCCCCTGGCCATGAGTGGAGAAGACCTGCCGGAAAGCTACGACGGCTACCTCAAACTGGGAGGAGGATTCCCGGCTTCCTTATACGGCTCCGGGTTCTACAACTTTTCCAACGATGAGAATTTCGACCTGGGCCTTTCGGCTTTTCACCATTCTGCCAACAACAACCGGAATGTAGAGAACCAGCGTTTTTCCTTCACCAAAGTGGGCGCCGACGGCACCTACCAGCACGACCTGGGTTTCGCCGTCAATGCCGGCCTGGGGTATACCTCCGATGTGGTGCACTTTTACGGCTATAATGAGGTGGCCGAGGCGCTGGAGGAAGAATACACCTTCGAAAAGGAGGCCGTCCGCCAGCGTTTTTCCATCTTCGACGCCAAAGCCAGTATCTTCAACGGCGTTCGCACGGAAGCGGATTTCAACTACCACGCCGGCCTCAAGTTGTACTTCATGGAAGACAACTACGCCGCCCGGGAGAACGGCTTCGGCCTCCACATCCGGGGGACCAAGTGGTTCGATGGCTCTCACCCGCTGACGATTGAATTGGAAACTGATTTTACTTCCTACAGGGATACGGCCAAACAAAGCCTCAACAACTTCTTCCTGCGCCCCAGCTATACCTATCACGCCGATATCTTCAAGGCGAAGGTGGGGGCTAACGTCGCTTCCCACGACGACGAGTACTTCTTTTTCCCGGATGTGGAACTCTCCGCCATCATCTTGAAGGGCTTGCTCGGCGCTTACGTAGGGGCTACCGGCACCTTGCAGAAAAATGACTTCCGCACCCTGAGCGACTATAACCCCTTCATCAGCTCGAGGATACTGGTCAAGAACAGCCATTACTACAACTTCTACGGTGGCGTGAGGGGAACCATTCAGCGTATCGATTACGACGCTCAGGTGGGGTATAAGACGGTGGACAACCTGGCGCTCTTCCTGTTGCCGGATGTGAATGACTCCATCCCCCGTTTTGATGTGCTTTACGATACGGCCCGCATTTTCCTCATCAAGGGGTCCTTAACCGCTCCGCTCTTTTCCGGTTTTGAACTGACCGGCGCCGTCAGCCAGAATTTCTTCTCGCTCGACCGGGAGGAGAAAGCCTGGCACCTGCCTTCCTTTACCGTGAACGTGGGCGCCCGCTATACCACCGTCCTGGATGAAAAGGCGGGTTCTACGCTGGTCCTGAGAGGCGACTTCTTCCTGGAGAACGGCGTTCCCTATCTGGATGACGACGGCAACGCCCAGAACCTCAACGGGCTGTTCGACATCAGCCTGGGCGCCGACTTCTTCTTTGTGGAAAACATCGGCGGCTTCGTACAGGTCAACAACCTGGCCAACAACAAACGGGAGCGCTGGCACCGGTATCCGACTTTCGGGATCAATGCGATGTTGGGGCTGGTGGCGAGGTTTTGAGCAATCGGGAGAATTGTTGCCCCTTCGGCAGGCTCAGGGTAAAATGGTTCTATTGCTGGATTGTTCCGGCTCTCCCCGGGTTCGTCCAAAGGCGAAAGTGGTTGGGTTGGTTTGACTATCCTTCCAACAACTTTCTTTTCTGCTGCGCAAACTCCTCCTCCGTCAGTATCCCCTTATCGCGTAGCTTGCCCAGCTCGACGATCTGGTTGAGGATGTCGCTGGTGGCGGAAGCTTCATCGGAGCCGGGCTGCTCGTCCAGCAGGTTGGCCTGTGGGGCGGGCAGGCTTGCCGGCGGCCGGCGGTAGCCGTTTTCCACGAAGGCATCGAAGGAAGGCAGGGCGCGCAGGAGGGCCAGGGCGTCGTGCTGGTGGATCTTGTCGAGCTTGTTGAAGCCCAGCTCTACGGCGCGCTCCAGGTGGAAAAAGCCACGCTCGGCATCCTCCAGCATGGAGTAAGTGCAGGCCAGGTTGAAGTGCAGGGTGGGGTCGTTGGGAGCGAAGTCGAGGGCCATCTCGAAATCTTCAGCCGCTTCTTCGAAGTAATAATTCCGGAAATTTTTGATGCCGCTGCTTTTGTAGGCGGAGAGGCTTGGGGCAGGAGAACGGTGGCTCTGGCCATGGTAGCGCTGCCAGTCCCGGCGGTGGCTGCGCCGGCGGCGTTTGGCGTTGTACTTGTCATCAAAATCTTCCCGCGGCATGGCAAAGAGCAGGATGGAATCGATGAGGCCGAGAATGGCCGGAGCTACAATGATGGGCGCGCCTTCTTCAACCGCCATAAAAATGCCGAACATGGCAAAGGAAAAGTAGATAATGCCCAGAAAACGCTGTCCCAGGTAAAAGCGGTGAACGCCGAATAGGCCAAATAACAGGGCGAGAATGCCCGCTACAATTTTATTCTTCATCAGCCAGGTTGCTTTTTAGCAGGGTTTACAGCTTGCAAAAGTATTCTTCTTCCCATTGGGATACGAATTCTTTAGCTGGAAGGGTTCATTTCTTGGATGAATGATCAAGCGCTTATCCTCCCGCGGCCTTCGTATTCGAATATCCTTTTTCTTTCAGCAGCTCCACCACCCGGTCGCGTTGGTTGCCCTGAATGAGGATCTCCCCATCCTTTACGGAGCCACCGACACCGCATTTGGATTTGAGATACTTTCCAAGTTCCTTCAGGCTGTCTTCCGGGCCCGTGAAACCGGTGACGAGGGTGACCTCTTTCCCCTTCCTTTGCTTCCGGTCGATCATAACCCGTAATTTCTGCTGCTGAGGAGCAAGTTCTTCCGCTTCCGGCACGCTTCGATATTCGTACTCGAAATCGGGATCGGTCGAGTAGACCACGCCTTTTCTGTTATTTTTATTTTTCTTGCTCATTATTAAAACATGCTTTTTCTATTCTATCCAACGGTTGCCGGTCGCCATTGTTTTTGGAGCCGGTCAAAAGCTTCGGGAATAGCCGATTCCGGGGCTGTTGACGATCCTGGTGCTGAAGGTGGTGAAGAAAAAGTAGCCTAGGTCCAGGCGGTTGTTGTTGCGGGCGTAACTGACGCCCAGGCCGGGGTACAATTCCCCTCCGCCCATTTCTGGAAGGTAAAGGGTGTCAATGACCACCGACCACGGCCCGGCCAGGCGGAAGGCGCCTCCCAGGCTGATCAGGAACTGCGAATCGCTGTTGGACTTTAGCCCTATGGCATAACCGGCGTTGAGGTTGAAGTATTTATCCCTTTCTCCCAGGGTTGTCGCCACATAGATATGGGCGGTGCGCGGGAACTCGGGTTCCGGAGAAAGAGAGAACAGAAAGTTGATTCCCGCTCCTATATTGAATAGGTTTTCTGAACTGCTGGCCAGCCGCATCCGGACCACCAGAAAAAACGGCAGCACGTAGCCCGTACCGATAGAGTAGTGGTCGGTGGCGGCAAAGTCGATATGGTTCCACGCCAGCTGGGTATTGCGAAACTGGCGGCTTCCCCGGGGAGGAGTGTAAGCCGTATTGCTGATGAAGAGGTCCTGATAAAGGCCGGAGGCTCCGTGCCGGCTCGGCTTTTTTGCCATTTGGGAGTCCTTCTCAGATACAATATCCACTCTTTTTACTGCAGTAAGGTCAAAGAAAAGCGTGTCGCCGGCGCGTAGCCGAAAACCCAGTTCCGGAGGCTGGATGTAGAACAGCAGCCCAATAAAACGGTCTCCTCTTTCGGTGGCCAACAGGTGGAGCTGGCTGGTGTCGCCCGGGCGCACCTCCGGAGCGATGATCTCCTGGCTGTAGAGAGCAGTACCGAAATGGAGTAATATCAGAAAAAGGAGTTGTCGCATGGGCTGTTTTTTGCTGGCCCGGATAGCCGTGCCACATATGGCAAATATACAGATGAACTGGATTTTTATTAAACACCGGGCACTATTGTCAATTCCCGCCGTTAGCCTTACCTTCGCAGCAGATCATTACTAACCAAACCTATCCAGATTGAAACCGACAAAACAGATTACCAGCCAAATACTGATGATCCGCCCCGCCCACTTCGGATACAATGAGGAAACGGCCCTGAACAATGCTTTTCAGGTCATGGACAAATCGCTGGGGCTGCGGGAAGTGCGGCAGGGCGCCATTCGGGAATTCGATGCTTTTGTGGAAAAACTGCGCTCGGCAGGGGTGGATGTCATCGTGGTGGAGGATACGGATACGCCGGTTAAGCTGGACGCCGTTTTTCCCAATAACTGGGTCACCTTTCACGAAGACGGCCGGGTAGTGACCTACCCGATGAATGCCCCGACGCGCCGCCTGGAACGGCGGGAGGATGTCCTGGAGCTGCTTGGCGAGCGGTTCCAGCTCGGCGACCATCTTCGTTTAGAGCACTACGAAGAGATGGGCATGTACCTGGAAGGCACCGGCAGCCTCATCCTCGACCGCCCCAACCGCATTGCCTACGCCTGCCTGAGCCCCCGCACCGACGAGCACCTGCTCGATGATTTCTGCGATAGGCTGGGCTATGAAAAAGTGGCCTTCATTGCCGTGGATGCCAACGGCCAGGAGATCTACCACACCAATGTGATGATGGCCCTGGGAGAATCCTTCGTTGTTGTTTGCCTCGAATCGGTAAGGGCAGAAGGAGAGCGGAACCGGCTGCTGAAAAAATTTGCCGAAACCGATAAGGAAGTCATCGAGATCTCCCTGGATCAGATGATGGCTTTCGCCGGCAATATGCTGCAGGTGCGCAGCCAGGACGGTACGCCTTACCTGGTAATGTCGGAGCAGGCCTACAAATCCCTGCGCCCGGAGCAACTGGAACAGATCGAAAAACACTCAAAAATACTGTACAGCCCGCTGTATGTGATCGAGAAGTACGGGGGCGGCAGTGCGCGCTGTATGATGGCGGAGATTTTTCTGCCGGAGAAGTAAGGCTGGGCTGGGGTTGAAGGGAAATGCGTGGAAATGCAAAGTGTTCCTAAAGAAAGAGGCTTGCCGGAATTCCGGCAAGCCTCTTTTTCATAAGTTATATATGTTTCAGCAAGAAGAAATTTTTTCTTACCGGAAGATATATCTCAGGCCGAAGCGCATGCGCCAGCGGGAACCGAAGTCGCTGATGATCAGCGCATCTTTCCCTATTGCTTCTTCCGTGTAGGAGAACTGCGGCGTGGTGCCGTCGGCCGCATACCCTTCGAAGTTGTACAGGAAGTAGTTGTTGAAGTCGCCCGGCACGCTGTAACGAACGCCCCAGCCCGGGTTGAGCAGGTTGGCGAGGTTGAACACGTCCCAGCTGAACTGCAGCTTGTGCATCTTACCGCCTGCTTTCAGGCCGAAGTCCTGCCGCAGGGACAGGTCGATGAAGCTGGTATATGGCATCCAGTTCGAGTTCTTCTTCACGTAGCTGCCGCGGTTTTGGCTCAGGTACGGGTCATCCTCGATGAAGGCGTTGAGGCGGTTCCATTGCTCCTGCGGGGAAATGCCGTCGGTTTCAACCAGGTTGATCTCATTTTGGTTGGCAGGGATCCAGATCAGGCTGCGGTTACGGCTGGTGCTGCCCGTCTCGTTGTTGATGTTGCGGCCTCCGCCGCCGCCGATGACGTACGAGTAGGGGCTGCCGGTCAGGCCTTCGTACAGCAACGTAAGGGTAGTGGTGGCGTTTTTCTCCTTATTCCAGTCGATGGCATAAGTGAGGGCGCCCAGTACCCGGTGGCCCAGTGCAAAGTCAGAACGGCCCAGTACCGGGAAGTTGCGGCCATCGATGCTCACCTGGCCACGCCATTGAGAAGAGTTCTGGGAAGACGTACCTTCATTCACAGCTTCGGCATCGCCCCAGGTGTAAGACAGGTTGGCGGAAAGGCCGAAGTCAAACTGCTTGGCCAGGGCGGCGGTAAGGGTATAGGTATACCCTTCACTGGTGTTGTGGCCCACATAGATACCTGCGCCGTACGGGCCGGCAATGTCATCGCGGGGGAATACCGGGCGGTCGTCGCCGCCGGTATTGGTCCAGTTGAAGTCTACCGTCGGATCGGAGTTGACGTTGGTGTAGACGATGTTGTTCAGCGTCTTGGTGTAAACGCCTTCCAGCGTAGCGGAGATGCCTCCGGGCAGCCTCGTGTCTACCGCCAGGTTGCCGCGCAGTACCTGCGGGTATTTAAAGTCCTGCGTAAAGAGGTCCACCTGCCCCTGAGGAATGGAGAATCCGGGGTTGGTGTACTGCTTCTGGATGTCGGCGATGAAGTCGATGTCTCCGGAGATATCCCGTTCGGAGACACTTCCGATTGTGACGCCGTTGTTGTTGAACATGGCGCCCGGCCATACGAACGGGATCCGGCTGGTAAAGATGCCGGCGCCGCCACGCAGGATGCTGCTGCGGTCACCGGCGAGGTCGTACTCAAAACCTACGCGCGGCGAGAACATCAACTGGCCGTCGGGAGCCGCCCCGCCCCGTACGTCACTGGCAATGGGGTAGGCAGCCTGCAGGTCAGGCAGGGTTTCCGTATTGAAGGTCGGGTGGATGGCCGGGTCGTCGGTGATGACCGGAATGTCGAGGCGGATGCCTGCCGTCAGGGTGAATCGGGAATTCACGGTCCATTCATCCTGAGCGTAGAAGCCCAGCTGCATGGCGTTGAAATCAGAGGCGGCGGCGGAGCCGTCGCCCGTGATGTCATCTATCAGCGAGTAGGAACGGTCGTATTCTATCGCCGGCTCGCCATTGAGGAAAGCATCGATGTTTTCGAACCGATAAGTGCCGTAGTTCTGGCGGATAAACAGGTTGTAAATGCTATAGAATTCGTTATGCGTGCCAAGGGTGATGGTATGGTTGCCCTTGTAGATCTTGAAGTTATCCGTGATCGTGAAGATATCCTGGTCCAGAGCGTTACCCGTAGAGAACTCTTCCGAACCCAGAGCGATCTGGCCGGCGCCGTCGTTGATGTAAACATAAGGGAAGTCGCTGCCGATCGGGTCGCGGTCATCGCGAACGGAAGTAAAGCCGATGATCAGGTTGTTGCTGAAATCGCTGCCGAAGTTGGACTTCAGTTCCAGGGCTGAAGAATTGGTTATACTTGGGAAGAAAACACCATTATTCGAGAAATTGATGAAGCGGGCGCCGGAAACGTTGCGGTCGATGTTCTCGGCATTGGTGTAGTTGTGGCGCAGCGTCAGCCGGTGGTTCTGGTTCAGGTTGATGTCGAGTTTACCGAACAGCGAGGTGCCGTTCAACTCATCGGTAACGCTTCCAAAAGTTCCCGGGTCATAACCGTGGGTGTTGATCAGGAAGTTGCGCAGCGTGTTGAGCTGGCCCTGGTCGGCGTCGCCATCGTAAACACCGAAGTCAAAGGGAGAAGGCGTTTCGTCCCGGCGGAGCTCCGCGTTGACAAAGAAGAACACCTTGTCTTTCACGATCGGGCCTCCCAGAGAAGCGCCGTAGGTCTTCTGTGAGAACTCAGCCACTCCTTCCCGCTCGCTGCCGGTGCGGTCGGTCAGCGATTCGTTGGTTTTGCCGACCATGCTTTCGTTTTGCCAGAAGTAGTAGGCCGTCCCTTCAAATTCGTTGGTTCCGGATTTGGTCACCGCATTGATGCCGCCGCCGGCGAAACCGCCGAGCGTGACGTCATACGGAGAAAGCACCACTTGGAACTGGTCGATGATGTCAATGGAGAACGGGGCGATACCCGTCTGGCCGCCGTTGGTGCCTTGGCCAGACAAACCAAATACGTCATTGTTCACCGCGCCATCGATGTAAATAGCATTGTAGCGGTTGTTCACCCCCGCGAATGAGGTGCCGCCGCTAAAGCCGGTCGCCTGAGGCGTCAGGCGGACGTAGTCGGCCAGGTCCCGGTTCAGGGTTGGCACTACGTCAATGTCTTCGGAAGTGATCTGGGTGCTGGCGCCAGAGTTGGAGCCGGTAGTACCCTGGCGGGCCACCACCTGGACGGCTTCCAGCTCGATGCCCTGCTCCTCGAGGGCAAAGTCGCGCCGGAAAGATTCACCCAGGCGCAGGAAAATGCCGTCAAGCACGGTTTCTCCGTAGCCGGTGTAGGAAATCGTCACTTTGTAAGGGCCGCCAACCCGCATGTTGGGGATGCGGTAGTTCCCTTCTACATCAGTAGCGGTACCGTATGTCGTGCCGGAAGGAAGGTGCACCGCCAGGATGTTGGCGCCGATCAGCGGTTCGCCGTCCACATCCTGGATCTTCCCTTGCATGGATGAGGTGGTTACCCCCTGGGCAATCACCATCCCATGAAAAGCAAGGAGTAATGCGAAGGCACTCAGTGCTCTCATTAGCATTGAAAGTCTCATAAACGAGTGAGTTTAAATGAACAAATAATTGTTTGGCTCTGACTGCTTTTGAAAAGTAGCCTTTAGTTTTTCGTTTTACGTTAAGGCTGTTTGACGTTGCTTCGGGTCAAAAATAAGGCAAAATCCCCGAACTCAATAACTCTATTTCACTTTAGAAAACCATTCCGGCGGCAAATGTAAGGAGCAGATGTTAAGCGTATATTAATTTCTGTGAACAGGCAGAAGTTGAAGCGGATTTATAGTTGTCGCGAGGAAAAAAAAGAGGCATCAGCAAGGAGCTGATGCCGTCTGGTAGTGGCTCTGATAAGCGATCAGGGCCGCCGTCTGCTGAGTGTTTCAGCGTCAGTTAAAAATATAACGCACCCCGAAACGCATGCGCCAGCGGGAAGCCGTTCCGGCAATGTCGAAACGGCCTGTGCCCAGGCCCTGGCGGATAGCAAAATCAAAGACGCTGGTGAAGGGCGCGCGGGCGCCGTTCTTCTCCGCATAGCCGCCACGGCTGTTCTTCAGGCTGGGGTCGTCTTCGTTATTGCATTTGTGAAAACCATTAACAGAAAATTTGCGGAAAGCTCCCCGCCATTTCTTTTCAATCCTTTATTTTTGCTTTAATTGTTCCTTCCAATATTTATCTAAACCAAAATATCCAACATGAGGCTATTTACCTACCTTTCTTTTCTGGCATTTTTCGTCTCCTTCTCCGCAACTCAGGCTCAGCAGGAGCATGAAGTGACGGTACAGAGCAATTTCTTTTCGCCCGATGCTCTGACCATCAATGTCGGAGATATGGTTACCTGGAATAATACCGGAGGTACCCATAACGTCAACGGAACCCTGGCGGCATACCCCGGCAACCCGGAAGGCTTTGGCAACGGAGCCGCCGCCCCGGCGCCCTGGTCCTATTCCTTTACCTTTACCCAGCCCGGAACCTATGAATACCACTGCGACCCGCATCAGGGCCTGGGCATGACGGGGACAATAACCGTGGAAGGAAGTACCGGCGGCGCCACGGGCCTGCTGCTGACCGGCGTGTTTGACGGCCCCTTGACCGGCGGTACGCCTAAAGGCATAGAGCTCTACGTACTGAATGACATCGCCGACCTGAGTGAATACGGCATTGGTTCGGCCAATAACGGCGATGGTTCGGATGGGATCGAATTTCCCTTCCCCGCCGTATCGGCAACGGCCGGGTCTTTCCTCTATCTCACTAATGCCGAAGTAGAGTTTGGCGCCTTTTTCGGCTTCGACGCCGATTTTGTCGATGAGGGAAGCATGTCTATAAACGGGGATGACGCTATTGAACTGTTTCGCAATGGGGAAGTAGTCGATATCTTTGGAGATATCAATGTAGACGGCACCGGCCAGCCCTGGGAATACCTGGACGGGTGGGCTTACCGGGTAAACGGCACCGGCCCCGACGGGAGTACCTTTGTGCCCTCCAACTGGACCTACAGCGGGGTGGGCGAATTGGAAGGCGGTATGACCAACAGCACGGTCAATTCCCCTTTCCCCGCCGGCACTTATGACCCCATGGGTTCCAGCCCCCTGGCGGCCAACGATGATGTAGCGACAACCGATGCCAACACCGCGGTTACCCTTGATGTGCTCGGCAATGATTTCCTGCCCGGCCCGCTGGAAAGCCTCACCATTGTCGTGAGCCCGGAAAACGGAACAGTAGCGGTCAATATGGATAATACCATTACCTACACGCCGGATACGGATTTCTGCGGTATGGATGCGTTCACTTATGAAGTCTGTGTCGGTGGAGAATGTATGACTGCCGAGGCCTCTATTACCATCAACTGCCCGGTTTTCTATCCGGAGTACACCATCGGGGAAGTCACGACGGTAGATGCCGACGGCGCCGCGGACTCGCTGGCGGTGGAATGCCAGTTGCAGGGCATCGCCTACGGCGTCAACCTGCGCCCGGGAGGGCTTCAGTTTACCATCATTGACGGTAATAACGATGGGATAGGCGTTTTCAGTGCTGGAGAAGACTTCGGTTATACCGTCCAGGAAGGAGACGAGATTTCTATTCAGGGAGAAATAGACCAATTTAACGGGTTGATACAGATCGTTCCCGCCCGGCTGGAACTCCTCAGCACGGGTAATACTTTAGTAGCCCCCGATGTAGTGACAGCCCTGGGAGAGGGTACCGAGTCTCAGCTGGTGCGTATTGAAAACGTCTCCCTGGTGGATCCTTCCGCCTGGGCCTCCGGCGGCTCCGGCTTCAATGTGGAGGTTACGGATGGAACGAATACCTACCTGGTGCGCATCGACAACGATGTGGACCTGTTCAGCCTGCCGGCCCCCACTGGAACGTTCAGCGTAACGGGCATCGGCGGCCAGTTCGACAGCAGTTCGCCTTATGATGAGGGCTATCAGTTGCTTCCGCGTTATATGGAAGATATCGATCCCTACAGCGACGTACTCGACCCCGCTCTGGGTAAAACGATCGCCTTTTTTCCCAACCCGGTACGGGAGCAGTTGCAGGTGCTCAGCACAGAACCCCTGGATGTTATCCGTATCAGTACCCTCGCCGGGCAACTGGTGCAGGAGTGGAGAAGCCCGGATGTGTCCACCCGGCTGGACGTATCCAGGCTGGAGGCGGGCGCTTACCTGATCACTTTTGTGCAGGACAACCGGATCTGGTCTCAGGAACTGGTGAAGCAGTAGTATGAACCCTTGTTAAATTGCTGAATGGCTGTATGCCGTAGGGAAAAAGCAATACGGCAATTTAACCATTTAACGATGGACTACTAATGGCAGCAAATAAGCGCATCGGCCTCGCCCTGTCCGGCGGAGGGGCCAGAGGTATTGCCCACATCGGCGTGCTGCAGGCACTGCAGGAGCAGGGTATCATTCCGGAGGTGGTCTCCGGCGCCAGCGCCGGGTCTATTGTCGGGGCCCTGTACGCTGCCGGTAAGAAACCCGGCGAGATCATGGAGTTTGTGCGCAAGGCCAGTTTCTTTAAGCTCTTTAAAGTGTCTATTCCTTTTTCCGGGTTGACCCGGCTCACTTATTTGCGCGACAGGCTGGCCGAAAGCATTCCGGAAGATAGCTTTGAAGCTCTGGAAAAGAAGCTCATCGTCGCTATCGCCAACCTCAATACCGGAGAATGTGAAATGCGCAGCAGCGGCAAGCTTTTCGATGTGGTCACCGCCTCTTCCTCCATCCCGCTTATCTTTCAGCCGGTAGAGATCGATGGGCAGTTCTACGTGGATGGCGGGTTGCTGGACAATATGCCGGTAGGCCCGCTGAAGCCACTCTGTGACATTACCATCGCCGTGAATGTGATGCCGCACGTTACGGTGCCCGGCAAATCGGTGCAGAATGTCCTGGGTATCGCCCAGCGTTGCTTCGACCTGTCCGTACTGGCCAACAGCCGCCCCAATATGGAACTCTGCGACCTGCTGATCGAACCCAAGGAAGTCCATGACTTTAATATCTTTCAGATCAACCGCTATGAGCCCCTGTTCGATATTGGTTATAAGGCGGCGATGGAGGGGATGGATGAGTTGAAGAGGTTGATTGGTTGATTGGTTGATTGGTTGCCCGTCTTCGCTGAGGCTCAGCCGGGTAAAATTGGTTGATTGGTTGATTGGTTGATTGGGGGCTCCCAACTTAATAAACCTAATCAACCCATCAACTTATCAACCAACTCACGATCTGGTCAGGGCTACGGAAATCCACTTTCCGCAGCTGCATTCTTCCTAATGTTATCAACAACAATCGAAACGGGAAAAGGGTTCT
>JAGFJE010000002.1 GCA_024103175.1 Phaeodactylibacter sp.
GTTTATCGTTGCAGTATTAACCGGCGAGGCGGCCGTTCGCCTGTGCCGAAAAGGAAAAAATGACATGAAATTTACATACCTTATAGGAGTTGCCCTGCTGGGCGTGGCCCTGGCTTCCTGCGACAAGGAAGGGGACATCATTACCGACGGCAATTTCACCCTGGAGTTCTCCCTGGACACCCTTCGTTTCGACACCGTTTTTACGGAACTGGGCTCGGCTACCCGCTCCTTTAAGGTATACAACCGCAACGACCGCCCGGTGCGCATCGGCAAGGTGAGCCTGGAGGGCGCCGCCGGCGCCAAATTCCGGATGAACGTCGACGGCATCCCCGGCGATGAGGTGGAAAATGTGGAGATCTTCGGAAACGACAGCATTTACGTCTTCGTCGAAGTGACCATCGACCCGGACGAGCCGTTGTCCGAAAGCCCTTTCGTCATTGAAGACAAGGTATCCTTCCAAACAGGGGACAAGCGCCAGGAAGTCCGCCTGGAAGCCTGGGGGCAGAACGCCAACTACTTCCCCAGCCGCTTCAACAAAGGCGTGCCGGTGGTGCTGAGCTGCAACAACGACAAGATCGTCTGGGACGACCCCAAGCCCTACGTCATCTACGGGGAGATATTCATCGACAGCTGCGCCCTGGAAGTGATGGCCGGCGCCCGCATCCACGTGCACGGCGGCATCGCCCGCAATGAGGTATTCGGCGTTTTTAACGACGGCATCATCTACACCCTGGCCAACGGAAGCATCCGCCTGCTCGGTACGCAGGAGAACCCCATCATCGTCCAGGGCGACCGCCTCGAGGAACCCTTTCAGGACGACCCCGGCCAGTGGCAGGGCATCATCCTGGGCAGGGGCAGCAAAGGCAATGTCATGGAATGGACGACGGTGAAAAACGCCATCTTCTCTGTCTACGTCGATTCCCTGGCAGAGCTTACCGCCGTCAATTCCCAGTTCTACAACACCAACAGCAGCGGCATCATCGGCTTCCACAGCACCATCCGCCTGGAGAACTGCCTGGTCTACAACAACCTCAGCACCTCGGTACAGCTGATCCTGGGCGGCGACTATACCTTCGACTACTGCACGGTGGCCAGCTACGGCGTCGACGCCTCGGCCATCAGCATGAGCAACTTTTTCTGCTATGACGATTTCCTCAATTGCCGGATACTGGAGGAAAACCCCCTGCGGGCCCGGTTCCGCAACTGCATCTTCTTCGGCTCCCGCCGCGATGAGGTCGGCCTGAGCGACCTGTACGGCGGCCAGCAGCCCGGCGCCTTCGATATCGGATTCCAGAACTGCATCGTCCGCGTTGACGAATTGCTGGAACAGCAGGGCGGCCTGTACGCCGGCTTTCTGGAAAACCAGTGCGCCACCTGCATCAACGCCACCCGCGACGACGCCCTCTTCGCCGACCCCAACGAGGACGACTACCACCTCGATACGCTGTCCATCGCCGAGGGCATGGCCCTGCCTCTCCCCGGCATCGAAATCGACCTGGAAGGGAACCGGCGGGACGAGGCGGCCCCGGATATCGGGTGTTTTGAGTACCAGTAAGAATATTTAATTAGATCTCCACCATCAGCCCGATACTCGGCAACGGCGTGCCGGTGGCGTCGGTGATCGTTTTGAGCTGGTAGCGCTGCTGGTTTACCGGCGCATCGGGGTTGACGATGATGCCGTCGCCGACGGGCTTCCCGTCCTCATCCAGGGGCCGGTCGAGGATGAGCTGGTCGTTGCCCACGGCGTTGCCGGTGATGTTCTCAATATCGAGGAAGATATTCAGGCTCCACTTGTCGAAAAACCACTTCTTATCGATGCGGATATCGATGGTGTTGCTGGGGCCGTTGCGCCGGGTGTTCAGCAGGTTGTAGTTGGGAATGCCCCTTCCGTTAACGTCCCAGTTGAGCACCAGGGCGGAGGCATCGGAAAAGGGCGTCGAAGGCAGGCCCGACTGGTAGCGCCAGTTGACGCCCACCTCCCAGTTCTTCCCGAAGCGCTTGCCCGCCGTCAGGCTGACGATGTGGCGCGCATCCCAGGAGGAAGGCACGAACTGCCCGTTCTTATCCTCAAACTCACTCCAGCCCAGGGTGTAGGCGGCGATGCCGTAGAAGCCCTTGAACAGGCGCTGCTGGAAGAGGAACTCCAGCCCGTAGCTGCGCCCGTTGGAGCGGGGTATGGCCGGCTCATTGCCGACGACGCCGAAGTCGCCGCCCAGATTGGCCAGGGTCAGGCTGTCCCGCAGCAGGAACGGATAGTCGTTGTAATATTTGTAGTACCCCTCCAGCGTTATCCGGGAGTTGGCCGCCGTGTTGAACTCCAGGCCGCCCACCACGTGGTTGTTCCGCACGTACTTGATCCCGTTCTGCTTGTTCACGAAAACGCCCTCCTCCTGATACCCCAGGATCGTATAGGGCGGCAACTGGTAGTAGATGCCGGTATTGAAGTTGAAAGAAAGGCGCTCGGTAAGGGCGTAGGCCATGGAGAACCGCGGAGAGAACTGGTCCAGCGGGTTATTCATCTCATCCGAGTAACTGTTGGCGTCCATCCGGAAGCCCAGGGAGAGGACGAGGCGTTCGTCCACCAGCTTGCGGCTGGCCTGGGCGAAGAAGGCGTATTTGTTCATGTCGAAGGCGGAAGAATAATTGATCGTCTGGGCCCCGGCGGAAGTGAAGATGCGGTTGAAGGTACGGTTGTTGTATTTGACATACTCGTATCCGGCGCCGTAGTTGAACTTGTAGTCCCCTACCCGCAGGGTATGCTCAATGCGCAGCTTGTTCTCGATCTCCTGGGATTTGTAGCGGAGGGTGAGGTTGTCTTCCGAGCTGTCGTCATTTTGCCGGTATTTTTCGGATTCGTTGTTCAGCATATTGCGGCTGAGAACAAACAGCCAGAAGCCGTTCTCGCCATAGCGTTTGTAGGTCAGCCCGTTGGTGTAATTCCACTGCGGGCTCACAGGCAGCTGGTCGAGCAGGAACTGCTGTTCTTCGTCGTCATTGGCCTCCAGGTTGAGCTCGAACTGGTCGATAGCGCCCAGCCCGATAAAGGTGATCTCGTTTTTCTTGTCGATGCGGTACTTGACCTTGGCCTGGAAGTCGTTGTACGTAGGCAGGAAGGGCAGGCCCAGGGCCTTGAACAGGAACTGCAGGTAAGACCGGCGGGCGGAAAACAGGAAGGTGGCCTCTTCTCCTATGGGCCCTTCCATGGTCAGGCCGATATCCGTAGCGCTTAGCATGAAGTTGCCGCCGAGGCGGTCGTCGCGGCCGTCGCGCTGCCGGAAGTTGAGCACCGAGCTAAGGGCGTTGCCCCGGTTGGCGGGAAAGGCGCCGCTGAAGAAGTCGACCTCCCGGATGAAGTTGACGTTGATCAGGCCCACCGGGCCGCCGGAAGCGCCCTGGGTGGCGAAGTGGTTGATGTTGGGCACCTCCACGTCATCCAGGTAAAAGCGGTTCTCATTGGGGGCGCCGCCGCGGATGATGAGGTCGTTGCGGAAATTGGCCGTGGTGGTCACCCCCGGCAGAGACTGCACCACCCGGGAGATGTCGCGGTTGGCGCCCGGGTTGCGTTGTATCTCCGCCACGCCGATGGTGCGCAGCGATACGGGGCTCTCCTCCGTCTTGCGGAAGGGAGAGGCCTTCACCACCACTTCCTGCAGGTCCTGCACCACCTCTTCCATCCTGAAGTTGACGATGGCCGGCTTGGAATTGGTTACCTGTATTTCATAATTGGTTTGTTCATTATAGCCGACATAAGTGGCGCGGATGTCGTACAGGCCCGGCTCCAGCCCCCCGATCTCGTAGTTGCCGTCTATATCGGTGGTCATCCCCTTATCGGCGCCGAGCACGAGGATATTGGCAAAGGCGATGGGTTCATTATTTATGGCGTCCGTTACCTTGCCTTTTATGATACCCCCCTGGGCGAAAAGGCCGCCGCCAAGCAGCAGCAGGAAGGCCAAACATGTGATCTTTTGGTGCATAACTGAGTTCCTTTGATCGCGTTTGAAAATGATCATACCCCCCTCAACAATGGAAGGCAAATTAAGTTGAATTTTTTTTCTACTCCGGCAAAACAGGCCCTGGAAAAGAGGCGAATGATTTTGCATTTTTGGCTACCTTGCACAAATACGTTTGACCAATGAAAATTCTCATTGCCGCCGACTCGTTCAAAGACGCCCTTCCTGCTCTGGAAGTTTGCCGGGCCATTGCCCGTGGCCTGCAGCGGGCGCTCCCTGATTCAGAGCCCATTCTTTTTCCCATGGCCGACGGAGGAGAAGGCACTGCCGGAATACTTACCTACCACAGCGGAGGGCAGTGGATAGAGAAGGAGGTCAACGACCCCTTGTTCCGGCCCGTTATGGCCGGCTACGGCCTGTCGGGAGACGGCAAGGCAGCGTTCATCGAGATGGCGGCGGCTTCCGGCCTGCCCCTTCTGAAACAGGAAGAACGCTCTGCCCTGAAGACGACCACTTTCGGCACCGGCGAGCTCATCATGGACGCCATCGAACGCGGGGCCACCAGGATCCTGCTCGGCATCGGCGGCAGCGCCACCAACGACGCCGGCATGGGCATGGCCATCGCCCTCGGTTACCGCTTCTTCGACGAAGGCGGCAGGCGCCTCCCGGCCACCGGGGAGAACCTGGCCAAAGTGACGAGCATAGACAAGAGCCATCTCAAATTCGACCCGGAAAAAATGGACGTGGAGGTCTTTTGTGATGTAGACAACCCCCTGTTCGGCGAAAAGGGCGCCGCTCACGTCTATGCCCCTCAGAAGGGCGCCGACGCTGAAGCGGTAGAAGCCCTGGATGAGGGGCTGCGACACTTCGCCCGCCTGCTGGAAGACAAATTCGACCAGGATTTTGCCCATGTCCCGGGCTCGGGCGCGGCCGGCGGGCTGGGCGCCGGCGCCATGGCCTTCCTGGGCGGGCGCCTGCGCCCCGGCATCGAAGCGGTGATGGATTATATCGGCTTCAAAGATCAGCTCAAAGGCGTACAACTCGTCATCACCGGCGAAGGCAAAGTGGATTCCCAGACGCTGCACGGCAAACTCATCTACGGCATCACCCGCCGGGCCCGGGCCGCCGGCGTGCCCGTCGTCGCCCTCTGCGGCGCCCTGCTGGCTTCTCCGGAAGACATCGAGACCATCGGCCTGAAGGCCGCCTTTTCCATACAGAACCGCCCATTGAGCCTGGAAGAAGCGCTGAAAGAGACGGCGGAGGGGCTGGAGCGTACGGCCTTTATGGTAGGGCGTATGCAGAGTTAAATATTTCATCCCGAATACGCCGAGCCCCGTAGTATCGTTTAGAGAAGAAAAAACGCGCAATAATGAAGAAAAGTAACCTTGCCACCATCGCCGGCGCCTTGTTGCTGCTGGCTTTCAGTACATCTCCCCTGAACGGGCAAACCCCTCCTTACTTTTTCGGTAAAAAGCACCTGGCCGAACTGAACGCCGGCCTCCTCCGCGCGCCCGCGCCGGGAACGGTAACACAGAGCCAGCCCCTGAACGGCGCTTCGGTTGAAACGAGAGCATTTGCAGGCGGAACGGCGGCAGCCCGTTACCACTTCAGCTTCCTTCCCCGCTGGTCGGCCCATGCCGGGATCGGGGCGGGGTATTACCCTTTTTCCTGGCGCATCAACGCCACACCGGAGTGGCTGGGCCAGGAAAGAGGGTTCAACAACCAACGGCTGGATAACAGCGACGGCGTTTTCTTTTCCGGCAACCTGGGAGTGGCCTACCACCTGCTCTCCGGCGGGAAACACCTCCTGGCTATTGGCGGCGGCCTGCAGGGGGTTTACTTTTCGGAAAGCAAGGGCGGGAGCGGCATCGGCATCGGCGAAGGGCTCGCCGGCCCGCTGCAATTCAGCAGCGTTTACGCCTATGGGAAGGATACAGGCGGCGGGCTCTTCCCGGCGGGCTACCTCACCGTCCAGTATTTTCAAAAGGTCAACGAATGGCTGGTTTTCTCCGCCGCCCTGGAGGGCGCCTGGTCCGGAGAAGAGCCGGGTGAATTTTCCTCTACCCTCACCGGCGCCGGCGAAACACTCACCGGCGCTTACCGGCAGCAGTACCTGCCGGTGAGCCTGCGGGTGGGCCTGGGATATACCTTTGGAAATTGACCAGACATTAAAACTCCACCCTCAGCAGGGCGCCGTTCATACTGCCATACAGCTCCATTCCGTTGTTCTTCCTCCCCGGCCGCTTATGCAGGTGGGGGATAAAATACCCGGCCAGCGCTCCGGCGGCATACCCCGCGATGACATCCGAAGGGTAATGCCGCCCTGCCCGCACCCTCAGGTAGCCGGTGATGGCCGGTATGGTGGCGGCGGCCGTCCACACCACCGGCTTCCATTTGCTTTCCGGGTAATAATCGGAAAATACCCGGGCGGCGAAGAAGGTGTTGGCGGCCGTCATGGAAGTATGGCCGGAGAAAAAGGCCGTTTTGGCATTGACCGTCTGCTTTTGGCGGGCATGGATGTTCATATTATAGACATAGGGCCGGGGCCGCCGAAAGGCATATTTGGAGGCCAGGGTGAGGCCGCCGTTGGCCAGCAGGGTTTCGCCCCACAGGAAGGCGATGGCCCCAAAATCGTGGCGGGTTTCCCGCCCCGCCAGCAGCAGGAGCGGCAGCAGGTGGGAGCCGTCCAGAAAGTAGTCGCTCGCTTCCCGGGCGGCGCGGGAAGTGTTGAAGACCGCTCCCCGGTCGAAAGCATTGATCTGTGCGGGATCGAGCCCTTCCAGTTCATCGGGAGAAAACAGGGTGGTATTGTCCTTTAGCAAAACGCCCCCCACCAGGGCCGTGCCGCCAACGCCGATAAATGCCGCCTCTTTGCCCAGATTGAAACGGTAGGGAGATTGTGCATGGCTGAAATGGAAAGCCAGCGCCAGCACCAGAAAATGGAAGGAGTATGGCCATTTCATCTTTTTCGGTTTTGATTTTTCCAATCCTGCCAACCGGGAACAACCGGATCACCCTCTGACCTCGACCAGCACCTGCTCTTCATTGTCCGTCACGTTTATCGCTTTGATAAGGCCAATGCCCGGAGCGTAGAATTTGTACTCCAGCACTTCCGGTTCGAGGGCGGACCACTCTTTTATCTTGATGCAACCGCCGAAGGCGCCCCAGGGGATGGAAAGGGCCAGGCCGGCTTCCATCACTTCCGCCTCGTCTTCGGCGAGATTGAAAAAGTACTGCTGGCGGTAAGATTGCCCCACCTGGGGGTTCGCCGGCATCACAATGCCGGGCAGGGCGCCATCCACTCCGGCTTCCCAGCTTCCGTTGTGGTTGATCAGCACGCCGCCGGCATTATAGTTATCGACTTCTTCGCCAAAATGCCAGACGTTCCCCTCCTCGTCCTGAGCGTAATACTCCTCGCCCCTTTCCAGTAAAATGCCGTTCCTCCACAACGCATCTTCGACCACTACGCATTCGATGCCCATCACCACCTGCGTGCGGCTGAGGCGTTTCACTTCCGATCGTTCCAGGCCTTCTTCTGTTTGCCTTTCATAGAAGTATACTTTACCCGCCTCGTTGGGGAAATAAAGGTTGTCCAGGGCGGTGCTGTTGGGAAAACCGGAGGCTTCAATTTCCGGCTGATACGAAGTATCGGGTTGCCGCCGGGGGTCCAGCCCTTCCTCTTTCTGGCAAGCGGCCAGGCTTGTCATTACCAGAAGGGCCAAAATCGAACCGGCCCGTTGGAATTTCTTCATGGCTTTTGTTCTGTTGAACGGAAAAGGAACAGCCTTTTAATTTACGACTTTTCCGGCAATAACGCCATTCCCGCCGGCTCTATTCCTGTTTTGGAGTATGTTTGGAGGCCAATCCCGTCTATGCAGCCGGATAAACTTTGAGCTGCGAAGGCCCCTTTCCTGCCTGCCGAAGTGCTCGGCACGCAGGCAGGTTTGACGACGCTTCTCGCTTTCAACCCCAGCCTCCGAACATACTCTTACCGGTACAAGATGTGGGAAAATGGCCAAGTTCATTTATATTTACCATCCTGCGGGAAAAAACCGGGCGCCGCATGATGGCCCGGTTGGTAAAAAAAAGTCAAAAAATCAACAAAGCGATGAAACACCTTTATTGGCCAATGATCCTGCTCCTTACATTGACCGCTGCCTGCCGCCAGGCGCCGGAAGGCGTTGTTGAATACCGGGAAACCAAACAGAACCTCCCGCCACAGGAACGCTACGGCGAGCTCTTCGTAGCCGTACAGATGAACCAGGTTTTTCCCGACGGGAAGACCTTTGTGGATTGTACCCCCAAATACCCCACCGATGAGATCCTCGACAAATACCAGGCGGCCAAAGGCCTGGAAGGGTTCGACCTGAAGGCTTTCGTCCTGGAAAATTTCGAGCTGCCGAAGCAGTACGCTTCCGGCTATCAGAGCGATACCAGCCGCAGCGCCGCCGAGCACATCAACGAACTATGGCCGGTGCTCACCCGCCAGCCCGATGACACCGCTGCGGTGCGCGGCACCCTCATCCCCCTGCCCCACCCTTACATCGTGCCCGGCGGCCGTTTCGGGGAGATCTACTACTGGGACAGCTATTTCACCATGCTGGGCCTGCAGGCCGCCGGAAAGTTGGACATGATCGAGAACATGATCGACAACTTCGCCTACCTCATCGACACCATCGGCTTCATCCCCAACGGCAACCGCGACTACTTCCTGACCCGCTCTCAGCCGCCCTTCTTCGCTTCTATGGTGCAACTGCTGGCCAGCGAAAAGGGTAATGAGGTTTATCCGAAATACCTGCCCCGGCTGGAGAAAGAGTATGAATTCTGGATGAGGGGCGCCGAACAAGTCACTGCCGCCGGCCCTGCCGCCGAACACGTGGTGCGCCTCAAGGACGGCAGCATCCTCAACCGCTACTGGGACCGGGGCGCCTACCCGCGCGCCGAGATGTACCACGACGATGTGAAAACGGCCGAGGAAAGCGGCCGGGACGCAGCGGAAGTCTACCGCCACATCCGCTCGGCCTGCGAGTCGGGTTGGGACTTCTCCAGCCGCTGGCTGGCCGACAAGCAGAACCTGCACACCATCCACACCAACGACATCATCCCCGTCGACCTCAACTGCCTGCTCTACAACCTGGAACAGACCCTGGCCGGCGCTTACCTGCAGGCCGGCGACCTGGAAAACGGGACCATCTTTCAGCAGAAGGCCCAGCAGCGCCACCAGGCCATCCTGCGCTACTGCTGGGATGACGAGGGTTCCTTTTTCAAGGACTATGACTTCGTCGGCGATTCGCTCGTCGACGCGCCTTCCCTGGCGGGCATGTTCCCGCTCTATTTCAGCCTGGCCATCCCCGAACAGGCCAAGATGGCGGCGGCCACCCTCGAGCGCGACTTCCTCAAGGCGGGCGGCCTGCTGACCACCCTCAACCATACCGGCCAGCAATGGGACGCGCCCAACGGCTGGGCGCCTCTGCAATGGATCAGCATCATCGGCCTGCGCAACTACGGCTTAAACGGCCTGGCCGACGAGGCTAAAAACCGCTGGGTAGGCCTCAACGTGAAGGTCTACCGCAATACCGGCAAGATGGTCGAAAAATACAACGTGGAAGATATGAGCCTGCTGGCCGGCGGCGGCGAGTACCCGGTGCAGGATGGGTTTGGGTGGACGAATGGGGTGCTGCTGCGGTTGTTGATGGAATGAAGGAATTTTACCCGGAAGAGCCTATGGCGAAGACGGGGAAGGAATTCCTTTCCAGATGACACCTTTCGCCTTTGAGGGATAGTACTACAAGCTAAGGGTTCAGTGAATAGGCGAAAGATGTCACCTGGAGCACCGCTAAACATATACCAACTTTCTATTGCCTGCCGGCTTTGCAGCAAGGGGCCCGTACGAGCTGGCGGGCAGGAGCCTGCCACCATTGTTACGTATACGACTGCAAGTCGCAACGAGCAGCTTTCGGTAAAAAAATGGCAGGGCATTATTCTTTGAGCTTTCGGATGCTTTTGGGGGTGCTGTGCGAGCGGGAAAAATCAGTCCTTAACACAGCGGCAACTGAGGCCCAGAGACTTGTCGAAGCTGAAGCTATGCACCCTGCCATAAAAACTACTGAACCCATGGTATTCCGCGTTCTGCCTGCCCCGTTCCGTTCCACTCCAGTAATAACCATCTTCTCCGAGATGGAGGTAGGCGCCTCTTGTGTCCCGATAACCACCCAGACGGGCATCAAAGCCACTGCTACCTCCTTGCATCAGAACAACATACGCAATCGTTTTCACTCCATATTTCTCTCTCAAGGCCTTCCACTCCCCATCCGTTGGCAGCCGCCATCCTTCACCTAACTGCCGACAAGCTTCCTGGGCTGCCTCCCAGGTATACAACCGGCCGTATTGCTCACAATTCTCCGGCTTGTTTTGATAGCACCATGAACCTTCTACCTCGATATCCAGGTTCTCCGCCAGCCAGGTGGGCCCGCCGGCCTCAATCTGAATGGTGCGGTAGGGCCTTTTATCGGACTTTGACGGGCCTTGCTCCGGAAACTCCTCTCCTTTATTCGGGGGCTGTGGCAAAGGCTCCGAGGAGGGCGGCTTTTTCTCCTCCGGGCAGCCCTTATTCCCCGCCGGGCCGGCGGTAAAGGGGCACAAGTCCCCGTCATTACCCACGCCGTCCCCGTCGCTGTCCCGTTCATCGATGAGGGGGGCGGGGGCTTTTTCCAGGCCGTACCTTTCGATCTCCAGGATGGCCTCCACGTAGGCGTCGGCCAGGCGCTGGCGGAAGGCGGGCTGGGCCAGCAGGGCGGCGTCGGCGCGGTTGTTGTAGAAACCGTTCTGCATCAGGGTGGTGGGAGGAGTAAATTCCCTGAGGATATAGAACTCTCCTTCCGTTTTACTTTCCAAATAACGGTTTCTAAGGCCTGTTTTTTTGATTATTTTTTCCGCAAAAATGGCGCTCAGCCGTTCGCTCTCGCTGGAACCGGACTGATACCAACCCTCTACCCCCCTTACCCCTTCATTTGTCCATTCCGATGCGTTTTTCGCCGGACCGGCGTTGAAATGCACCGACACCGCCAGTTTGGGCAGGCGGGTATCGTAATTGTTGATCCGCCGGGCGCGCTCCGGCAGGCCGATGTCCTCCTCTTCCGGCGCCACGCGGTAGTATTCCACCCCAATCTCCTCCAGTTGGCGGATGATGCGATCAACCACATCCCGGCTGAGCTGATACTCAAAAAGCTGGGTTTTGCCGTCGTCGAAGACGGGGGAGCGCTTGCCGGGGGTGTCGCTGCCGTGAGGGTTGTCCAGGCACCAGAGGTAGCGGGGGGTGTGAGTTTTTGGCGCCGTTGTTTGAATATCTGTCGGGGATGTCGGCTTAGCCACCAGGGGGGAATCGGAAGCCGCTACCGGCGCCAGGAAGGCCGGGTCGAATGTGCGCAGGGTAAGCTGCAGCAGTTGGTAGAACTCATCGGCGGTGCCGTCGATGGAGCGGCGCAGCCAGAAGCCGGCGGCCATGACGGCTTCCGGGTCGTAGTAGGGCGGGTTGGTGGAGAAATCGGAGAATTGTTCTTCGAAAAAGTTCATGCTTCCGCCGCGCGTCAGCCCCTGAGCGGGGTTTTCCATCCGGGAGAGGTATTCTTTCTGTATGTCTTCCCGGTTGGCGCCGACTTCGTAAGCCTGGTAGAATGTCCGCAGCACTTTCCTGAATTCCCGGTCGTACAGCCCCTGCACCTGCCCGGTGATCAGCTCGCTCCGGCTCAGGGTGCTCAAAGTAGAATACAGCTTCCGCAAAAAGGCGGGGTTGTAGCGGCCGAAGGACTCGTCACTGCGGTAGTTCAGTTCCGCGCCCCGGTGCGGGCCGGAGCGGAATACCTTTTCTCCGAATATTTTTTCCAGGATGGCGGGGTTGAGTAACGGCTTCAGGATGGCATAGCGCCCCCGGACACCAACTTCCGGGATGATGGTCCCGGCGGCCTCCGGGTTCAGGTTGAAGTTGGCCTTTTGTTTCAGGCTGTACCAATCCTCCGGCGCCTGCACCAGGATCTTTTGCAGTTCCGCCTGGGTGGGGGCGGGTTCGCCGGCCCCTTTCCCATTCTGGCGGGCGGTGCAGGGTGTGAGGGTAGGTTTGCCCTGATACGTCCTGGCAATATATCCCTCCACCCCTTTGTGGCGGATGTAATAAAAATCCGAGCCTTGTCTCAGGAGCTCTACCTGCTCGCCCGGAGGAATGGATTTGATCAGTGTCTGACGGTTGACCCGCAGCTTGTTCCATTCCTCCGTTCCGTAAGCGGCATTCAGGCCGTCTACCTCTGCCTGCGTCAGTATCCGGAAGCGGAGGGCAAGTTCGTTCGGCACATTGGCGACGACATAACAGGCCTCCGGTGGGATGCTGTCCGCACCGGCCGCCACCTCCCCTGTGCACCAGTTCCGGATGCGGTTCATATCCAACTGGTTGGAATCCAGGCGGATGGCTTCCTGGAAGTAGGCGCAGACGCGCTCCCGGCCCTGATCGACCAGTTGCTCAAAACGGCTCAGCAACGACGCTTCCGACAATTCCCCCCTTTGAAGCTGGAGGGTATCCCTCAGCCCCAGGCGCTCCATCGTCCTCAACATGGACTGCTGTACATCGGGGGGCAGGCTGCTGCTTCCCGCCTGTATCTTCCGCCATTCCTCCAGCGCATCGCGCAGTTGGGCCTGCCGCTCCGCCGGGCTGAGGTTGAAGAATTCCGAACCCGCCAGGTACAGTTCCACTCCTTTATTATAAAAGGCGATGGCCATGTTGCTGCGGTATTCGTCCATCCATTTATCCGAAAAATCGAAGCGCCTGCCTCCTGCTGTTCTCGACAGGTTCAGGGTTTGATCCGCCCGGTTGTATTCGATCAGCTGGTAGGCCAGGGAAGAACCGGTGGCGGGTTTGCGCCACTGCCAGCTGGCCTCAAAACCGGAAGAAGCGGCAGGTATGGCCAGGGGCGCATCCGCCACGTTCATCCAGCGCATGGCCTGCGCATTGAAGGCGCTGGCGCCGGACAGGGAATCCATTTCCACGGCGGCCTTCGCATGCTCTTCCGCCATAACGCCCAGGGCGTCCAGGTTGTCGACACACAGCAGGTGCTCCTCCCCTTCCACCCGGTATTCCACCAGGGCGCCATTGCAATCCACCGGCCTGATCTCCCAGGGCCAGGCGGTGATCAGCAGGGCGGGAATCCACAAGGGCAGGGCCCAGCGCAGCACGTCGCGCCATTCGCCGCGCCAGCCCAGGCCGGGCAGGCCGTGCGGGTGGAGGTACTTCTTCCAGGCGTCGGGCACGATAAAGTCCAGGGGGCTGCGCTCCCGCTGCAGTTGTTTGATGACGGTGATGTCGGCCTCGCCTCCGGCCTCCATCATGCGGCCGATCTCTTTTTCCAGTTCCCTTTTGCGGCGCTTGTTTTTGGTGGTGAGCCATTCGTTGAGGGCCACGTTCATGCGGTAGTCCTCGAAGGCGGCAGAATCGGCGGGCGGGGGGTTCTGCTGCAGGATGTCGGCCAGCTGCGTGCGCACCTGTTCCAACAAAGCAGGATGCTCGGCTTCCAGCCAGCTGACGAGGCTGACCCGGGAAGCCTGCGGAATGCGCCCCTCCGCAAACCAGGGCAGGCGGGTGAGCTGCAGGAGGTTGTCGACGGTGAGCAGGTTTTCTTTCCCGATGGAGAGCTGTTGCCCGAGGTATAGGGTGAGGTCCCAGTGCAGGGAAGGGTACACGGCGCAGGCGGCGATCCACTGCAACATGGGGCCACGGAAGTGATCCTGCAGGCTGTCTATCAGGCTTCCTTTGATCTCGATGGGTTCCTTTGGGGCGTCTTTCACCCGGCTGGGCCAGGTGTCGAAGCGGGCATCCTCTTCCATTTCCAGCTCTTCCAGCCAGAAGAGGAGGCTCTGCATGGAAAGGGGCAGCAGGGTGAAGATATCGCCCAGGCGGCGTTCCCGCTTTCCCCAGCTGTTGACGGGGCGGGGCGTCAGCAGCAGGCGGTGTTTCCAGTTGCGGAGCAGGCGGCTCCAGGGTTCCGGTTTACCGGTAAGCTTGTTGAGCAGGGCGTTGCCGTAGCCCACCATGATCAGGCGGGAGCTGCCGTAGCGCTGCTGTATCTCTGTCATTGGTATGCCCTCCGGGTGTAATTCATTGTAGCACACCCGTGGGTCGCTGTCGTAGAAAAAGCGCTCGATGAGCACCTCATTGGCGTAAAATACCCGGAAGAGCATATCCAGCAGGCGGGCGCGGTGGTTGCGGGGCGATTGCTGATCGATCAGCAGGAGGTATTCCGGCGGCTTGGTCTGCTGCAGAAAGCGGAAGGTGGGCATGCCCCCCTGCTCGATGGTGGCGCCGATGGTCCTGGGGACGTCCAGCCTGAAGGCCTCGCTGCCGGTGCGCTGCCGGATGAGGTTGAGCAGGAAGCTGAAATCGTCGCCCAGGTGGACGGCCTCCGCCCCTTCGACGCGGATGTTCCAGGCGTAGGGCGGCTTATCATTGGCTTCCAATTCTGCGATCAGCTTGCGGCGGCGATGGGCGCGGTAGAACAGGACGGCCAGCAGCAGGGCGGTAAACAGGAGCAGGCCGCCCCATTTCAGCCAGGAGAAGTTGTCGGCCAGAAAGCGCCGCAATTGAGAGGGGGGCTGTACGGCGAAGGCCAGGGGATCGTGGTGGAAGGGGTAACTTCTCAGGCCGAAAGCATGAGCCTGCGGAGGGGGCAGGATCTCCTCTTCAACACGGAAGGTATCAACAGCCACTGTAGTATCCGGCATCGGGGCCAGGATGATGGCCTTGTAGACCACTGCGAGTTTCTGCCCGCCGGCATTGGCCCATTCCACCACCACCGAGTCCCGCCCTTCGATACTGTCCTGAGCGATGTACACCAGGCACTGCGGCGTATCCACCAGGAAGGACCCCAGGTTCCCCCTCCCGGAATACAATACTTCGTAGCTTTCGGGCAGGCCAAACTCCTTCAGGTCGGTGGAATCACTCAGGCACACCTCCGCCTGGCCGCCGGCCTGCACCTGGAAAGGCTTTTCGATAAAGGCCCGCTCCACCGGCCGCGTCAACTGGTAGATCACCACGGCAGGAGGGATGAGCAACAACAGGGCCAGCAGCCAGATCAGCCCGCGATACCGGCGCTCCTGCCGGTCCGGCCCTATCGCCTCTTCCCGCTCTATCTCCCGGTAGAAGGCCTCCGTCCGCTTCCGGCACTGCTCGAACAGCTCGTAGAAATGGGCCTGCTCCTTGGGGTTGTTGGCGAAAAGGGGCGCCAGCAGGAAGGGCATCTCTTCTATCGTCGTATCTTCCGGCAGCTTATTCAACAGCTCCTGCACCTGCAACTGCTGGCCGGTACCCAGGGGGTAGCCTTCTGCCTGAAGGGTGCTCAGCAGTTCGGCGAGGAGGTGGTATTTTTTGCCGGAAGAAGTCATTTCGTTATCGGAAATATTGGTTTGGGGATTTGGTTATTGGATCATTTTTAAAAAATCAGCCGGTTTTGGTGTACGTTGTACGTGGCTGTAGGGGAACATGAGGTTGTACGTTGTACGTGGCTGGAAGGGCCGTGGGGGTGTACGGGTGGACGATGTACGGGTCCCGAGGGGAACATGAGGATGTACGATGTATGCTGGCTCCTGGGCGCTTCGTACACCGTACATCTTCCTGTTCCAATATCGTCTGTACACCGTACATCTTCCAGCCTCGTACACCGTACATCTTCCAGGCTCCATTCCGGGCCGTACATCGTATACGCCAGCAGGTCAATATTTCGGTAATAACAACCATCCTTCATTTCAAATCCTCTGTTGAGTTATTATAAAATCCCTATCAAAGCCTTAAGGTCATCCTTATTCTTGGCCAGCACCGAGTAGGACAGGCCCAACTGCTCCCGTTCCTCTCCGCTCAGGCCCTTGAGGTTGGCCAGCCGGGAGGCGTCGAAGTCCATTTTGCGGAGCAGGGCGGCCCATTGGATCAGCTCGGCGGTGGCGGGCGGTTTCTTGAGCTTCACCTTGTCTTTGGCGCGGATCATGTTGAAGTGTTCGATGATGGCGTCGAGCTGTTTGTTACCGCTCTCCGAATCGAAGCCGTCCAGTTTTTGCCGGAGGATGCGCAGCAGGTCCTCAGGTGTGGGGAATTCGATGTGGAAGTAGGCCACCCGGCGCAGGAAGGCATCGGGCAGGTTCTTCTCCGAGTTGGAGGTCATGATGATGAGGGGGCGGTTGTCGATGGTGGTCTCGAAGCTTTTGCCCACCTCGGGCACGTCGAAGCGCAGCTCTTCCAGGGCGGCCAGCACGTCGTTGGGCAGGTCGCGGGGCGCCTTGTCGATCTCATCGAGCAGCACGACCCGGCGGCTCTGGCTGCGGATGGCGGCGCCCAGGGCCTGGTAGCGGATGTACTTCTCTTCCACCTGCTCCGGCGTGAGGGGCTCGGCCTGGGTCTGGCTGTACTGGAAATGGCCCAGGGCGTCGTAGCGGTAGAACAGGTCCTTGGCCGTGGAGGTCGTCTGGGCATTGAAGACGACTACCTTGCCCAGCTTGAAGTAGTGGGCGACATGGTGGGCCAACTGGGTCTTGCCGGTGCCCGGTTCTCCGGTGAGCAGCAGCGGCTGCCCCAGATTGATGGCGACGTTGACCGCCCCGACCAGCCCTTTGGGCGGCAGGTAGAGGCGGGGGTCGTTGATCTTTTCGTTGAGGGTTATTTTCGGCAGGTCGCGCTGCCCGCTTTCGCTGTATAAATGGAAGCTCATGGCGTATTTTTTCGGTTAAGAAAACTTGACAAGTTTACAAGGAGCACGCGGTGAGAAAACTTGTCAAGTTTAAATCAGGCTGCTCCGCCTCACTCATTCGCAATGCGATAGACGGCCGCCTGCAATTCCTCGATATCTTTCATATTCAATAGTTTCTTATCCTGATACAGGCGCTGGTCCTCCTCCCGCAGGCCGGAGAGGAAGACGTCCATCACTTCCTGCACCTTATTGGGGTTGCGCTCTCCGAGGTCCATCAGCCAGGCGCGCAGGTCGCCTTCTTCGACGGGCAGCAGGGGCGTCAGCAAGGTGGTTTCATTGCGTTGGGACAGCCCCTGCAGGGCGTCGAGGAGGGCCTTCTGGGCCGGCATGAGCCTGCCCTCATGCTGCTTTTCGATGTAAACCACAAAGAAAAAGAGGAAAACCGGCACATCGTGGTGCGGGCAGCGGAAGGTGTCGATCATCCACTGCAGGTACTCCGGCAGGAAATCCTCCCAGTTGCGCTCATGGATCTCAAAAGCGACGGCGACGTAGTCGTAGGGCAGCTTGGGCACGCCCGTTTCGATGAAGGTATCGAAAGATTGCGTATCGGCAAAGCGGAAGCGTTCCTGGACGTATTCCTTGAAGCGTTGCTGGCACTTGCGGGTATTGCGGCCCACGGGCAGGTCCTGTATACGCAGCCGCCCGGTATCTTCGTGGGTGATGATGTGCAGGGCGTCGGAGTCACCGTCGAGTTCCTCCAGCAACAGTTCGTACACCATGCGCTCGGCGAAGCTGGGCGGCATCTGGCTGGGGCAGGCGCTGATGAAGTAGTATTGGAATTCCTGTTTTTTCTCTTCTTTCTCATCAAAGGCATCCCAGAATTTGCCGCGCATGTCTTTGCGGTCCACATTCACCAGGTGGAGCAGCCCGACCTCTTCGTCCTCATCGATATTCAGCCCTCGCACGGCGTCCAGCAACAGGGTATCCTTATCCACCGTGTGGATATTATGGGCGCCTGCCAGTTTGCCCTTTAACTCCCGTACCTGCCCCTCCAGTTGGTTGACCTCTTCGTTCAGGGAAAACCTGGCACTAGCATCCACGGCAATCTCCCGCTCCTTCCTCAGGAAGTTGAGCTTGCGGATGAGCAGCTCCAGCTGTGCTTCAAAGCCTTTGATCTCTTCAGGGGTATAGAACATGGGTGAATGCTTGGTACCGTTTGTTGTGAGCTAAAGTTAGGCAATTTTTTAATGCGTGTTCCCTTTGTTCAGGGACTTATCCCGGATTATGTTATTTCATACGAAAAGGAGGAAGTAATGTTATAGCGCCGTGTCGAAATATGGAGAAAACAGGGAAATGCAGCAGGGATATTTGCCGGGAAGAGAGGAGGAGCGGAGTATTCGGGTTTCGCCATTCGCGTACCATCGATATTCATTCCTTCATTTTTACCCGGCCGATCCCGATAACTATCGGGAGAGGACGGGCCATCATTCCTTCCCCGTCTTCGCCATAGGCTCTTCCGGGTAAAATTCCTTCATTCCCTCATTCCCTCCCACCTCCATTCCCTCATTCCAACAAAAAAGGCCTGCACCGGATGGTACAAGCCTTTTCTCAAAACTCTTTCGTACATGTTAGACAGCCGGTCGGCTAATCTCGTAGTTTCTTGGCGATTAAGATTCAGGAAGCTTCCATCAATTCGAAATTGAACAGAAGCAGAATGAGCAGAAGAATGCCTAGAATGATCATGGGATAAAGCTTTAGATGAAAAAAAAGGGTTCAGCAATCCTACATTCTTCCCATCGGGGTAAAGTGTCTTTTTTCTAAGCGTGTTTTGGATATGTTGTGATTCACTTTACGCCTTAAGCATGTTTGTAAAAGAACATTGAAGTTTCAAATATAAGGTAATTATTTTAAGCTCGCAATATTGTCCGCAGGGGAATGGCGCATGCGGGACATTTTTTTTATGGGTTCACGGATGAGGGCGCTCCGGAAAGTCCTCTAAGGGAATGAATGACTGGAGGCCCGTCCTCATACTTCGGCCTGGTAAAAATGAATGATTGAATACGAATCCCATACATTAAAGTTTTTTTTACATGAACTAATGTATTTAGAGTAATATTCATTCCTTCATTCCCCCATTCCATTATTCCTTTTGGGCGTTTCCGGGTTGCCCTCAACCATGAAGCCATGATACCATCCTAGAACTTCGACGCGCCCTCATTGGCGTCATTGTAGTTCTTCGTCACCTGGTCCCAGTTGATCACATTCCAGAAGGCGGAGATGTAATCCGGGCGGCGGTTCTGGTAGTTCAGGTAATAAGCGTGTTCCCATACGTCGAGGCCGAGGATGGGGGTTCCTTTTTTCTCAGCCAGGTCCATCAGCGGGTTGTCCTGGTTGGGGGTAGAGGTGATGAACAGCTTGTCTTTTTTATCCACGCAGAGCCATGCCCAACCGGAGCCGAAGCGGGTGCCGGCGGCATTGGAGAACTCTTCCTTGAACTTGTCGAAAGAACCGAAATCGCGCGTGATCGCTTTGTGGATATTCATGCGCTCGGAAGGCTGGCCGCCACCGTCGGGAGACATAATTTCCCAGAACAGCTTGTGGTTCCAGTAGCCGCCGCCGTTGTTGCGCACAGCGGTAGAGTACTTGGAAACCTTGGCCAGAATATCTTCTATTTTCATCTTTTCCAGCTCGGTGCCGGCGATGGCATCATTCAGTTTGCTGGTATACCCGGCGTGGTGTTTGGTGTGGTGGATCTCCATAGTGCGTGCATCGATGTGGGGTTCGAGTGCATCGTAAGCATAAGGCAGATCGGGAAGTTTAAAAGCCATAGTATGGATCTTTTAATAAGTTAAGTAATGGTTTTTCTTTTTTTCCAGTGGCGGTTTATCCCCGGCGCTGTGGGTAGGGAGATTGCTCTTGGCGCCAAGGAGATTCACAATTTGGTTCTGCGCCCCCGTGGAAGGGATAAATAGCCACGTGTGCCTGGCGGGGCCGCAGCAGGGTACCGGCCTGTAAATTCACCAGGGGTCGATGTCAATACAACGTTCTCTTAAATAATAAGTTTACGGCCGGGGCAGGTGCTTTGTGCTCTTTTGAGTATTTTTTTCACAGCTTTTTCCCAAGAGCCCCACGGCAGAGATGCCCAGCCCTTATTTTCCGGTTTCAGTTGGGTTTTTTAATTGGGCATGCCGTACCTTTGGGAATGCCGGTTAGCGGCTGTTGCCTGTTGTTTGTTGTGCGTTGAGCAACCAACAACAGACAACCAACAACAGACAACCAACAACTCAATTTCGATATGGAATACAGAAAAGAAAAAGACAGCCTCGGCTACGTCGATGTACCGGCCGACAAGTACTGGGGCGCACAAACCCAGCGCTCTTCCGAAAACTTCAAGATCGGCGGCCACCGCATGCCGGAAGAAGTGATCCGCGCTTTCGCCATTCTCAAAAAGGCGGCTGCTCTGGCCAACCTGGGCCTGGGCGTCCTGGAAAAGGAAAAATGCGACGCTATCACTCAGGTATGCGATGAGATCCTGGCCGGCAAACTGGACGATCAGTTCCCTCTGGTAGTCTGGCAGACCGGCTCCGGGACCCAGTCCAACATGAACGTCAACGAAGTGATCGCCAACCGGGCGCACGTGCTGCGGGGCGGCAAGCTGACGGACGAGAAGAAATTCCTCCACCCCAACGACGACGTCAACAAGTCGCAGTCGTCCAACGACACCTTCCCCACCGCCATGCACATCGCCGCCTACAAGATACTGGTGGAAACCACCATCCCCGGCATCGAGGCCCTGCGGGATACCCTGAAGGAAAAATCGGAAAAGTTCATGGAGGTGGTCAAGATCGGCCGCACCCACTTCATGGACGCCACGCCGGTGACCGTAGGCCAGGAGCTGTCCGGCTACGTTGCCCAACTGGGCCACGGCCTGCGCGCCATCCGCAACAGCCTGCCCCACCTGGCGGAGCTGGCCCTGGGCGGCACCGCCGTCGGCACCGGGCTGAACGCCCCCAAAGGGTACGATGAAAAAGTGGCCAAAAAGATCGCCGAACTCACCGGCCTGCCCTTTGTGACCGCGCCCAACAAGTTTGAATCCCTCGCCGCCCACGACGCCATCGTGGAGTCTCATGGCGCTCTGAAAACAGTGGCCGTCTCGCTGATGAAAATCGGCAACGACATCCGCATGCTGGCCTCCGGGCCGCGCTGCGGCATCGGCGAGCTCATTATACCCGCCAACGAGCCGGGCTCGTCCATCATGCCGGGCAAGGTCAACCCCACCCAGCCGGAAGCCCTCACCATGGCCATGGCCCAGGTGATCGGCAATGACGTCGCCATAAATGTGGGCGGCATGAACGGCCATTTCGAGCTCAACGTCTTCAAACCGGTCATGATCTTCAACTTCCTCACCTCGGCCCGCCTCATCGGCGACGCCTGCGTGAGCTTCAACGACCACTGCGCCGTAGGCATCGAGCCCAATTACAGCCGCATCAAGGAGAACCTCAATAACTCCCTGATGCTGGTCACCGCCCTCAATACGCATATCGGTTACGATAAGGCCGCCGAGATCGCCAAGAAGGCGCATAAGGAGGACAAGACGCTGAAGGCGGCGGCGCTGGAACTGGGGTACCTGACCGGGGAGCAGTTTGATGCGTGGGTGAGAGCGGAGGAGATGATCTAGGGAAGTCGGAAAGCGGAAAGCGGAAAGCGGAAGTTTACCCGGAAGAGCG
>JAGFJE010000036.1 GCA_024103175.1 Phaeodactylibacter sp.
TTCCGGGCGGTGGCCTTCCGTCAGCACGGCGAGAGTAGGCGCCCGCAGGGGAGCGTCCATGGGAGGGCCGATAACGGAAACGCCGGCGAGGGCAGTAAGGCCGGCGTGCAGTTTCCGGGCCAGAGCGATCTCGTGCCGGTGGATGCGGTTCATGGCGTCCACCAGGGAAGAGCGGTAATCGGCGCCCGTGCCGAAGCAGGCGATGAAGTCCACCGCCGCTTTGACGCCGGCCAGAGCGGCGTGGTTGAGGGTTCCGGTCTCGATGCTGTAGGGCGCCTCCTGGGCGGCGGTGCGCAGGCGGTCGGCGGGCAGGCGGTCCAGCAGGCCGGGGCGGGAATAGAGGATGCCCACATGGGGGCCGTAGAACTTATAGGCGGAGCAGAGCAGAAAATCACAGCCGATGGCCTGCACATCCAGGGGGAAGTGGGGCGCATAATGCACGGCGTCGAGCAGCAGCCAGGCGCCAGACTTATACGTAAGAGCCCGTGCTTTCTGTACATCATTGACGGTACCCATAAAGTTGGAAGCATAGCCCAGCGCCAGCAGGCGGGTGCGTTCGTTGGTCTTGGCGGCCATATCGCCGTAATCCAGCACCCCTTCGCCGGTGAGCTTCACCTCCCGAACGACGACGCCCAGCTCGCGCAGCGCCAGCCAGGGGCCGCGGTTGCCCTCGTGGTCGAGCTGGGTGATCAGCACCTCGTCGCCCGGCTGCAGTATGCGCCCGATGGCCCGGCTGAGCGAATAGTTGAGGGTCGTCATATTCTGCCCGAACGAGATGGTGTGCGGCCCTTCCGCCCCCAGGAATTGCGCCACAGCCTCCCGGGCGCCGTCCAGGACGGCGTCTGTTTCGTGTGCCGTGATGAAGGCGCCGTGGGTATTGGCGTTGGAATTTTTGTAGTAATGGCTGACGGCGTCGATCACCGGCTGAGGCGCCTGGGTGCCGCCGGGGCCGTCCATGAATACCAGGCGCCGGCCATTGTGCCGGCGGCGCAGGGAGGGGAATTGCTGGCGGAAGGAGTCGTTCATGTGAGTTGTGTTTGACGAATAGCGGTTAGCGGTTGGGCGGGTTTCCCGCCAGAGGCGGCATTGTTGTGCTGACTGCCAGAAGCGAACCGCCAACAGCGAACTGCAGCATCATATCCTGATCTCCCGCCAAGGTACAAAACCCTCCAGGATTATTCCCCTTCCGCTGGCTCAAAAACCAGCCGGAAAGACAGCTCGAACGTGTCGGCAATGGCTTCCTGCTTTAGCCCCTCGAAGAAATTGGGCGAATTGTAGTAAATGCCGTAGGCCGTGCGGTCGAGCAATGCCCGCCCTTCCAGCACCAGCGCTTTGCCCTCCGGGCGAACGCTCAGCGGTATCTCCTCCTCCCGGGTAATGCCTTTGATGGTTAAGGAACCGCTGGCCATGGCCTCGCCGCCTCCCAGGGATACTGGCCGTTGAAGGACGAAAACAGCCTCCGGAAAACGCTGCACTTCGAAAAAGTCGGCGCTGTGCAGGTGCTGCTCCAGTTGAGCGATGTCGGACCGGATGCTCTGCATATCAATGGACAAAGAGGCCTCGGTTATGCGCTCCTGGTTCCGGACGAGCGTTCCCGCCCGGGGTTGGATGGCGCCGCTCAGGGTATAAGAACTGAAGGCGGCCTTGCCGGCCCAGGCCATTGTACTCCTGGCCTGGTTTAGCCGGTAATTCTGCGCGTAGGCGGCGGAAGCCAATATCAGGCACAGGAAAATGAAAAAATGCGCTTTCATAATTTATCTGGATTATGGAGTGAAAAAATGTTTCTATACCGCAGCCTATACCTGCACACTACTGGAAAATACCTCAGGTAAGAGGTTGTCAGTATATTGGAAGGAAAGGCCCGGTACAAGAAAACCAGCAGGCGCTGGGCGGAGAGCAGGCAACAGACAACAAGAACCGTTACTTTTGTAATGATTACATTTATAATCGTTATTTTTGTAATCGTTATTTTTGTAATGATTATAATTGTAATCGTTATTTTTATAACCATTACTTTCATAACGATTACAAAAATAATGGTTTCCCCTGCCTATTCGCCGTCTTGCTCACCGTAGAGTCTCCCTACCGTTTCCAGGCGCGCGTATCCGCACACCCTTTTTCCGGAGGCTGTCGTACCGATGAAATACCACAGGGCCCATCCTCCCAGGAGGCGGTTGTCGGTGCGCCAGTTGTCGGTGAAAGTATAGGGTTGGCTCCTTTTCATTTTGCCCTTGGGGCAGTTGAAAAGAGAAGCAAAGTCTTCCACCCCGTAACGGACGCGCAGGTTCCACTGCTCATTGTAGAAAATGTAGGCGCCACATTCTTCAACCTGCACCTCCTCTACCGGGGACATTACGGAAGTATTGTGTTTCCAGAAGTAGCGGTAGTCCGTCCGGCCATCGTCGGTAGTGGCATAGACAGGGCTGGGAAAGTGGCTGGCCACCAAGGTTGCCTCCAATGCCCTGAGGGGGCCCGGCAAGGGCGCCTCCTGTGGGCTTTGAGCAGAAAGGACAACCAGCGGCAGGGCCGCAGCAAGGATGGAAATAAAGAATGGTTTCATGTTTTTTTCGGCAAAGGAAAGGCGCAAAAAGGCGGCTGTCGCCTCAGATTTGAAATTTGAAACCTATTGGAGCAATTCCCGGGGCGTTTTTCCGGTAATTTTTTTCACCGCCCGGTTGAAGGTCGCTTTGGAGTTGAAGCCGGCTTCCAGGGCAATGCCCATAAGGCTGAGGTGGGCATAGGCCGGGTCGCGGGCCAGGCGCAGGGCCTCTTCCACCCGGTAGGCATTGATAAAATCGTTAAAATTCTGCTGGAAATGGTTGTTGAGCAGCTGAGTCAGCTGATAGGGCTGAATGCCCAGCTCTGCCGACAGGGTGGCGAGGGTGAGGCCCGGGTCCCGGTACAGGCCTTGTTCTTTCATCAGGCGTTCCAGCCGCCGCCCCAGAGGGCCAAATTCCGGCTCCGAAGTTTCCGGGTTACGGCGGCGCGTGGCAATGCGCTGGCTGCGGCGGGAAAAGCCCTCCAGCCCCAGCCAGTAGGTAATGGCCGCCATACCGATGTAAGTAGGAAAAATGTAGAAAGGGTGGAAAGCATAGTCGAAGAACAGGTAGTCTGCCAAACCGGCGATCAGCACCATACCCGCGTAGGCCTTGTAGACGAAAAGGAGCTTCCGCAGCCACCGTACCTCCTCTTCCCGCAGGGCCGCCTCCTTCAGCTCCCTGCCCGCCAGGAAAGCATATGCCAACACCAGGCCAAAGGATACGGCAAGTTGGAATGGCGTGTGTTCCCAGAGGACGTACCCCCAGTAGCCCGCCCACGACAGGCTGTCCGCCGTGCCGTCCCAGAAAAAATTCTGCGCCTTGATAAAGTTGCTGAAGGCGAACTCGACGGCGGCCGGCAGGAAGTGCAGCCACCGCCGCCCCTCCAGGCGAAACCCGGGATCACAGAGGCTGGCCACAAAGCAATAGAGGAGCGGCCCGTACACCCAGTTGAACTCCAGCAGGGCATGGTAGCCCCAGTTGTGTATGGACGCTACTCCTGCCTCAAAAAGAACTTCCGCCAACAGCCGGTAGGCACAGAAAAAAAGAAGTAGGGCCAGAAACCGGTTGCTGCGCCGCCGGGGAGAGGGGCTGCGCCAGAGGGCCGCCCCCAGAACTACCCCCTGGACGGCGCCCACGGCAAGAATAAAGATGTAAATGGATTCCCAGCTCAAAGCTGCTGTTTTGCCAGTTTTAACAACAGTCCGGCGGATTGGTTTGAATGCGAACCGGAGGCGCACTAGTGCGACTAGACCGAATTAACGGGCGATTTCGCAGGCCCTTAAAGCCTTGGTTCACAGTAGCTTGAATTCACCCGTGGGCATCCGTCTAAGGCTGGACAGAAAGCTCCGGGGCGTGTACGGTGTACGAGCCAATGGCGCAGCCCACGGGCTTGTACGGTGTACGGGCCTGTCCAACGTTAGACGGGTAGCCTCACCCGTTAATTCGTGCCGCTTTTACTGGTGCCTCTGCCCGGAGTTGTATGTATCAAAAAAAGCCATCGGATATTTAAAAAACAATTAACAAAATAACGTTTTTTTAACAATTTGCTAATCAAAACCTAACAAACGGATTACCCCCACTTAACATCTGCTTAGGATCTTCGCACCGAAAGCCAAATTCGATCACTAATTACTGTCTCTTGACTATGAAAAAAGTAGTACTCTCTATGCTGCTCAGCAGCATGGCCATGCTGTTTGTCAGCGCTCAGTCTACGATCTTCTCCGAGGAGATCGATCTTCCGGAGGGCTACGTACCCGAAACGGTACTGATGCCGCCCTCTCCCCTCTCGCTGCAGGTCCTTTTTGTGGGCGGCGTCGACCTGGTGCAGACCACGCCGACCTACGGTTACGAGGCGGGCATCGCCTACGCCAAGGAATGGCACGATTTCATCGGCTTCACGCCGGATGAGACGGGCGAAAGCCTCGGCTGGGTTTCCGTCAACCACGAAATGATCTACCAGGACAACCGCATCGGCGACGGCGGCGGCATGACCGTCTTCCGCGTCAAGCGCGACCCCATCACCGGCATGCTTAATGTCGTTGACCAGGATCTGGAAGACGGCCGCAAAGGCAAGTTTTTCAACGTCGACTTTGTCAATACCGTAGGCGAAACCGGCATGAACTGCGGCGGCATCAGCTCTATTGTCGACGGCCGCATCTGGACGGCGGAGGAGTGGTTCCGTTCCAGCAACGCCAGCATCTACAACGGCAGCTTCAGCTCCCCGGACGGCTCCGGGTCCTACCCCAAGTCGCCGGGCGGCGCCGAGAACCAGGGCGTGCGCGACACGGCCAATTACATCATCTCCTCTGACATCGAAGGCTTCGACGGCCTGGAGGTCAGGAAGTACGAGAACTTCAACTGGATGGTGGAGATCGACCCGCGCCAGGCCAAAGCCATCCGCAAGCAGTACAACTGGGGCCGGCAGCCATACGAGGGCGGCGTTGTTTCTCTGGACAACACCACCATCTACCTCGGCCCGGACGACACGCCCGGCTTCTGGACCAAATTCGTCGCCGATGAACCCGGCGATTTCACCAAAGGGAAGCTTTACGTTTACAACGCTACCGCCGGCGAGCGCTGGGTCGAGATCGACAATTCCGACCCCGAAAAGATGCTCAATTTCAAAGAGCAGGCCGTTGCCGCCGGCGCCACCATGTACAACCGCATCGAGTGGGTGGCCGTCGACCCGGCCACCGGGCTGGTCTACTGGACGGAGACGGGCCGCGACTCCCCGGGCAGCCGCTGGGCCGACGAGGAGGCCGCCGGCGCCACCCACGACCCCTACCACATTCAGCGCGCCATCGACAAGGGCTGGGGCACGCCGAGCAGCTCCGACTACCGCGACTACTACGGCCGCATCTGGGTATACGACCCGGCCACCAACTACAATAGCGTGGTTATCGAGGGCGGCCCCGACTGGGATGAAGAAACCAGCCCGGCCGAAGCCGACTATTTCAGCAAGCACCTGTCTAACCCCGACGGCCTGAGCGTCATGACGATCGACGGCCAGAGCTTCCTGGTCATCTGCGAAGACCTCAACGGCCGCAGCTACGGACGCGTGCCCGCCGGCGTGAGCAACAGCACCTGCGAGCTGTGGCTGCTCGATCTCAGCGTCGAAAGCCCGACGGTAGACGACCTCATCCGCATCTCCGCCGTTCCGAGAGGCGCTGAGGTCACCGGCGCCATCGCCACTTCCGACGGCAAGTCGCTGCTGGTCAACTCCCAGCACCCCTCTTCTTCCAACCCCTTCCCATTCAACCACTCGCTGACCTACGCCATCCACGGCTTCGACCAGATCACCGTAACCGATCTGGGCGAACCGCAGTTCAACGAGACGGAAGGGCTGGATGTATTCCCCAACCCGGCCACCCGCGCCGTGTACTTCAACCGGGCGGTAGATGTAGCCATCTATAACGCCCAGGGCCAGCGCCTCCGGGTGTTCCGCAACGTCACCCAGGTAGACGTATCCCGCCTGCCGGCCGGCAACTACTTCCTGCAGACGGCAGATGGGGAGACGAAGAAATTGATTGTTAAATAAAAACAGCCTCCCCCAACCCCTCCAAAGGAGGGGAGTTGGCCACCGAATTGCTGCAACCGGTTAGCCATCTCCCTCTCCTTTGGGGAGGGTCGGGGTGGGGCTGAATGTCTACAATATGAAAAAGCTATACGGCATCCTTTATCTTTTCGCCCTTTTGCTTTCCGTCCACTTTCTCAGCTTCAGCCCCCGCCTGGAGTACACCGGCGCCGACGCCCTGAGCCAGGTGAAAGGGCAATTCATCGCCGGGCTGGAGGAAACGGCCGCTGCCATTGCCCACTACCGGGAACAGGCCGAGCGCTTTGCCGGCCCGGGCGGCAACCTTCCGGAATTGCAGCAGGCGCACCTGGACGCCCGGCTGTCCTTCAAAAAAATTGAATTCCTGCTGGAGTACAACGACCGGGAAGCGGTAAAAAAATACCTGAACGGCCCGCCTCTCCTCACTACCGAGCCCAAGGTGCCGGAGGTGCGCATTATCGAACCCGTAGGCCTGCAGGTGCTGGACGAACTGGTGTTCGGCGACAACCCGGAGGAGGAAAAAACGCAGATTGCCGCGCTGGCAAAGCAGTTGGAGCACGATTTCGCCGCCGCCCGCACCTACCAGGGCGGTATTCCTCTGCAACACCGCTTCATTTTCGAGGCTGTTCGCTACGAGCTTATCCGCATCTT
>JAGFJE010000060.1 GCA_024103175.1 Phaeodactylibacter sp.
GTCGTAGGCAGGCTCGATCAACACCTTTCCCTGTTCGTCGATGACGCCGTAGTCGGCATCCGGGCGGCCGTAGACGTCCCGGCCGTCCTCGCTCCTTTCCAGGATCAGGGCCAAGCTTGCGCTGTCTACTTCCTGAAAATCTTCGATGTGAGCGGCGCCCGGTTCCAGCACGACGGCGCCCGCCGTGTCGATGTACACCCACCGGGCGGGGTTATCCGGGCGGCTGAGCACAAAAACCTCTCCATCCTGAACGGCGGAAGGGCTCGAGCCGATGGTGTTGATGTTGAACTCGCCGACAAATGCCCACTGGTAGCCCAGCCGGAACTTGGTAGGCTCATCGTGATCAGCGCCCTTTCTGTACAGAGCGAGCCGCCCGCCGATACAGGCCCGCGCCCGCCCGGAGCGGAACGGGCCGATGTAGGTGAAACGGAGCGGCGCTCCATTTCTGGCCAGCTGTTGGCCGTGAGGGTTCACCAATCCCATCCTGCCTTCCGCATCGATAAATGCCGTATAGGGAAAGTTGTAGTCAAAATACCGCATGCCGAGGATGGGATAATCGGTAATATTACCTCCCTTCCCCCGGTGGTAGAACGCTTTGCCCGCCACGCTGCGGGCGCACAACCGGCGGGTAAAGGCATTGTCAAAAACGATGTCCCGGTGGGTGAAAACCAGCACCGAATCTTCCACCACTTCCCGGATGCTTATCGGTTTGCCGGAAAAGGGCAGTTTTTCCGACCAGGCTTCCTCGATCCCTGTACCCTGCCCCTTTTTCACCTGCCCGCTCTTTTTGAGGAGCAGGCTGTGGGGTTCCTCGACGACATATACTTTTCCCCAGTCGAATGTCCTGGGGGTATACGGTTCGCCCGCCTTTACCGCTGCCGGGCGGGCCTCCCGGAGTGGCCGGTTGGCGTTTTCCGCGATGTACAGGCCAGAGTAGATCGTATCGATCGCCAGCCGTCCCAGGCTGTCGAGGCTGTAGTCGATGATCTGCCGGCCGCCCATTCGTACGGTGAGGCTGTCAGCGGCCCGCAAGGCGAGGTTGTCATAAACACAGGGCAGGGAGTCTACGCCATTTTCGGTAATGACGATGGCGCCGTAGGTTCCGCCGATGCGGGTGATGGCGATATGGCCCTGGAACGGCGAGAGGCGGTGGTAGTCGCAGCCGGTGAGGGGCAGGCTGTCGGCCAGCAGCCCCCACTTGCCCTGCTTGCCCACGCGGAAAACGTGGGGCTTGCCGGAGGGCTCGATGAACGCGTAGGGCTCGGAAATGATGCGGCCGGTGGAATCGATCAGGTAATCCACCTGCCCTACGCGGTTGAAGTCAAAATTGTAGATGGCGAATTTATCCTCCCCTTCGATGGGGAAATACCAGGGCAGGTAGGTGGTGTTTCTCCCCTCGGGCGGTTTGGAATTGGCCGACGGGCGTTTTCTGGCGTCCTGCCGGATCAGCCGTTTCTGGGAGGGGATGTCCCATAGTTCAACGGAAGTTTCCTTCTCCTGGGGGACGAGGGCCGCCAGGCGGGAGTTGACCTTTTCAACGATCTCGAAGCGGCTGTGGAAGGCATCGAAACGGGTGAAGCCCCCGCGTGGGGCACCGTCGGGGCCCAGGGGCCGGTGGATCAGCTTCCAGGCCGCTTCCTCCCGCAGGGCGATGAGGTGAGGCCCCAGCACCAGGATGTCTTCATAGGCATCCCGCAGCACCTGCCGGCCGGTGCTGTCGATGAGCCGCCACCGCCCCCCGGCGATGCTTTGCTTCACCTTGTAGAAGCCGGGCGTCCCCGCCTGCCGAATGTCTCCGTACCGGTGCTCCACCAGCAGGGAGCCGTTCAGCCGGCGGACGCCCCAGCCCTGTTCATTTTTTACGAAAAAATGGGCGTGGCCGGTATCGGAACGGCGTTCGGCCAGGCAGATATCCTGGTACAGCAGGCTATCCATATATACCTGCCCGCTGGTGTCTGTCAGCAGGAAGAGGGAATCCCGCTCGACGGCCAGCAACTCATCCGTCACTACCCGGATCCGTTTGTAGTCATTGGCGGCCACCGGCTGGAGGGACGGCCCCAGCAACCCCACCCGCTCTTCCAGTTCGAAGATACGGTAGGGCGAGGGCGCGCCATCAGCAGTAACGACATTGTAGGGCAGGTTGATGTCCCCGATATAATCGTACTTAGGAGGGATGACCGTGTCGATGATCAGGGTAGTGGAATCAAGGGGGTAGAATTTGACGTACCCCACCTTGTGGTTGGCCCGGATGGGATAAACCTCCAGCACCCTCTCCCCTTCCTGAGCGGCGGATACGGCCAGCAGGCCGAAGAAAAGCATCAACGACAGGACAGATCTGGCCATCGGCAAACACTTAGCTGCTGGCTCTCTGAAGCAGCTGTTCAAGGCTTTCCATAGAATTCAGCGGCTCCGGTTCCACCCGCATGTCAAAGACGTAGCGGCTGCCGCTGGCCTGCCGGATGTCTTCCATTTCCCGGTTAAAATCGCTCTGGGAAAAGACGGCTACTTTGTCTCCGGGCAATACGGCGATCAGCTTGTTGTCGGCGCTGGGGCTGATGCGCATCTGGCTCCAGTCACTCTGAGGCAGCCCCACCACGGCCCGGTTGTCGCCGGTAACGAGATAGACCGTAACGTACTGCTTGACCGCCTCGGGAAGTTCTCCAAAGCGGAAGTCGGCAATCAGCGGCACGCTGTCTTCCCGCTTCCACAGGATATCGTAATTGTAGATCCCGAAGCCGGAAACGCTCATGGTGCGCCGGAAAGCCGCCTGCCGGGCCAGCATGGCCTCGGCATTGCGGAGCATTTCGAAATTGGCCTGGTAGGAGGCCAGCGCGGCCTGATAGTCCCGGCGCGCCTGTTCGAGGTTTTTGCCTTCGAGGGCCAGCCTGACGGGTATGCGGTACACTTCATTTCCGAGGAGGGTGAGCTGGTAAACGCCTTCTGTATCGGAGTATTGCAGTGTCTTTTTTCTCCAGATCCCGGGATCGGTGATCCACTGGTTGTTTTTCGGGTCGGTTTTCTCATCGTTGCCGGCGTAGGTGAGCGCCAGCGGTTTCCTGCCGGCCAGCTCCGGGCAGCAGCCGGCGTCCAGGTCGGTAAAGATGAGCTTTTCCGCTTCCGGGGTGGGCTCGGGCGCTACGGGCGGGGCGGCCGTTTTGCCGCGCAGTTCTTCCACTGCTCTGCGGGCCTCTTCCAGGGCCGCCGCATCTTCTCTCGGCTCACCGCCGGCGCCCCGGTTCTCCCAGCGGCCCGACTCCCGGCCGAAGATCCAGAAATCGTAGGCGCCCCCGGTTTTGGAAAGCAAATCAACCTCGATGGCCTTTCCTTCGGCAATATCTACCGGCCGGCCGCCGGAAGCGCCGTTAATCTCGTACATGCCGGCCGTCTGCAGCCATTCCTCCTCTCCGTCCGCTTTCGGAATGCGCATCGGGATGCCGGAAGCAATAATTTCTGCCGCGCTGTGAAACTCCCGGAAGGTGAGCTGCACCGGGGCGGTGATGGTGTTTCCGTCGGCATCGGCAAAGGCGTTGGCGGGGACGCGAAGAACAGTGCCGGTGCTGAGCGTGTGGATGGAAGGACGGGAAGGGTCTTCGATCCGCAGGGCCTCCGTTTTCGGTTTGATGTTCTCGAAGGGCTCGTCGACCACAAGCCGGGCAGCCGGCTGTCCCATTCCTTCCCGGGCGCCCTGTTCGGTGGCGGAGGCCTTTCCCGGCTTCGAATGGTTGCTTATCAGGATGGTGTACACACCAGCGGCCAAGAGAGACAGGATAACCGCCGCTACAATGGCCTTTGAGGTTATGCTTTTCATGATGGAATACTGTTTTAAGGCGATAGTGGATAAAAAGGAAGTCTAAATTTATACTTTTTTATCAAATATTTAAAATGTGAAAGGCGAATAGTTGGCACTGAAGAACTTCTCTCTTTACAGAAAATGAACCTCCACCCCTTCCTCCTGTTCGAACAAGTAGAACCCACCGCCCTAAAGTTTAAACATCGAAGAAGGAATTTGTATGGAGGAATGGACAGCGCGATTATGGCCCGCTAATTTGTTGAAACGACAGAGCACATCCTTTTTTGCCCTCTTGCTATGGGTTGTTCTCGCCCTGCCAGGCTGTTCTCCCCGAGCCGTGGACGCGCGCCTGCCGCTGGAAGCTCCGCCGGCTTTTTCCAATTCCGGCGAAGCAAGCATTCCCGATAAATGGTGGACGGCCTTTGAAGACCCGCAGCTTACTGCGCTGGTCGACACCGCCCTGGCCAACAACTTCAACCTGAAAACCGCCTGGCAGCGGCTGCTGGCCGCCCGGGCGGTAGTCGACCGGGAGTCCTCTTTTCTGGTTCCGGACTTCGACGTCAGTATACAGGGAGGCGCCAGCTTCCCCCAGCCGGATTTCGTGGGTGGGGAAAACGTCCGCCTCGGGCTGGGCTCCCAGTATGAGGTGGACCTGTGGGGCCGTATCCGCTCCCGGGTGGATGCCGAGCGCTTTCGGGCGGAGGCTTCCCGGGCAGACTATCAGGCCGGCGCCCTGTCGCTCTCCGCAGAGATCGTGCGGGCCTGGTATCAGCTTGCGGAGGCGCGCAGCCAGATACAGTTGGTGCAGGAGCAGGTAGAAACCAATGAGCAGATCCTGAGCCTCATCCGGGCCCGGTTTGGCAGCGGGCAGGTGAGGAGTGTGGATATCCTGCGCCAGCAGCAACTGGTGGAAGCCAGCCGGGAACAGCAGGTAATTGCCGAATCCCGGGCGGCGGTCATCAAACACCGCCTGGCGGTATTGCTGGGTAGCTCGCCTCAGCAAACCCCGGGGCTCACTCCTGACAGCTTACCCGGCCTGCCGCCCCTGCCGGAAACGGGCATTCCTGTAGAACTCGTGCAGCGGCGCCCCGATGTGCAGGCCGCCTTTCACCGGCTGCAGGCCGCCGACCGGGGCCTGGCCGCCGCCATCAGCAACAAATACCCCCGGCTGTCCCTGAATGCCTCCATGCAGTTGAGGGCCAACGAGATCGATAAGGTTTTCGAGAACTGGGCGTGGTCCATCGCCGGCAACCTGCTGGCCCCCATCCTCTACGGCGGAGAACTGCGCGCGGAAGTGGACCGGAATGAAGCTGTGAAAAATCAACGCCTCTACGAATACGGACAGGCCGTACTCACCGCCTTCCGCGAAGTGGAAGACGCCCTGATACAGGAGCAGAAGCAAGGGGAAAGGATACAGGTGCTGGAAGAACAACTCCGGCTGGCCCGGCAG
>JAGFJE010000096.1 GCA_024103175.1 Phaeodactylibacter sp.
TTTGTGGATGACATTACCGATATGGATTTTATCGGCGTCAAGTCCGGCGATATTGATGACAGTGCGGATACGGGGGGAGGTGGTTGATTGAGTTGATGGGTTGATTGAGTTGGCAACCCAATTAACCCAATCAACCAATCAACCCAATTAACCCAATTAACCAATCAACCCAATTAACCCAATCAACCTAATCAACCCAATCAACCCAATCAACCAATCAACCTTCCACCATCCCCGCCAGTATCTCCCGGAGAAACTTGGCGGCCACCATGGCAGTCATGCCGTTGATATCGCGCCGGGGGTTGAACTCTACGATATCGGCCCCGATAATAGGTACATCGATGGCATGGATAATGTTCAGTACGTCGCGGATGGAGAGCCCTCCGGGTTCATAGTGCGAGATGCCAGGCGCGAAAGCCGGGTCGAGCACATCCATGTCGAGGGAAAGGTAAAGAGGGGCCTCCAGGTGGAGCGTGCGGGGCAGCCCGTGCTGCATTTCGTGAACCTCTACGCCGAAGCGCTCCACCTGTTCCCTTTGATGAGCCGTCAGGGTGCGGATGCCCACCTGCAGCAGGCGGGCGGCCAGCCCTTCCTCCATGATGCGGGCGAAGGGGCAGGCGTGGGAATAGCGGTTGCCTTCAAACTCGTCGTACAGGTCGCTATGGGCGTCGAGTTGCAGGATGGTGAGCTTTTCGTGGTATCGGGCGTGCGCCCGAATGACGGGAAAGGCGATGGAATGGTCGCCTCCCAGGGACAACAGGCGCGCGCCGGCGGCCAGTATTTGCTCCACGGGCCTGCTGATATCCTGATAGTCTTCGAAGGGAAGGGGCCCCATATTTAAAATTGCAGGGTGTCCCTTAATGTCTGTTCCATCTTCAGCAAAGGTGTTGGCCGAACCGGAGTGGAAGGCCTCCCAAATCTTTTCCGGCGCCGCCGCCGCTCCGCGCATAAAGGAGGAATATTCGTCGAAGGGGATGCCGGCCACGGCAACCATCCCGGGCCGAAGCCGGCCAATTTTTTCCTGAAAAGCAGGCATGTTTTTGAGGGTAAAGATAGGCAATCTGCGGTAACCGTTACTTTTATAATCATTACAAAAGTAATGATCATATTTATAATGATTGTAAAAGTAATGATTATTTTTGTAACGGCTTCCACCAAATCAACGCCCGTCCTCGTCCCTCGGCCGGGTAAAAATCAACAAATCAACAAATCAACAAATCAACCTTACTCCCTCCTTTCCCCCGGTATCACATGCCGTCCCTTGATCCTTTCTCCTTCCTGCCGGGCCTGTTCACTCTTTTTCACCGCCCAGAGCTTTTCACTTGCGTGGCGCATAGCCGTTTTCAGCTCTACGATGGGGTAGGGGTAGTGTTTGCCCGGCTCGAAGCCTATAAATTGCCGTTCCAGCGGAGGGATCTCCCACGGGGCGTGGATGAGGTGGGCGGGCAGGCTTTCCAACTCGGGAACCCACTGCCGGATGAAATCCCCCTGGGGGTCGTGTTTTCGGGAATTGACGACGGGGTTGTACACCCGGATGGTGTGGATGCCGGTGACGCCGGCCTGCATCTGGAACTGCGGGTAGTGGATGCCCGGTTCGTAGTCGAGGAAGAGTTGCGCCAGGTGGTGGGCGCCCGGCTGCCAGGGTTGCCAGAGGGTGTGGGTGAGAAAGGAAACCAGCAGGGCGCGCATTCGGAAATTGAGGTACCCTGTAGCCTGCAGGCAGCGCATGCAGGCATCCACCAGAGGGAAGCCGGTGCGCCCTTCTTTCCAGGCGAGGAATTTCTCTTCGTCTGTTTCGGTACGCAGGCCGTCGTAGGCAGGGTTGAAATTTTCGAACTCTATGCGGCACTCGCTCTCGAACTTTTGAATAAAATGATCGCGCCAGCGCAGGCGGGAGAGGAAGTTTTGCAGGTCGCGGCCGCTGTGCCGCCCGTCCTGATGGGTTTGGGTGTACTGCCAGGCCTGCTGGACGGAGATGTTGCCCCAGGCCAGGTAGGGCGACAGTCGGCTGCAGGCGCGCCGGCTGGCCGCCGGTTTGGAGATGAGGCGGGAGTAGCCGTCGATCCGATGGCCTTCGATGAAGCTGCGCAGGTACCGCCAGGCTGCCGTCTCGCCTCCGGGCTGGAAAGCTTCGGCCTTTTCCCGGAACGCTGCCGGCAGGGGCGGCCCTTGTAATCTGCGCGCCAGAGATGGTGGCAGAACCAGTGGCCGGAGCTCCTCCAAACGCGGGTGGGGCAGGGGCGATTCCACCATCTTATACCAGCGTTCTTTCCAGCCTTTCCGGTTCTTCAGCCCTCGCTCGACGCCGGAATGGGGAAATTCCCGCCATTCTACTCCCCGTTCCCGAAAGAACCGGGCCATTTGAAGGTCGCGATCGTAGGTGAGCCGTACGCCTATCTCCTGATGGGAAAAAACAGTTTTAATGGAATACCGCTCCAGCAACCGCCCGAAAAATTCCCCGGCTTCGGCCTGCGCTACGAAGATGGGCTGTGGGAGCCGCCGGTTCATGTCTTCCAGGCTTTGCCAGACGAAGCGCCAGTGGCGCAGGCTGTAGTCCGGGCGCCGCATCAGCATGGGCTCGAAGAGGTATACGGGTAATATGGGCAAGCCTTCGGCAATAGCTGCCGCGAGCGGCTCGTGGGCGTGCAGGCGGAGATCGCGTTTAAACCAAAGGACGTTGATGCGTGTGGGCATGCTGTTGTTTTTCCATCCGGAGGTATTAATGGCGGAATCCAGGCCCTTGTTCAACAAAAGGATACAAATGACTGCTGCCGGCAATTTTTTTTAACAGTAAGGCCCTTTTGTAAAGCTTTGGTAACCAATAGATAGAAAGGGAATGGCCGGGAGGCGCCCGGTGGAGTCAATACAAAAAAATTCCGCCCCGGGAACCTTCCTCCATAGCATTGGCGTTTAGCAAAATATTAATTGAATTTAAATTCTGAGTTAAATTTATCAACCGGTTATAAAAATGGCTTGAGTTTTTTTTAAATTTATCAAAAATCAATAAAGCGATGAATTGGCGAAGGCTTAACGGCCAAAAAATCGAACTTCCGATCAAAGATGCAGTGGAGGAGGCCATTGCCCGGGAAAAGAAGAACGGGCATCGCCTGAAAGTTTGTATCGGTTCCGACTCTCAGGTGCGCAACGGAGTGGTCGAGTTTGCAACCGTTATCGTTTTCCTCCGGGAAAAAAAGGGCGGCTTTATGTTCATCTCCAACTCCAGGGAGTACGGCAAGATGGGCCTGCGCGAAAGGATGATCACCGAAGTGGCCAAGTCTGTGGAAGTGGCTTACGCCCTCTGCGACCTGCTGGATAAGCACGAGGTGGCTCTGGAAGTCCACGCAGATATCAATACCGACCCGCATTTCCAGTCCAATACCGCCCTCAAGGAAGCCATGGGGTATATCCTGGGGATGGGCTTCGTCTTCAAGGCCAAACCCAATGCCTTTGCCAGCTCTTCCTGTGCGGATAAGGTGGTGTAGGGAAGTGGGAAGGCTTCCAGGTGCAAGCGGCGCCTTAAAGTCGGAAAGCGGAAATCGGAAGTCGGAAGTGGGAATGCGGAAGTCGGAATTTTTCCAGTGGAGTGCTGCCAGGATAGAGCTAAAGATGCTTCCACCATAAAAAAGAGAGCTTCCTTAACAAGGAGAAGTTTGAAGTGGGAAATCGGACAGGAGCGAAGCGACTGACGAAGTAAATCGGAATATGGCTAAGAATAGGCTCCTTTCGCCCTCTTTTCGCAGCCCTCGGCCAGGTAATGTTCCGATTTCCGACTTCCGATTTCCGACTTAAACTTTGGTTCGTCCAAAGTCCAAATCCCTCCACCCCTCCATCAATCCAAACCAAATCCCCCCTTCCATCGTTTTTGTCTATGAACTTGCACATTTCCGTAGATTCCGGTTTTTTATCGGGAAATATTTTTTCATTTTCGCAACGCGTAATTTTTCCCATACCAAAATACTGACCAATGAAGAGATCAATCTTTCTTTTTCTGATAGCCTGCCTTCTCTTTGGGGCCACTTCGGCCAGGGCACAGGAAAACACAATAGCTTTTGAAAAGTATGAGCTGGACAATGGCCTGAAGGTGATCCTGCACCAGGACAAGAGCACGCCCATTGTGGCCATTGCCGTGATGTATCACGTGGGCTCCAAAAACGAAGACCCGGAACGCACCGGCTTTGCCCACTTTTTCGAACACCTCCTGTTCGAAGGTTCCGAGAACATAGAGCGGGGAGAATTCTCCCAGTACATTCAGGATGCCGGGGGCACGCTGAACGCCTATACGACAAATGACAATACCTGCTATTTTGAGATCCTGCCGTCCAACCAGCTGGAACTGGGCCTCTGGCTGGAATCGGAGCGCATGCTTCACGCCAAGGTCGACCAGAAAGGCGTGGAAACGCAGCGGGAGGTCGTCAAGGAAGAGATGCGGATGCGATATGACAACCGCCCCTACGGTTCATTTCTGAAGGAGATCTCCAGCCGCCTTTATCAGAAGTATCCTTATATGTGGCCGGTCATCGGCTCCATGGACCACCTCAATGCGGCTTCGGAAGAAGACTATGTCAAATTCTATAAGCAGTTCTACGTGCCGAATAATGCCGTGCTGGTCCTCGCCGGAGACTTTGAGCCCCAGCAGGCAAAGGAATGGGTGAGTAAGTACTTCAAGGGCATTCCCAAAAGAGAAGAGCCCATCTACCGGCCGGATGTGAAGGAGCCGCCCCTGAGCAAGCAGGTGCGCGACACCATATTCGACGAGGTGCAGCTGCCCGGCGTATTCAAGGCCTACCGCACGCCCGCCATCGGCGAGAAGGATTTTTATGCCGTGAAAATGCTGGCCCAGCTGCTGTCGGAAGGAGAAAGCTCCCGCCTGCAAAAGGCACTGGTGGATGAACAACAGCTGGCTATACAAACCGGTAACTTCGCCCGTGACCTCGAAGGGCCGAGCTATGCCCTGGCCTATGCCATCTCTAATGCCGGGGTGAGTGCCGATGCGGTGGAAAAGGCCATGAATGCCGAAGTGGAAAAAGTACAGAAAGAGGGCGTTACCGAGGTGGAACTGCAAAAGATGCGCAATCAATTGGAGGCCAACTTTGTGAACCAGAACGCCACCGTCTTTGGTATCGCCAATAACCTGGCCACCTACGAGGTCCTCTACGGCGACGCCAACCTGATCAACGAAGAGATCAGCCGGTATATGGCGGTAACACGGGAAGACATTCAGAATGCGGCGAAGAAGTACTTCGTGAAAGACAACAGCGTAGTGCTCTATTATCTGCCCAAACCGAACCAGCCGTAGGGGCGTTGTTCGTGACTCGTTATTCGTTGTTCGTTGTTTGGTTCGGGCTGGCCTGAGAACGGGCCGGGGCGAACGATAATCAATCATTTAGACTCAAAGAAAAAAATGAAAAATATCAATCTGATCCTCGCGTTTTTAACGCTTTTTGCCGTCCAGAGCCTGTGGGCTCAGGACGATGATTTTCGAAAGACGGCGCCGGCGCCGGGGCCTGCTCCCAAGATAGAGTTCGGCGCATTCGAGCAGTTTACGCTCGACAACGGCCTGCAGGTGATCGTGGTGGAAAACCACAAGCTGCCGCGCATCGCATTCAACCTGCTGGTGGATGTGCCGCCGGTGGAGGAGGGCCAATACGCCGGCACGGCGGAGATGGCCGGCGAACTGCTGGGCAGGGGCGCCGACAGCCTCTCCAAGGCGGAGATCGATGCGGCGGTGGATTTTATCGGGGCAGACTTCAGCACCAGTGAAGAGGGCATGTTCGGCGCTTGCCTTACCAAGCACAAAGACAAGCTCCTGGAAGTGATGGTGGATGTGTTGCTGCATCCCACTTTCCCGGAAGAAGAGTTCGAGAAGTTAAAAAAACAGCGGTTATCCGCCTTGTCCTACGAGAAGGATGACGCCGATGTCATTGCCGATAAAGTGGCGCAAAAGCTGCGCTTCGGGGATCATCCTTACGGGGAAGTACCCACCGAGGAAACCATTGAGGCCATTACCGTAGATCGCTGCAAGGCGTATTACGAAAACTACTTTCTGCCCAACAACTCCTATTTGGCTATTATCGGAGACATCAAGCTGGAAGAGGCGAAAGAAATTGCCGAAAAGTACTTTGGCGGCTGGAAAAAGGGCACGCTCTCTAAAGCGTTCTTCGAGCGGCCGGAACCCCCGTCGGAACCCGCCGTGGCTTTCGTCGATAAGGCCGGGGCGGTGCAGTCGGTCATCGAAATCACTTACCCGGCCAACCTCAAGCCCGGCGCCGACGATGCCATTGCGGCCAATGTGCTGAACACCTTACTGGGCAGCGGCGGCCTCAACAGCCGCCTCAACCTCAATATTCGCGAAGACAAAGGGTATTCCTACGGGGTGGGTTCGACGCTTTCCAGCGACAAATACATTGGTTATTTCTCTGCCGGCGGCAGTGTGCGCAATGAGGTAACGGACAGCGCCATCGTGGAGTTCCTCTACGAGATGAACCGCCTGAGGGACGAACTCGTCTCCAAAGAAGAGCTGCAAAGCACCAAAAATTATATTACCGGCAGCTTCGCCCGCGGTATGGAACGGCCGGAGGCCGTCGCCCGCCTGGCCCTCAATACGGTCCGCTATAAACTGCCTAAAGACTATTACGCCAATTACCTGAAGAACCTCAATGCCGTCACGGCCGGGCAATTGCAGGAGGTGGCCCGCGAGTATATCCTCCCCGGCCAGGCTTATATCGTGGTGGTGGGCAACAAATCCGAAGTGGCCGATAAGCTGGCGCGTTTCGATGGTGACGGAGAGGTGAGCTTCTTCGACGTCACGGGAAAGCCGGTGTCCGGCGAAGAGGAAGCCCTGCCCGAAGGGCTCACCGCCATGGATGTGGTCGAAAATTACCTGGCGGCCATCGGCGGCCGGAAGCAGTTGGAGGAAGTCGAAGACATCACGTTCGCCATGAGCACTACCGTGCAGGGTATGGCCATGCAGATGACCAACCAGCGCAAGGCCCCCGACAAGATGCTGATGAAAGTGGAAATGAACGGCATGGTGGTCAATGAGACCCGCTTTGACGGAGAACGCGGCCTGGTCAGCGCCATGGGCCAGGAACAGAAGATGGAAGGCGAGCAGGCCCAGAGCCTGAGGCGGCAGGCCATGATCTTCCCGGAACTGGAATATAAGAAAAAGAAGTACGAACTCCAGCTCGACGGCGTCGAGCAACTCGAGGACGGGAAAGCGTACCGCGTGGTGGTAACCGCCCCCGACGGGGAAAAGGCCACCCACTATTTTGATACCAAAACGGGGCTGAAAGTCAAAAGCATTATGACGCAGGAAGGCCCACAGGGCGAAGCCACCATCACCAGCCTGATGGGAGATTACCGGGAAGTGGATGGTATTCGCCTTCCGTTTGAGCTGAAGATTTCCGGTTCGGCGCCTTTCCCCATCAACCTGAAGGTGGAGTCCGTAGAGGTCAATACCGGCCTGTCGGATGAACTCTTCAAAGTGGAAGAATAAACGCGGGACAGGACAGAGTTGTCTGTTGTTTGTTGTCCGTTGGCCGTTACCTGCGTATCTTGGGCGGTGAAAAGCGGATAACAGACAACAGACAACAAACTACAATCCATGATCCAGGTATTCGTAACCGGCGGCACCTTCGATAAGGACTATAATTACATCACCGGACAGTTGTTTTTCCGGGATACCCACCTGCCCAGCATGTTCGAACGGGGGCGGTGTACGCTGGACATTGACCTTAAGACCCTGATGATGATCGACAGCCTGGAAATGCGGGAGGAAGACCGGGAGATCATCGCTTATAATTGCCGCCGCAGCAAATACGACAAGATACTCATCACCCATGGCACCGACCGGCTCGTGGAAACGGCGCGGTACCTGGCCGGGCATAATATCGAGGGGAAAACCATCGTGCTGACCGGCGCAATGATCCCCTACGCCTTCGGTACTTCTTCCGATGGCTTCTTCAACCTGGGCAGCGCCCTGGCCTTTGTCCAGGTTCTTGCCCCCGGCGTGTACGTGGCCATGAACGGGCGTTACTTCTCCTGGGACAATGTTAAGAAGAATACGAAGACCGGTTTTTTTGAGGAGATCAATAATTAAGAACCATGGAATACCTCGGCTTATTCATCGAATTCCTTTTTCTCGCCATGGGCATTTACCTCTACCTGTTCTCCATCGGCCGCCTCAAGTCGGGTGATGAAAAGGCGCAGAAACGCGCCGAAGAATTCCGCCGCCGCAATGCCGGCTGGCTACGCGTCGCTTCCCTTCTGCTGATCGCCCTGATGGTGGTCAACATCTATCTGCACATCGCCCAACTCTTCCAGGGCCAGTAAAAAGGAACGGCCTGCCCGAAGATTATGCTCCAAAAAGTGTAACCATTACAAATTTTGCGTTATGGTATTGAAATGCCTGTGACGGCAGGCAAAAAAGAGGCGTGTCGGGGTTTCGTGTAATACTACGATGAAAAAATCGTTATTCCTTTCGTACCTTGGCGCGGGGGAGAAGAGGAAATAGTTACGTCCCAGTGGCCCTGTGAAACAGGGACCTCATGAAACAGTGCGCCTTTGGCCCCATGGAACTACCGATAAATTTCTTAATATTGCAATGCAAAAATCATAATTTGATATAATCCTGAAATCACATCTATCCAAATATGAAAAGAAGCATTTTGATCTTATTCAGCTTATTCTACCTGAGTTCTTTTTCCCCTGTTCTGGCACAAGATGATTTCTACGATGTGAATACCATCCAGGAGATAAAGATCACTTTCGACCAGGAGAACTGGCGTTATGTGCTGGATTCGCTGCGCTTTAACGGCGAAGGCCTGTTGCTCGGGTCTATCGAGATCAACGGGCAGAAGTTTAACGACATTGGGGTGCGCTACCGCGGCAGCCGCTCCTTTCAGCCGGGCAATAAGCGCAACAGCCTGTACATCAAGCTCAATTTCATCGATAAAGAGCAGAATTACCAGGGCCAGCAGACGGTGAAGCTGTCGAGCGCCCTGCGCGACCCCAGTATGGTGCGGGAAGTGCTCGGCTACGAGATCGCCCGCAACTACATGGTGGCGCCCCGCGCCAATTATACCCGGGTGATCGTCAATGGGGAATACTACGGCCTGTTCGTCAATGTGGAGCCGATAGACGATGCCTTCCTGGCCAAGCATTTCGGCAACAGCAAGGGCACCTTTGTACAGTGTGCCCCCAACCTGGTGGAAGAAGAGCCGCAGGGGTGTAAGAGCGACGTCTTCGGCTCGCTCCAGTACGACAATAGCGCCAAATGCTACCTCCACAACTTCGTCCTGCTTTCCGAATCCGGATGGGACGACCTCATCGAGCTGACCTACCTCCTCAACCAGAACCCCGATGAGGCCAGCCGGGTGCTCGATGTAGACCGCGCCCTGTGGATGCTGGCCTATAACAACCTGCTGGTCAACCTCAGCAGCTATACCGGCCGCTACAGCGAAAATTACTACCTCTACAAGGATAACCAGGGCCATTTCGCACCCATCCTTTACGACCTCAACCTCTGTTTCGGCAGTTATAAGAATACAGGGGTCGGCTCCGACCTCAAACTTAAGGAACTGCAGGAGATGGACCCCCTCCTGCACATCGACAACCCTGCCAAACCACTGATCAGCCGCCTGCTGAGCAATGAGGAGTACAAGAAGGCTTACCTGGCCCATATGCGCACCATGATCAATGATTTTTTCCGCAGGGGCCAGTACGCCCAGCGCGCTAAAGAGCTGCAGGGCCTCATCCGCAAGGCTTTCGAAGAAGATTCTAACCGCTACTACAGCATGGAAGATTTCGACGCCAGCCTCACTGAGACCATCGGCAAACGCAGCCGCATCCCCGGCCTGCAGGAACTGATGGGACCCCGCACCGAATACCTCAAAGAGCACCCGCTCCTGTCGGTAGTGCCCCCGGAGGTCAGCGATGTGACCGTTACGCGCCGCGAGCGCTTCTCCTCGGAAAAAGTGACCGACTTTAAAATACAGGCCCGCATCGATAAATTCCCCAAGAAGGTAATGGTGTACTACCGCTTCGACCCCTCCATGCCCTTCAGTACGGTGGAAATGCGGGACGACGGGCAGCACCACGACGGAGAGGCCGAAGACGGCGTCTTCGGCGCGGTGGTCAAACCCGGGAACGGCGGCAACACCGTCGAGTATTTCATCTATGCTGAAAATGCCAAGGCCGTAGCTTTCGACCCTCCGCGTTATATGTACGAGCAATATACCGCCAGCCTGGAGGATCTGAATAACTAAACGCAAGCCAGGCCGGAGAATTACGAAGGCCCGTGCAGCTTATGAGCTGCGGGCCTTCGTAATTTTTCGTTGAACAGCAGTTGTATTGAGAAATCTGTTTTTATGGCACGATATCTGTCCTTAATGATCGTCCTGTTATCCCTTCACCCTCTTTTCGCCCAGGAAAAGGAGGAAGGCCTGTTCGAGGTCGGAAAAGTCAACGAACTGCGCCTTTCCTTCAAGCAGGAGAACTGGGGGCACATCCTGGATTCGCTCAAGCAGCGGGGGGATGAGCAGCGCCTGGTGGGCGACGCTTCCTTTGAGGGAAAGGTTTACGAAGGGGTGGGGGTGCGCTACAAAGGGAACAGCTCCTTTTTTGCCGTCAGCAAGGCCGGTTCCTCCAAGCTCCCCTTCAATATTGACTTCAACCATACCCATAAAGATCAGAAATTACCCGGCGGGGTGGATAAGATCAAGCTCAGCAATGTTTTCCGGGACCCGTCCTTTATCCGGGAAGTACTTTCTTACGAGATCGCCCGCCGGTATATGCCGGCTTCCCGCGCCAACTTCGTACAGCTCTTTGTGAATGGCCAGTACCTGGGCCTGTACAACAGCACCGAATCTGTGGAGGATGAATTCCTGGAGCGGTATTTTAAGGACGATGAGGGTATCCTCTTCAAATGCGACCCCACCTGGGGATATAAAGAGCCGGCCGATTGCATCCAGGGGGATAAGGCGTCCCTGCAGTACCTGGGGCCGGATTCCACCTGCTACCACGGCCTCTACGAGGTAAAGTCTGATTCCGGGTGGAGGAAGCTCATCGAACTCACGCGGATACTCAACCAGGAACCGCAGAAGCTGGACTCCATCTTCAACATCGACCAGGCCCTGTGGATGCTGGCTTTCAATATCGTCCTGGTCAACCTTGACAGCTATACGGGCCGCTTCTGCCACAACTACTACCTCTATCGGGATATGGAAGGCGTTTTCCACCCCATCGTCTGGGACATGAACCTCTCTTTCGGCGGCTTCCGCTACGATGGCTCCAAAGGCAGCCCCCTTACCAATGAGGAGATGCAAACCCTCAGCCCTTTTATTCACTACAAGGAAAAGAACGAGAAGCGCCCCCTGATCACCAACCTCCTGGGCGAAAGCCTCTACCGGAAGATGTACGTGGCTCATATCCGCACCATCCTCAACGATTATTTCGTCGACAGCACCTACCTGAAGCGGGCCGAAGAGATACAGAACATGATCGCTCCCTTCGTCGAAAGCGACTCCAACCGCCTGTACGAATTCGATGCTTTCCGGAAAAACCTGTACGAATCGGCCAAGGCCGATAAGGCCAGCATCATCGGCATTGCCGAGCTGATGGAGCCGAGGGCCCGTTACCTGATGGAACACCCCCTGGTCGGCAAGGAGCCTCCCCTGGTCAGGGACGTGAAACACATCGACTACGGGGATATCATCGCCGTCAACGCCACCCTGGAAGGGGCGGAAGGCGCCTGGCTGTTCTACCGCTACGGTAAGCTGGGGCCCTGGAGGAAACTGCAAATGTTTGATGACAGCGGCCACGACGACCAGATGGCCGAAGACGGCATCTGGGGCGCTACCATCAAAAAGGACAAAACCAAAGACAAACCGATCCAGTATTTTGTCGTCGCCGAAAACCAGTATACGGCCGCCCTTAGCCCCGAGCGGGCCTCCTTCGAGGTCTATTCCACCGCCGACGATTCCAGCGACGCCAGGAAAGGATACAAGTAAGCGCAAAGGCACAACCTGGCCGGCAAACGATCTTACCCGGAAGAGCCCCGTACTTCAAAAGAAGGCGGGGCGAAGACGGGCAATCAATAAAACAATTTTTCCCGGTAACGGCTCCCCGTTTAATACCGGACACCCAATCGGGGCTTCCCGCATCGTACACAACCCACCGCTACCGCTGGGTGCGTCCATCGTACACGGGGCCCCGGCAACCTCAAGAATATGCCCCTCATCGCACGCTCTTCCTACACCCGCCCTCCGTTCTATCAGTTCAACGGCCACCTGCAGACGGTCATGCCGGCCATCCTGCGCAAGGTGGCCGCGCCCTACGAGCGCGAGCGCATCACCCTGCCCGACGGCGATTTCCTCGACCTCGACTGGGTCGACAACGGCAGCCGCCGCCTCGCCATCCTCACCCACGGCCTGGAAGGCAATTCCGATCGCCATTATATGAAGGGCATGGCCAATATCTTTTCGAACCGCGGCTGGGATGTGCTGGCCTGGAACTGCCGCTCCTGCAGCGGAGAGATGAACCGCCGGCTGCGCATGTACAACCACGGGGATACCGACGATATCAGCGCCGTCATCCAACATGCGCTGGCCACCAAAGATTATGAGCAGGTAGCGCTCATCGGCTTCAGCATGGGCGGTAGTATACTGATGAAATACCTTGGGGTGAAGGGCAAAGAGGCTCCCGAGCCGGTTACCCACGGCGTCGCCTTCTCTGCCCCCTGCGACCTGAAGGCCAGCGTGGATGCCCTCGAACATCCCGGCAACGCCTTCTACAAGCGCCGCTTCTTCAACAGCCTGAAAGCCAAAATAGAAACGAAGGCCGAACAATACCCCGATGCCATAGACGTCAGCAAGTTTGACGAGATCCGCGAATGGCGCGACTTCGACAACTTCTTCTCCGCCCCCATCAACGGCTATGAGGATGCCGAGGATTTTTACT
>JAGFJE010000116.1 GCA_024103175.1 Phaeodactylibacter sp.
AGGGAATTTTACCCGGCTGAGCACAGCGAAGACGGGGAGTGAATGAATGGGGGCACTTGATTATATTTGGCGGTCAGGAAAAGAATTATTTTATGAAAAAAGTCATTTTGATCACCGGCGCGTCCTCCGGGCTGGGTAAGGCCCTGGCGGAGCAACTGGCCGCGAAAGGATACCAGGTATACGGCACCAGCCGCACGCCCCGGGACAATGAGTTGCCCTATCAGATGATCGCCATGGACGTTCGGGATGAGGAGAGCGTCCGTAGAGCTGTTGTTTCCATTGCTGAGCGGGAAGGCCGCCTCGATGCCGTTATTAACAACGCCGGGATAGGCATCGCCGGGCCGATGGAACAGCTCAGCATGGACAATATCGAAAAGGTGCTGGATACGAACGTAAAAGGCGCTGTTCGGGTAATGCAGGCGGCGTTGCCCCACCTCCGGCAGTCCAAAGGCAGGGTCGTCAACATCAGCTCCATCGGCGCCCTCTTCGGGCTGCCTTACCGGGGCGTCTACTGTGCCAGCAAGGCTGCCGTTGACCTCATCACCGAAGCCCTGCGCATGGAGCTGGCCGCCCACGGGGTACAAGCCTGCAGCATCCATGCCGGAGACATTCAGACCAACATCAACGCCAACCGGATCAAGGAGTATAACCCCCGTGACCCCACCTACCGGGAAAGCTTCGAACGGGTATACGCTGATATCGATGAGGATGTCAACAAAGGCCTGCCGGCGGAGGAAGTGGCCCGGCAGGTGATCCGGGCGCTGGAAACGCCCCGCCTGCGGCGCTATTACACAATCGGAAAACCGTTGCAAAAATTATCCATACTCGCCAAGCGGCTGCTGCCGGCCGCCTTGTTCGAGAAGATCATCCGCCGGTATTCGGGGATGGACTGAATAAGGGGAGGCAGTTTGGCTTATTGCAAAATGGAACGCAGAACGGCGCTGATAAGACGGATACTGCGGATTGAGGGCTGTATGGTTGGCTGATCTTCGCAGATGGCGCGCTCTTCGGGGCCGGAAAGCGATCCAAAAGCAGCGCGGAAACTCACCTTAACCCAAGTTCGGCTGGTAGGCCCCAACTTTGGTTGTTCGATATTCGCCGTTCGCTTGCCCGAGGATGGCTCTGTGGGCGCGAATACCGAACAGCGAACGCCGAACAGCAGTTGGGGCCTACATATCGGACATCGTTTAACACATTAATCTGATGGGCATGGGGCAGGCTTCCCCCCCTAAAGTCAACATCCCACCCCTTCTTTCCCTTTTATTAATGGAAACAAACAATATAAGAATATGAAAAACCTGATCTTTTTTCTGGCCATTGCCGGCAGTTTACTGCTCACATCCTGCGGCGCCGGCCCCGGCGCGGAGGAACCACTCGACCGGGACCACCTCTCCGAGCTGATACAGGCGCTGAACGGGACCCTTCAGGAACAGAAGGACCAGGAACGGACCGACACCGCTACCGCCCGCGACCTGGCCGACAGGGCCGAAGAGTTTGCCCAGCGCTTCCCGCAGGATACCCTGGCGCCCAAATTCCTCTTCCAGGCGGCCACCGCTTCCCGCGGCATAGGGGATTTCAACAAAGCGGTGGAGTTGTGGAGTAAGGTAGCCACCGAATACAACAGCCACCGGAAAGCGCCGGAAGCCCTGTTTTTACAAGGGTTTACCCTGGATGAAAACCTGAGAGACACCACCCGCGCCCGCCGGCAATACGAAGCTTTTCTGGAACAATACCCCAAACACCCGCTGGCCAATGACGCCCGCGTATTGCTCGAGGCCATCAGGACCGGTAAATCGGCGGGCGACCTGGTGGAAGAGTTCAAGCAACAGCAACAGGAATGAAACGGCCTATCGCCGTTTTGTTGGAGGAACTGTCTGCCGGGAATTGCCATGAGCCGTTTTAATAGCTTATATTTACATCCGCAAAAACACTAAGCTGTTATGAAACTGAGGTTATTCATTGCATTGATGGTATTGATCGCGGGCCAGGGCTTTGGCCAGGGCATAGAATTTTTTCACGGTAGTTGGGAAGAGGCGCTGGAGGAAGCGAAAAAGCAGGAGAAAGTCATCTTCATCGATGCCTATGCCACCTGGTGCGGCCCCTGTAAGCGCATGGCGCGGGAAGTTTTCCCCGACGAAAAGGTAGGTGAATTCTACAACCGGCACTTCATCAACTTGAAGCTGGACATGGAAAAGGGCGAAGGGCTGACTTTCCGCAAAACCTACCCGGTCTCCGCCTTTCCCACTCTCTACTTCATCAACGGAGACGGAGAGGTCGTAGACAAAGTGCGCGGCGCTCAGGATGTGGACGGCTTTCTGCGGCTGGGAGAAAAGATACTCAGCCAGGCCGACAACAGCGATGAATACGCCGCCGAATACGAAAAAGGCAACCGCGACCCCGAGCTGGTCTATAAATACGTCAGGGCCCTGAACAAGGCGGGAAAATCCAGCCTTAAAATAGCCAATGAATATTTCGATAACCAGCAGGGCCTGACCAGCGACTTCAACCTGCGCTTCCTGCTGGAAGCAGCTGTCGAGGCCGATTCGAAGATCTTCTCTATGATGACGGAAAACCGGGAAGCCATCGAACGGCTCGCCGGAGCAGAGGCAGTCCGGAACCAGATCTACAGCGCCTGCCAGGCGACGGCCAGAAAAGCCATTGAATTCCGGCACGAGGCGCTGCTCGATGAGGCGGTAGATAAAATGAATAAGCACTATCCGGAGAAGGCCGAAGCCTTTGAATTGTCATCTCAGATGGATTTCTACCGCAATACCGGGGATGTCAAAAGCTACCTCAAAGCCTGTAAGAAATATGCTAAAAAGGTGGCCGGCGACAACCCGGACGAGCTGAACAAGCTTTCCAGTGAGATCGCAGAACACTTCAGCCGGGACGGAGACGCCATGAAACAGGCCGGGGAGCTTGCCCGGGAAGCCGCCGAAAAGGGACAGCAATACCAGTATTACCTGAATTACGCCCACATTCTGTCACTGAGCGGGGAGCAGGAGGATGCCCGGGAAGCCGCCGAAAGAGCGCTGGAGCTGGCGCGCAGCGAAAGCCCCGCAGCCGTGATGATGGTCGAGCGCTTTATACAGCAGAATGGGTTATAGAACCGTCAGTTCGGTTGGCCTGTTACACAATTTTTCCGGCAGGGCGATCGTATTAACTGCACCAATCTGCCTGGCACATTGGCATTATTAACCTAAAAGCTATCGTCTTATGCGATTAATATTGTTTTTGATCGCCGCAATGGCGTTTAACATGGCCCTGCCTGCTCAGGAAGGTATCGAGTTCTCCCAGGAAAACTGGAAAGATATACTTGCCAAGGCCAAGGCGGAAGACAAACTGATCTTCATGGACGCCTATACCACCTGGTGTGGCCCCTGCAAGATGATGTCCAGAAACGTGTTCACCGATCCCACCGTAGGGAAATTCTATAACGAGAACTTCGTCAATGCCAAAATAGACATGGAAGCAGGTGAAGGCATCGAACTGGCGGAGCGCTACGCAGTACAGGCCTATCCCTCCCTGCTTTTCATCGACGGGGATGGCGAACTGCAGCACCGGGCCGTCGGCTACCACGACGCCGAGCAGTTTGTCAGCCTGGGAGAAGCCGCCCTCGACCCGGCCCGCCGCCTGTCGGCCATGGCCGACAGGTTTGCGAAGGGAGACCGCGATCCGGAGTTCCTCCACAACTACGCCATGGCCGCTATGAACTCTATGTCTCCCGACTTTGAGGAGATCGTTGAAGCCTATCTGGAAAGTAAGGACGACTGGACAGACGAAGAGACCATGCTGCTCATCTTCGAGACAGTAGAAAGCGCCGATTCCAAACTTTTCGACTTTGTCGTAGAACATCAGGATTTTTACAAAGAACGGTACGGGGAAAGAAATGTACTCACCCACCTCCAGCGAATGATCCTCAACTCCCTTGAACCCGAAGCCACCCCGGAAGAGACCCTGGCCAAGGTAGACGCCAACTTCCGGAAAGTCTTCCCGGAAGATGCCGCCATGATGTCCGCCAACTTCCGGATGAATTACTATCGGATGCTGGGCGACATGGATAAATTCGCTGAAACAGCCGTCAGCTACTACGAAAAATACGGCTCTGAAGATGCTTCGGAGCTGAACAACGCCGCCTGGGCGTTCTTCGAAAATGTGGACGACAAGAAAATGCTGGAGAAAGCCGTCAAATGGGCGGAAAAATCGGTAGAATTGGAAGACGCCTATTTCAACAATGACACCGTTGCCTCTCTCTACTACAAGATCGGTAACAAGAAGAAAGCCAGAAAGGCCGCCGAACACGCCATTGAACTGGCCAAGGCAAACGGCGAAGACTACACGGCCACCCGGGAGTTGCTGGAAAAGATCGAGAAGATGTAGCGGCGGTGAAGGTATAGAACGCGGATGGCACGGATTATGCGGATCAACACGGATACAAGTCCACATCAGGCAGTAAATCCGCGAAAATCAGCCGCATCCGTGTCATTCGCGTTCCATCCCCTGCCCTCAGAATTCATACCTCAAAAACACCGTCACATTCCTCCCCGGCTCGTAGATGAGCCCCTGCTCGGGCATATTCCGGTATCCCCGGTTGAGGTGCTCGTAATAATTCCGGTCAAAAATATTGAGCACAGCGGCGCCCACCGAAAGCCCCCGGATAGGCTCCACATGCCCCTGCACGTCAAAGACGCTGAAGCCCGGCGTCCTCGATTCGTCAAATGAGGCGGCTACCCG
>JAGFJE010000134.1 GCA_024103175.1 Phaeodactylibacter sp.
CCGGCCAGGGAAAGAAAGTGATCATCACCGAGACCGGATGGCCAAGCCAGGGTACGGGCCTGAACGACGCCCACCCGTCAATGGAAAATGCATTGAGGTATTTCTTGAATATGCAGCAGTGGTCTGCACAGGAAAATATTGAAATGTTCTATTTTTCCTCCTTTGACGAAGCCTGGAAAGTAGGCGCGGAAGGCGATGTCGGCGCCTACTGGGGAATATGGGACGCCCGGGGTAACCTCAAATTCTAATATACATACATGGACCATTCTGAAAAACTGCCCTTCCCGTATGAACGAGCCATCTGTTACTCCGGATTCCGGGAAGGGCAACACCCCGGAGGCCGCTATCCTACTTATGAACAGGTCAAAGAAGACCTGCTGATCCTGCAGGGGCACTGGAAATACCTGCGCCTGTACGATTGCGACCAGCACAGTGAAACCGTACTTCAGGTAATCCGGAACGAAAAGCTGGACTTCAAACTGATGCTGGGGGCTTTCATCGAAGCCGAAATGAACAATTTTGGCTGCCCGTGGGGCGGCGGCGTCTATTCAGAAGAGCAACTGGAAACAAACCGTACCGAAAACCGGCGGCGCATCAACCGGCTGATCGAACTGGCCAACCAGTATCCGGATATCATCATTGCGCTCTCGGCCGGTAACGAAGCCTGTGTGGACTGGACCGACCACTACGTGCCGGCCAAACGGGTGATAGAGTACGTCAAAATGATCAAGCAAGGGGCAAAACAGCCCGTCACCTTCTGCGAAAACTATGTGCCCTGGCTGAGCAAACTGAAGCCGTTGGCGAAAGTGGTCGATTTCATTTCCATCCATACCTACCCCGTCTGGGAATACAAGCACATCCACGAAGCGATGGAATACACCAAAGAGAACTACTACGCCGTCGCCAACTTATACCCCGATAAGGCGACGGTGATCACGGAAGCCGGCTGGACGACCAATTCCAACGGCCGCGGCATTGAGGCTGAACGCGTCAACGAAGAAATGCAAAAGATCTACTACGACGACCTGATAGAATGGACGGACGCCGAACGTATCCTCACCTTCGTCTTCGAAGCCTTCGACGAGTCGTGGAAAGGGTCGCCCGACCCCATGGAACCCGAAAAACACTGGGGCTTATTTAAGGAGGACCGCACTCCCAAACTGGCCGTTCAGGATCTTGTGAGACAGTAGCGTGTGATGTAACCGTATATTCTGGCCGTTAATCTTGCTGGTTAATGTTGGCATTGATAGGGCTTCCCGTATGGTGGAACCCCTCTTCGCTGTGCTCGTCCGGGTAAACTCACCCAACCCCCTCTTTCGCTGCCCCATACCTCTTGGGAAGAGAGGGCTTTGCCCGAAAAGGGCTGCGAAAGAGAGGACGGGCGCTGTTCGCAACCGCGGCAGGCTGCTTGGGCTTACCTGTTGCTTATAGTGTCCAACCTTAGACGGGTAGCCTCAGAAGACACAGAAAAATGAACTATTCCGGGGAGTGTTCGCAATTCGGTGTTTTTACCCGGCCGATCCCGATAACTATCGGGAGAGGACGGGCGCTGTTCGCAAGTCCCTGAAAAACATCAGCGGGCTTCCAGAAGCGCTTCCCCTCCGGCTGCCAGCTGACAACTTTCCGTTGGTATGTGTTTAGCGGTGCTCCAGGTGACATCTTTCGCCTATTCACCGAACCCTTAGCTTGTAGTACTATCCCTCAAAGGCGAAAGGTGTCATCTGGAAAGGACGAGATAACATCCCGAAAATATCGGGACAAGCTCTTTTTGCCCCCTCAATTCCCAGGAATAAGCATATTGACCAGGAACAGGGGCAAAAAGATGTCACCTCGACGCTAAACACCTACTTCCGTTGTCTGCTGGCTTGGCCCACATTTCCCGAAACCATAATGAATAGAACGCAAACGCCCGGATACACGAAGGCTTCCGGAGAAAAATTCCCAAACCAAACCCGCGAAAATCCGCAAAATCCGCGTCATCCGCGTTCTATCCCTCTCAATCCGACAGCTGAATAAACTTCCCCCGGTTCACCCGGTACCGGTACGCCCCGACCCTGACCACCTCCCCATCCGCCAGGAAGGAGAGCTGTTCAATATCTTCCTCCAGGGTATGAATGGAGCCGCCGGTGGCGTAGGCGATCTCCAGGTAATCTTCATTGATCCCGTAATCCACCCCGGCCAGCACGATGCGCACCGGAGCGCGGAGCTGTGTCAGCAGCTCGATATCCCGCACATCGCTGTAATTGTCGGCGATGAGAATGAGCTCATCGATCTCGCCCATCATTCGGGCGCCTTCGAGCAGGGCCTCCAGGTCGTTTTCCGGAGAATCTGCCCCACCGCCGCCGTCCATCGCCCGGTTCATGGTTTCCAGTAGCCGGCCCATATTCATCTCTTCGGTGATGTAGATACCACCGGTAGCGCCTATCTTTTTCTCCTCCTGTGGTTTTCTGTCCCCATCATTGAAAAAGATGTAGCGGTTCTGCTCTCCGGGAATGAGGGCCAGGGCGTGCCACAGCAGGATCTGGTCCATATACGGATACATACTGCCCGTAATGTCGGTGACGACCACCTTGTTCGACCATTCGGCGCTCTTGCGGTAGAGGGCCGCCTCGATCTCCATGCCCGCCTTTTCGAAGTATTTTTCATCGGCCTCGATCATCACGCGTTCCTTTGCCGCCCGCGATTCGATCCTTTCCTTTACGCGCGCCGGATCAGCGCCGAAGCTCAGCATGTGGAGGAAATCCTCCTCGCCGGCCAGCGCCCGTTCGGCGGCCAGGCTGTCGCGCACCCGCTCCAGGCGGTACAGGGAGTCCCGGATGGCGGCCAGCCGCGCCCGTTCGGCTTCCCGCGCCAGGATGGCTTTGGTGCCGATGGTGGTATAGCGCAGGCGCACCTTGCCTGCCCTGTCATCATCCGGCAGAAAGAAGCGCGTGACCTCCGGCTCAAACCGCGTGCTCATTATGATGCTGTCGCCTTTGGGCAGCATCATAATGGCGCGCCCCGTCGCGTCCGTCTCGGCGACGAACACCTGGCCGCTTTTCTGCGTATTGAAATACAGCACCTCCCCTTCGTGGGGCTGCCCTTCGAAGCCCACCACCGTCAGCCACAGCAGCACCCGCGAGCGGGTCGGCATCTGGCTTTCGGCCACCTCC
>JAGFJE010000165.1 GCA_024103175.1 Phaeodactylibacter sp.
CTGATAGTTACATTTGCCGAAGGCTTTCGACGAGCTTAACATATACTAAAAAAGGGACCCCTTTTCCCAATAAAACTGCTAAATTCGCTCTCAAACAACACCATATGCGTTTCCTTTTACTATTCAGTCTGCTCTTGACTTTTTTTTCTTGTTCCGAACCTCCAACCCGCAAAAATATGGATCCCGAAAAAGCAGCTACGTTCGACTGGCAGGGCCACCGCGGCGCCCGCGGCCTGCTGCCCGAAAATACGGCGCCTTCCTTCCTCAAGGCCCTGGAATATCCCCAGGTCAAAACCCTGGAACTGGACCTGGCAGTGAGCCGGGACAGCCTCCTGGTCGTCTCCCACGAGCCCTGGATGTCGCACCACATCTGCAGCCACCCGGACGGGCGGCCGGTAACGGAGGAAGAGGAAGACGAACTGATCCTCTTTCAGATGCCTTACGACTCCATCCGAAAGTACGACTGCGGCAGCCGCGGCAACGAGCGCTTCCCCGAGCAGAAGGCCATGCCCGCCCACAAGCCCCTGCTGAGCGAAGTGGTGCAGGCCGTGGACGAGTACTGCGAGAAAAACAACCGCCCCCGGCCCCGCTACAACATCGAGATCAAGTTCGAGCCGGAGTACGTTGGCGTCAAAGCCCCGGACGCGGAAACCTTCGCCCGCCTGGTGCTCGAAGAGATCACCCGCCTGGGCATCCGGGAGCGCAGCTGCGTGCAGTGCTTCGACGTGGCGCCCCTGCAGCATATCCATAGGATGGCCCCGGAACTCTTTACCGCCCTGCTCATCGACAACGCCCACGGGGTGGCCGCCAACCTGGAAGCCCTGGGCTACACGCCCGGCGCCTACAGCCCCTACTACAAGCTCGTCACCGCCAACGTGGTGGACACCGTGCACGAAAAGGGCATGGCCCTCATCCCCTGGACGGTGAACGACACCACCGCCATGAAGGCCCTCATCGCCCTGGGCGTGGATGGGATCATTACGGATTATCCGAATTGGATCGGGGCGGTGGAGTAGGGGAGCGGACCCCGCGCATGAATGCTCCTGCGGCGGCCTCCGTACACTGTAAACTATGTAACTTTTCGTTTTGACAGTGCCGTACACCGTACACCGTCCACTCTCCTGCTACCGTTGTCCAGCGTTAGACGGATACCCGCCTGCCCATAAACTTTCTCTCCGAATGACATTTTTCCGCACGCTGCACCATTAGAGAGTGATACCGCTTGACAGACAGGCAGGACGCGCCTCAAATCCGGCGTGAAAAGCCGGCCGGCCCACAGGGCCCGGCCTGGCGGAGCCATGCCTGCTGTCCAGGCGCTTTTTTCACTCTAATTTTTTGGTGCTATGAGAAAGCAGGAAGCTATGAAAACCGCCACCGTCAAAGAGTGGCAAATCGATGATTTCAAGGCCTTTGCCCTGGGCCCCGCTCAGCAGAAACAGGTCAAGGGAGGGGACGGCGGCGACGGCGACGGCCCGGGCTGGGAAGAGGTCGTCGACCTTTGATTTTCCTGATGGTTCGGACGGGCCACTTTTAAGTGGCCCGTTACTATTATTACCTGCCACTTCCCGCTTCACTGCCCCTCCCGCTCCAACTGCTTCCTCAACCACCCCCCAAGAATGAGGGGCTCCAGCCGCCCCAGCCACTCTACGGCCGCGGCGCGCGCCCGCGCGGAACGCCAGTTCTGAGAACGCAGCAGCGCTATCTTCCTTACCGCTTTTGCGAAGTTGAGGTATTCCTTTTTACGCCGGGGCGCCATCGTTTTGTGGCGGCGGATGTACTGCCCGAAAGCATCGAGGGTGGAGCGGAGGGGCTCGTCGTAGCGGGGCTCTTCCAGGTGCATCCCCAACAGGCAGCGCACGTAGAGCGGCCGCACCCGCAGCTTGTAGGCCGACTGCCTTTTGTAGACCGCATTCAGGCAGTGGTAAGCGCCGGCATAATCTTCCCGGGCGAACAACAGGATGGCCTGCCCCAGAGCGGGAGCGTCCGGGATGGCGGCCGCCGGCAGGAAGGCCTGGTTGTTCCGGATGAACCGTTGCGCCCATTCAAAATGGCCTGCATGGGAAGCTATGGTACAGGCATTCAGGAAGGTAGCGTCAGAAATGACGCCATAGAAGACGAACAGGCGGTGTTCATCGCCGTACCGGAAAAGCTCGAAGAGGGTGTCCAGATAATGCTGCCGCCCCTGGTTGAAGGCCTGGAACGCCAGGGCGACGAACTTGGCCAGGATGAAGGACTGCTCCTCCCGCGGCAGCACATCGCTCAGGCGGTAAAACTGGCCCATGGCATCCCGGAACCCCTCGTCTGAGCACCCCTCCCGGAAAAGCAGGGTAAGCCGGCGGTAGATGCCGATGGCGGGATGATCCTTTTCCAGTTTGGCGGCTTCCACCAGGACGGCGTCCAGGAGGCGGCCGTCCAGCGGGGCCCGCAGGGTTTGCTGCCGCGCCAGCTGGTCGGTTGCGTATTTCAGCTTCAGCAACACGAAATGCTGGTCGAGCTGTTCAATCGCCCGGTGGAGGCTGTCCCCTTCATCGGAATGGCTTTTGAATTCGGAGTGGAAATAATGCCCGTCGAATACCTCCATCGCCTCGGCCAGGTTGGCGGGGCTGCGGTAGGGTTCGCTCAGCAGAAGATCCGCCTGCCGCCGGCTCTCCCCGGCAAAAAGGCCGTACAACCCGCGGCTGCGGTAGGCGTACCGCCGCGCCCGCCGTTGCAGGGCCTCCTCCCGGCGGAATTCCTGCTGGAAAAAGAAGGCCTCCGCCAGGCGGCTCAGCTCGCTGTAGCGGTCGTTGAGGAATTTGCCGTCGAACGGCTCGCCGGGGCATAGCTGTTCAAACACCTCCTCCCGGCTCAGGGCATCGTATTGCGGATGGGCAGGCCGCAGGCAGGCCCATAGCCTTCGCGGCCAATCATTGGAATTGAAGTAAGGCGAGGCCAGGAACTTGTCGAACCAGCTGAGTTCCCGCCCGTCCAGCCGCTCCAACAGGCGGTATAGCTTAGGCTGAGTCAAAGTTTTCTGCTTTTTCTGATTAATAATAAACTGTTGATTAACAGATAGTAACAGTATCTTACGGGCTAAAGTGCCTCTTAATATAGAAAGTTTTGGCAAAAATTTGTCGATTTTTTTGACACCCCACCGCAGTAAGTTTGGAAGGACAGTAATTGATAAACCTTTCAAACCCAAACCGATGCAACGCCTCAGTTTACTGCGACTGACTTTCGAAACCGAGATCAACCCCTGGGAAGTCCCTGCCTTTCAGGCCGCCGTGGCCGACCACCTGGGCGGCAACCCCGAAGGGCTGTTCGGCCCTCCCGGCTGGCAAGCCGGCCCCCAGGGGCAGCCGTCCCCTCCCTTCGCTTACCCCATGGCCCAGTTCAAGATGCGCCGCAACTACAGCCGCTACCAGCCGCTGCTGCTGTGCCTGGGCGCCAAGGTGGAGCAGGCCCTGGAGATCTTCCGCGGCATCCGCGACACGCAGGTCCTGGTGAACGGCCGCTTCTACTCCCTGGCCATCGCCGAGGCCAAAGCCTACAGCTTCGAATACAGCACGGGAGAACAGCCCTATGCCTACAACCTGTTCAAGTACCAGGCGCTCAATTCCAAAAACTACCGGGCCTACCAAAAGCTGAGGGGAGAAGAAGAAAAGAAACGGTTTCTCGCAAAGCTGCTGGTAAACCACCTGCTCACCTTCGCCCGCGCCGTGGGCTGGGAGCCGGATTTTCAGCTCCAGGTGCAAAACCTCCACATCATGAACGAGAAGCTCGTCAACTGCGGCAAAATCCCCTACCACTGCTTCGACCTCAGCTTCCGCTGCCCCCTGCTGCTGCCGGAATACATCGGCCTGGGCAATGCCGTGGCCAAGGGGTTTGGGGTAGTGCGGCTGGATAGGCGGGGGCCGAGTTGAGGGAAG
>JAGFJE010000206.1 GCA_024103175.1 Phaeodactylibacter sp.
AATACTCCAAAATCGCCGCCTGTTACACGAACATGGAGAAATTTGAATTAGCGGATAGGTATATGGACAGCTGCTTTAACATATTGGACTTTGACCGTAAAACAGACCATCCATTTGAACAATACAAAGCTTCTCACACCCACCTCCTCATCACCCTCTACTTCAAAGCCAAGAATCACCAGAAGGCATACGAAGCCGGGTGGGGCCTGGAGCAGTTATATGAGGCAGATCAGTGGTTTGGCCTATGTATCGAGCTGATAGAATACATCAACGGCACCTTTGAGGAATCGGGGTCCAAGCAGTATTTGCTGGACCGGTTCTACTACGTTTTTGAGGCGGCGATCAACAGCAAATACCATTTATACCAGGAGACGGGCAGCCCGCAGTACCTCGGGCAGGCTTTTGGTTATGCCGAACGCAGCAAGGCGCTGCTCCTGAAGGAAGCCATGCAACTTGCCGGCGCCAGCCTGGCGCTGGGCATCCCGGAAAGCATGCTGGAGGCCGAAAGGAGGCTGAATAAAGCCATAATTGAAAAGGAGAACCGCCGCTATGAGTTACAGCAGCGGCAGGAAGGCCAACAGGCCATCCATGAGCTGAACAATGAGATCTTCCGGCTCAAACAGGAGCACCACCAGATTCTGGACAGTATCCGGCAACAGTACCCGAAGGCGCACCGGCTCAGGTACACAGCAGCTCCGCTGACACCCGGGCAGATACAGGAAGAATTGCTGGTTCCCGGACAGGCTCTGCTGCAGTATTTCCTGGGCGAAGAAAATATTTTTTTGTTTGTCATCGGTGCTGAAGAGTCCACGCTGGTAAAACACCCGGTGGAAGAAGGCCTGGCTGAGGCCGTAGAGGCATTCCGCGAAAGCATCTACGGGTGGAGCCAATCACAGGAGGACTCTCTGGCGCGGCAATATGCCGGCTATGCCTACCGGCTGTATCAAAGCCTGATCCAACCGGTAGCCCACCTGCTGCCTGAGCACCTCATTGTCATTCCTGACGGCATCCTGGAGTACATACCTTTCGAAGCCTTATTGAAAGAGCCCGCTGCTCCGGATGCCCAATCCTTCGCGGCCTACCCCTACTTCATCCGGAGCCATCAGGTTAGCTACGCCCATTCGGCGCGGCTGCTTCAGGAGATGAAAGAGGCGAGCTTCGAAGCACCCCGGAAATGGGTCCTTGCCTTCGCCCCTTCTTTCCAGGACCCACCCGGCCAGGATATTTCTCTGGCCTCCCGGCGCCGCAGCCTGGGGCGGCTGACGAGCAATATCAGGGAAGTTCAGTACATCAAAAGCCTGCTGCGTACCCGCATCTATAAAGGGAAAGACGCCACCCTGGAGCGTTTCCTGGCAGATGCCCCGCATTACGGTATCATCCACCTGGCCACCCATGCCAAGGCCAATGATGAAGAAGGAGAGTATTCTTACCTGGCCTTCACCGAGATCCCCGATACCCTGCAAAATGAGTTGTTGTACGCCAAAGACCTGTATTCCATGCGCCTGCCGGCCGACATGGTCGTGCTGAGCGCCTGCGAATCGGGAATCGGCGAATTGCGCCGGGGCGAAGGGGTGATCAGCCTCGCCCGGGGTTTCTCTTATGCCGGCGCCCGGAGCCTGGCCACTACGCTCTGGCGGGTAAGCGACCGCGAGTCGGCAGCACTGATGCAGCTTTTCTACAAACAGCTGAAAGCGGGAAAACCAAAGGACGAAGCGCTGAGGGCCGCCAAGTTGGAGTTCATTTCCCGGCCGGGGGGCACGCAGGCCCATCCTTTCTTTTGGGCGGCCTTCATCCTGAGCGGCAATATGGCGCCGATTGAGGTCAGCCGGCCAACATTTCCCGGGGGGGTATATGTACTGTTAATCGGGCTATTTGTATTTTTGGCTCTGCGTTTTGCCAAAAGAAAAACCAGCTGATGCAACGGATCAACATAGAGATTAAAGCCAGGTGCAGCCATCCGGAAGAGATCCGCGACCTGCTCGATAAACAACAGGCCGAATTTATCGGCACCGACTATCAAACCGATACCTATTTCAACGTACCCAATGGCCGGCTCAAACTGCGGGAGGGCAATATCGAAAACGCCCTGATCCACTATTTCCGCAATGACCAGGCGGGGCCTAAACGGTCCGACATTTCCCTCTATAAAACCCAGCCTCGTTCCGACCTGAAAGAATTACTCACCGCCGCCCTGGGCATACTCGCTGTAGTCTCCAAGAGGAGGCAGATCTATTTCATCGAAAATGTGAAGTTCCACATTGACGAGGTTGAACACCTGGGCTCTTTTGTGGAAATTGAAGCTATCGACCGGGATGGGCGCATCGGGGAGGAAAAATTGCGGCGGCAATGCCAATATTACCTCAACCTGTTCAAGATAAAAGAGGAGGACCTGGTAGAAGTGTCGTACAGCGACCTGGCGATGGGTTGATTCTGTTGATTGGTTAATTAGGTTTATTGGGGGGCGGCCTGTCGGTAGTCAACCCATCAACTGAATCAACCCATTAACCAATCAACCAAAATCAATCCAGCGTCTGTTTGATTTCTATGATCTCGTAGCCTTCGATCACATCGCCGACTTTAATGTCGTTGAAGTTCTTGATCGAAAGGCCGCATTCCAGGCCGGCTTTGACCTCCCTTACGTCTTCCTTAAAGCGTTTGAGGGAGGCGATCTCCGCCACCTGGCCTTCTTTTGCCGGATAGACGACGATGCCATTCCGGATCAGGCGGATATTGGTATTGCGGGTGAGCTTTCCTTCCTGTACATAACAACCGGCAACGGTTCCCACTCTACTGATCTTATAGACTTCGCGCACTTCGAGCTGGCCGACGATCTTTTCTTCCTTGGTCGGCTCAAGCATCCCTTCGATGGCGGCGCGCACTTCGTCGATGGCCTCGTAGATAATGGAGTAGAGCTTAATCTGCACGCCTTCGCGCTCTGCCAGTTTACGGGCGCTGAGGGAGGGCCGTACCTGGAAACCGATAATGATGGCATCGGAAGCGGAAGCCAGCAGTACGTCGGATTCGACGATCTGCCCTACGGCTTTGTGGATGACATTCACCTGCACAGACTCTATCGACTGCTTGATGAGGGAGTCGGACAGAGCTTCTACCGAACCGTCCACATCACCTTTAACGATGAGGTTGAGTTCCTTGAAGTTGCCCAGCGCCAGGCGGCGGCCGATCTCGTCGAGGCTGATCCGCTTGGTGGCCCGGTTGGCTTGTTCGCGTGCGATCTGCGCCCGCTTAGAAGCGATGTGCCGGGCGTCCTGTTCATTTTCCGTTACTTTGAAGCGCTCGCCCGCCTGAGGGGCGCCGCTGAGGCCCAGGATGAGTATTGGGGTGGAGGGCCCTGCTTCATCGACGCGTTTGCCGCGTTCATTAAACATGGCCTTCACCTTCCCGGAATGCTCGCCGGCAACGACGGGGTCGCCGATTTCCAGGGTGCCGGTTTGGACGAGGGCTTTGGCCACATAACCGCGGCCTTTGTCCAGAGAAGCTTCCAGAATAGTTCCGATCGCCTCCCGGTCCGGGTTGGCTGTCAGTTCCAGCATTTCGGCTTCCAGGAGGATCTTTTCGAGGAGTTCGTCAACCCCGTGGCCGGTTTTGGCGGAGATGTCCTGTGACTGGTATTTACCCCCCCAGTCTTCCACCAGGAAGTCCATGGATGCCAGCTCCTGTTTGATGCGTTCGGGTTGTGCATCCGGTTTATCCACCTTGTTGATGGCGAATACCATGGGCACGCCGGCCGCCTGAGCGTGGCTGATGGCCTCCTTGGTTTGCGGCATGATGTTATCGTCGGCCGCGATAATGATCACGGCGATATCGGTCACTTTGGCGCCTCGGGCGCGCATGGCGGTAAAGGCTTCGTGGCCCGGAGTATCGAGGAAGGTGATCCGGCGGTTGTCGTCCCCTACCACCACTTCATAGGCGCCGATGTGCTGGGTAATGCCCCCGGCCTCTCCTTCCACGACGCTTGCCTTGCGGATATAGTCGAGCAGTGAGGTTTTACCGTGGTCAACATGGCCCATTACGGTCACGATCGGGGCCCGCGGTTCGAGGTCTTCCGGATCATCGATGATCTCTTCTTCTTCTTCGACATGCTCTTCGGCGCTGATGAATTCCACTTCGTGGCCGAATTCTTCAGCGACGAGCTCAATGATCTCGGCATCGAGGCGTTGGTTGATAGACACGATCACGCCAAGGTTCATACAGGTGGTGATCACATCGGTAACGGGAACGTCCATCATGTTGGCCAGTTCCTGCACGGAGACGAACTCGGTGACCTGAAGGTTTTCGGGCTGCATTTCCTGTTCGCGCTGTTCCTGGCGTTCGCGCAGGCGTTCGCGGTTGTCGCGGCGCATTTTCTGGCGTTTCTTCTTTCCGCCGCCGGAAATGCGGGCCATAGTGGCCTTGATCTTTTCTTCGATCTCTTTTTGAGAAACCTCCTGAACGTCTTCGTCTTTTCTGCCGCGGGAGCGCCGCCCTCTTCCTCCGGATGAGCCGGCCCCTCTGGCGCCCTCCGAAGATGCAGCCACCTTTTTGCGGGTCCTTCTGCGTTTCTTACGCGGCTGCTTTTCCTGGCTGGAAGAAGCCTCGGCAGGAGCCTTTTTCTTCTTGTCTTCGCTTTTGGTTTCCTTTTTGTCTTTTTTCTTCTTGCGCTTTGGGCGCTCGAGCTTATTGGTATCTATTTTACCCAGGATCTTGAGCCCTCTGAGTTCGGGAGCTTCAGCCCGAACGACGTCTTCCTTCCCGGCTTTTTCGGGCTCTGCCTTATCGTCCTTAGCCTCAGCAGGCGCTTCCTCCGCCCGAGCGGGTTTCTCTTTTGCTTTAGGCGTTTGGGCTGGTTCCTGAGGTTCTTCCTTTTTCTTTTCGGCCGGTTTTTCTTCCCTGGCCTTAACCGGTTTTTCTTCCGCCTTTTCCTCGGAGACAGGTTTTGCCTCGGGGGTTTTGGCCGGTTCTTGGGCTTTCTTTTCAGCTTTGGCTTCCTTTTCCGGCTCCGGCTTGGGTTCCGGCTCCGGAGCTTTTTCCACTTTCGGTTCGGCCTTAGGCTCCGGTTTGGGCTCCGGTTTGGGGCTTTCTTTCTTGGCTTCCGGCTTTTCCGTTTTTTCTTCAGCGGGTTCCGCTTCCTTGGATTTTGGCCTCAGGCGGCTTTCCAAATCGATCTTGCCAAGCACTTTTAGCTTGGCCTGAGGGCGTACGGGTTCCTCGGCCTGGCTTTCTTTGCCATTTTCGGCAGAAGGCTCTGCCTTGGGTTCAGGCTGTTCCGGTTTCTTTTTGGAAACTTCTTCCCGGGCAGGTGGCGGCGGTGGTGGAAGGATATCTTTTTTCTTTTCTTTAGGTGGAGCGGATGTTGGGCGGTTTCCGATGACCAGCTGGTCAGCTTTCTCCTTGATAGCTATAGACTTCTGAAACTCCTTGAGCAGCTCCGCATACATCTCGTCCGTGACGTTAGCGGTAGGCTTGTTCTCAATTTCGAAACCACTATTGGTGAGATGCTCAACAATAGTAGTTGTCCCCACATTTAACTCTTTTGCTATCTTAATTAAACGTTTCGCCATTATGAAGTTTTAGTACTGATGCAACGTTCACCGATAAGCAAAAGCTTCTCTCAGAAAAAACTATTTTCCTTACATATCTTATTATCTTTTTTGGATGAATAAAATAAGAGGCGATTTGGAGAAAAACTTTTGCCCACGAAGTTGAAAAATCCTTATAAACACTCAGGATATTCCATGAGGAATACCCTGAGTATTTCTGCAAAGATAAAATGATTACTGTCTATTCAGTAAATCTGTTTAAATAAAAACGAGAAAAATCCCTCGTTCTGCTTTCATTTTAAGCCATTTGTACTTCAATCGAACACGATCAGGGGAAAAAGAGTTCGCTTTTTACTGGTCTTCTTCCTCTTCAAACTCCGCCGCCAGTATATTGAGCACTTCATCGACCGTTTCTTCTTCCAGGTCCGTGCGGCGCAGCAGTTCGTCCTTGCTCAGTTCGAGTACGTTTCTGGCGGTATCGCAACCGATGTTCTTCAGGGCTTCGATCACCCAATCATCGATCTCGTCCTTAAATTCTTCCAGGTCGACGTCGTCGATCTCGATCTCATCCACTGTATTGCGGTATACGTCGATCTCGAAGCCGGTCAGGCGGCTGGCCAGTTTGATGTTGGTGCCTCCTTTGCCAATGGCCAGGGAAACCTGGTCGGGTTCGAGGAACACATTGGCGTGCTGCTTTTCCAGGTTCAGGTCAATGGAGGTCACTTTTGCCGGCGTCAGCGCCCGCTGGATGAAGAGCGTGGCATTATTGGTGTAATTGACAATATCAATATTCTCATTGTGCAGCTCGCGGACAATTCCGTGAATGCGCGACCCCTTCATCCCGACGCAGGCGCCGACGGGGTCGATGCGGTCATCGTAGGATTCGACGGCAACCTTGGCGCGGTCGCCGGGGATGCGCACGATCCGGCGCACGGTGATCAGGCCGTCCTCGATCTCCGGCACTTCCTGCTCCAGCAGTTTTTCCAGGAACAGGCTATCCGTACGGGACACGATAACGACAGGGTTATTGTTTTTCATTTCCACCTTTTTGATCACGCCGCGCACCATATCTCCCTTGCGGAAGAAGTCGCCTTTGATCATTTCCGGGCGGGGCAGCACCAGTTCGGTGCCGGTGGCGTCATCCAGAATGAGCAGCTCGCGCTTCAGGATCTGGTGCACTTCGCCGACGACGATCTCCCCGACGCGTTCGCTGTAGCGGCGGTAGACTTCATCTTTTTCCAGCTCCATGATCCGGGAGATCAGCGTTTGCCGGGCGGCCATGATGGCGCGGCGGCCAAAGTCCTCCAGGTGAAGCTGCTCGTAGCACTCCTCGCCGATCTCGTAATCTTCATCGATAGATAAAGCCTCGGATATGGAGACCTGGCTGCGGTCGTCCGTAACCTCACCGTCGGGCACGATCTCCCGCACGCGCCAGAGTTCGAGGTCGCCCTTGGTCGTGTTGACAATTACGTCGAAGTTCTCGTCCGTGCCGAATTTCTTGCGAATAAGCGTGCGGAACACATCTTCCAGCACACGCACCATGGTCGGACGGTCTATATTTTTCCCGGCTTTGAATTCCGAGAAAGTATCCACCAGGTTCATCATTGTATTGCGGATTTAGAATGATATTTTAACAACAGTCTTCTTAATGTCTTCAAAAAGTATCCGGGTTTGAAGCAGCTGCACTTTCTTGCGCTTGCCTTCCTTGATGCGGATCTTCTCCTCCAGCGTGATGTCTTCTTCTCCCACGGCCACCAGCGTGCCTTCCTTCGTATCGCCTCCTTTAAGGAGGACCTCAACCCCGCGGCCGATGTTCCGCGGGTATTGCCTTCTGAGCCTCAACGGGCGGCTCACGCCCGGTGAAGATACTTCCAGCACGTAGTCATCGCCCATCCAGCCTTCTTCGTCGAGGTATTGTTCCAGGTAGCGGCTAATCTGCTGACACTTCTCAAAGGTAACTCCGGTATCACTGTCAATGAAAACGTCAAGCTTGTTATTGGCGTGAGATTTCACTTCAATGAGGAAACAGTCCGTAAACTCTTCTTCCTGAAATTTTGCCTCCAGGAGAGATTCGATCTTAGATTCTATCACAGTACTATTCTAGAATTAAAAAGAGGGAACCTGGGGTTCCCTCTTCCGAGTTCTTTCACTAACTGACGCAAATATAAGCATTTTATAACTACCAGGCAACTGGCCGGCGAAAATGATAGGTATCAATGCGATATTTCAAACTTTCAGTATTTTTTGAATTTCGCTAAACCTGACTTTGCTATCTTTGTTCTTCTCATTAGTGATTCAGAAGAGACATTTAACAACGTAAACAACACCGAGCACATGAAGGTTGATGAGTTACTGCACCGGGCGCTGAACCTGGAACCCCTTACCGCCGAAGAGGGCGTCTTTCTTTTTGAACAGGCTTCCACCGCCGAACTGATGTACGTGGGCAACAAGCTGCGGCAGCGCCATGTACCCAACAACACCGTCACCTGGATCATCGACCGCAACTCCAACACGACCAACGTCTGCATCGCCAACTGCAAATTCTGCAACTTCTACCGCCGCCCGGGCCACGAAGAATCCTACATCACCACCATAGAACAATACAAAGAGAAGATCGATGAGCTTTTTCAGTATGGAGGGGAACAACTCCTGCTGCAGGGCGGCCACCACCCCGATCTGGGGCTGGGCTTCTACACCAACCTCTTCCGCCAGCTGAAGGAACTCTACCCCACGCTCAAGCTGCACGCCCTGGGGCCGCCCGAAGTGGCCCACATCACCAAACTGGAAAAATCTACCCATATCGAGGTGCTGCGGGCGCTCAAAGACGCCGGGCTGGACTCCCTTCCCGGCGCCGGCGCCGAGATCCTCAGCGACCGGGTGCGCCGCCTCATCTCCAAAGGCAAGTGCGGCGGCCAGGAATGGCTCGACATCATGCACGCCGCCCATAAAGTGGGCCTGACCACCTCAGCCACCATGATGTTCGGCCACATCGAGACCAACCACGAACGCATGGACCACCTCGTTCGCATCCGCGAGGTGCAGGCCAAAAAGCCGGAAGGCGCCAAGGGCTTTATCGCCTTCATCCCCTGGCCGTTCCAGGATGAGGACACCATCCTCCGCCGACTCAAGCGCGCCCGCAATACCGTCACCGGCGACGAATACGTGCGCATGATCGCCATGAGCCGCATCATGCTGGCCAATGTCGCCAACATACAGGCCTCCTGGCTGACGGTGGGCAAACAGGTGGCCCAGCTGTGCCTCCACGCCGGCGCCAACGACTTCGGCTCCATCATGATCGAAGAGAATGTCGTCTCCGCCGCCGGGGCACGATTCCGCTTTACCGCCCACGGTATTCAGGAGGCCATCCGCGAGGCCGGCTTCACGCCCCAACTGCGCAACCAGGAGTACGAGTACCGTGAACTGCCGGAGAACATCGTACAGCAGCAGCTGGACAGGGAGAAGATGATCGTGGATTGAGAGCATGTTTGGTTGAACTGGAAAAGATCCTCGGTATTTTTCAATATATTATTGATTATTTCAAGCAAACCCTGCCCGAAACTACTTCCATTTCTGCCTGACTCCGTATTTTGGCGGCATGAAAGATCAAAGGCCATTGTACGACCAAATCCAGGAAGCGCTCCAATACATCCGCACCCAAACGGATCTTCACCCCCGCTACGGCATCGT
>JAGFJE010000242.1 GCA_024103175.1 Phaeodactylibacter sp.
GGTTTGAAGCTGGCCTTATTCCATTTGACTTCCAGCGCTTTGCCGGCGCCGAAGCTTTCCTCGATGATGAAGTCTACCTCCTGTTTATCGGCGGTCCGCCAGAATTTTATCTGATCCAGGCTGTAGGTATGGCGGAATTGGCAGAAATAATAGTTTTCCAGCAACTGCCCCTTATCCGGCCGGGAGTGAACTGCTCCGAACCGGTTGAGGAAGGCATTGCGCAGCCCCAGGTCATTGAAGTAAACTTTGGGCATTTTGGTGAGTTCTTTGCGCAGGTTTCGAAAAAAAGGGCGGACCAGAAAAATGTGGTAACACTTTTCCAGGATATAAAGATAGTTGTCTACGGTTTTGACATCTATCTGTAGCGTCCCGGCAAGTTCATTCCTGTTCACCAGGTTGCCTGCCTGGTCGGCCAGGAGTTGTAGCAGAAGATAAAACTTTGCCTCGTGGACTACCCCGGATTCAAGCATATCCCGCTTGACATAAGCATTCTTCAATTCGTCCAGCAGAAACTGTTTTTCCATGGGGTCATTTTCCAGCACAACGGCTGGATAGCCGCCATATTGGAGGTATTCATAAAAATGCCATTGCAGCTCTTCGCGGTTAGGAGGCCGGTATTCGGGCCTTTCCCTCAGGGTATCCAGCTCTTTTTGGAGGTTTTCCAACCCCTTGAAAAAAAGAAACTCCGAAAAGGAAAGGGGCAGGAGGTTGAAGATCCGTTTTCTGCCGGCCAGAGAATCTTTGAACTTCTGGTCGATATAAAAGGCGGAACTACCGGTGGCCACCACTTTTACGTTCTTTTCGTATTTGTCATACAGAAATTTGAGAAAGTTGGTGGGGTTTTCCGCATATTGGACTTCATCGATCAGCAAGTACAGCTTTTCCGGCGCCTCCCCTTCCAGAATAGGCGCCGGGGGTGTGGCAATGAAATGAAATACTTTATCCGGATGTTCATTAACGGCCTGTAATATCTGAATATCCTCGAAGGAAAGGAAAAAAGCCTTTTTCCCCTCTTCCAGCAGTTGCCGGTAGAGCATTCTCAACAGAGAGGTTTTTCCAACCTGCCGGGCCCCGGTGATGATGGTATGCCTTTTGTCCGGAAGATGGCCTCTGATCTTTGAATAGAGTAGCCTTTTTTTAACTTGCATGACGATTAATTACCAGAAATTCGACTTCAATTCCATAAATATACGATAATTTTGGAATGTCGATTTAGTTTTTATCATAAAGTATTGCTGGCAAGCTTCCAATATGACAGAACCAGGCCCAAAAACAGCCTACCGTAATTTCTGCCGGGATGCCCGGCAACTTCCCCTCTTCCACCAACCCTGGTGGCTGGATGCTACTTGTGGCGTCGGCGGCTGGCTGGCGGCCGTGGCTGAAAACCCCGAGACGGGCAGGGTGGAAGGGGCGCTGCCCTACTGCCTCCGCTCCCGTTATGGCGTAAAAATGGCGGGCCTGCCTCCACTGACCCCCTTTCTCGGCCCGCTGCTATTCCTACCGGAAGGGCTAAACCATTACCGCCAGCGGTCCTTTGAAGAGCAGGTGATCCGTAAGCTATTGGATCAGTTGCCCAACCTGCCCCTGGTTCGCCTCAAATTGCACTATGATATGCAGAACTGGCTGCCCTTTCGGCAGGCTGGCTTTGAGCAGACGACGCGATACTCCTACCGCATCCTGGGCCCAGCCGATATCGATCAGATCTGGCAGGGCTTCCACCCCAAGCTACGCAATAAGATCAGCCACGCAGCGCGGCACTGTACCGTTCAGCAAGTGGAGGATGCAGAGCCGGTATTTCGGCTCTATGCGCAGCGTTTCCGGCTGAAGGGCCGGGCGGTTCCGGTCAGCTGGCAATGGTTTGCCGGCCTTGACCAGGCATTACAGGAGCGGCATGCGAGGGCCGCTTTTCTGTGCCTCGATAGAAAAAGGCAGCCGCTGGCCGGCGCTTACATTGCCTGGGACGGCCAGTCTTCTTATCTTTTGCTGGCCGGGTTTGACGGCAATGCCAATATCCGGGGCGCCGCTGCCCTGGCAGTTTGGGAAAGCATCAGATTCGTAGCCGGCCGGGGGCTCCTGTACGATTTCGAGGGTAGCATGTTGCCGGGAGTGGAACGTTTCTTTCGGGAATTCGGCGGGGAGTTGTGCGCGTATCACCAGTTGATGAAATACAGAAACCGGATGTGG
>JAGFJE010000293.1 GCA_024103175.1 Phaeodactylibacter sp.
GCCGGGGCGTCTGAAAACAGGAACTCCGGCGGGGAGGTATTTTTCCCTGATCGCCCCTTCTTTTCACCCAAAAGTATAGGAAAATGCTCCGGAATTACCTGAAGGTGGCTATTCGCAATTTAATGAAGCACCGGTTGTACAGCGGTATCAATGTACTCGGCCTTTCCGTGGGGCTGGCCCTGGTGCTGATGATCCTTCTGTACCTGCAGTTCGAATACAGTTATGACCGCTGGCATACAGAGGGCGATCAGCTGTACCGCGTGAGCATCCGGGTACAGCGGGCGGACGCACAGGGCGAGGAAAGCCATGTGTTCACCCCGCCCATTGGCCCGGATATGCAGGCGGAGTTTCCTGAGGTGCAGGCCTATACCCGTATTTCTACCGAACAGCCGGCGTACCTTTCTTATGAGAATGAGGCCATACAAGTTGATGGCATTCATTATGCCGACACGTCCTTTTTTTCCCTGTTCGACTTTCCCTGGCTGTCCGGCGATGCCCGCACCGCTCTGGCGCGGCCCAATACGGCGGTGCTCACCGCGCCGCTGGCCCGGCGTCTGTTCGGCGGCAAGAGCCCCATGGGCAAAATGATCATTCTGGACAACCAGCAACAGTTTGAAGTAACCGGGCTGGCGGAGGCGCCGCCCGCCAATTCGCACCTGCAATTCGAAGCCCTGTTGTCGTTTTCCACCCTCTACCAGGACCCCGAGCGCTTCATGGACTGGAATGGCGGCAACCAGTACATCACCTACCTTCGGCTGGCCGAAAATACAACCCCTGCCCAACTGGAAGAGAAACTACCGCCTTTTATGTGGCGGCATATCAATGAAACCCTGGAACCCTACGGCGTGCAACTGGAAGCCCGCTTGCAGCCCTTCCGGAAAATTCATCTCTGGCACAACCCCGATTCGCCCGCCCTGCGCACCCGCCTGCTGGCCTTTGGCGCTATCGGCCTGCTGATCCTGCTCATTGCCGGGGCCAATTTTGTGAACCTGGCCACGGCGCGGGCATCGTGGCGCGCCCGGGAAGTCGGCGTCCGCAAAGTGATGGGCGCCAGCCGGGGGGCATTGATCCGGCAGTTCATGGGCGAGGCCTTCCTGCTGGTGCTGATCGCCACAGGCCTTGCCTTTTTGTTGGCCGAGGCCTCCGCGCCCGTTTTCGGGAAGCTGATCGGCAGGGATTTCGGCCCTTCCGGCATTTTCAATGCCTACACCGCTCTGGCTCTTCTTGGCGTCCTCATCCTGGTGGGCGTACTGGCAGGAGGGTACCCCGCGCTGTATGTTTCCCGCCTGGAGGCGGTGGCCGCCATCCGGGGCGGGGTAACCGGAAAGAACAAGCAAGGGTTGCGCAACGCTTTGTTGGTAGTGCAGTTCGCTATTTCTACCGGCCTGATCGCCTGCACGCTGGTGATCTGGCAGCAAATGCAGTATGCGCGCCACAAAGGGCTTGGCTTTGAGCAGGAAGGCATCGTGGTATTGCCGCTGGTAGGGAAGGAAGTGCAGTCAAAACAGGCAACCCTGCGGCAGGAACTGCTGGCCCTGCAGGCCGTGGAAGGGGCGGCGGCCCTTTCCGAGGCGCCGGGGCAGGGGCTCACCCGCAACGGCTACATCCCGGAAGGGCACAAGGAGTCGATGCTGTTTCACGTTATCGATGTAGATGAGCACTTCCTGGAGGTGTTCGGGCTGGAGATGGCTGCCGGCCGCTTCTTCGATCCTGCCCGCCCGGCGGATGAGCCGGCCTTTCTCGTCAACGAAGCCCTGGCGCGGCGCCTTGGCTGGAATAACCCCATAGGAAAAAAGATAACCCGCAACGGAGAACACTCCGTTATAGGAGTGGTAAAGGATTTTCACTTTGCCTCTCTGCACCATCCCATCGAGCCGCTGGTCATCACGCAGCAACCATGGAACGGGCGTTTTCACCAGCTGGCCCTGAAGGCGCGTACTTCAGATTGGAAAGGCACGCTGGATGCCATCCGCAGCCGCTGGGAGGCCGTATTGCCTCAGGCGCCTTTCGACTGCCGCTTTCTGGATGAGGCCATTGCGCTGCAGTATGAAGGTGAGCGCCGTTTTCAGGAGGCTTTCCTGTATTTTTCCACCTTGTCCATCCTCATTGCTTTGATGGGGGTGCTGGGCCTGGCGGCCTTGGCTATTCAGCAACGCACCAAGGAGGTAGGTATACGTAAAGTGATGGGTGCCAGCGTGGCTTCCATCATCGGCCTGTTTTCCAAAGGCTTCCTCTTTTTGGCCGGCATTGCGATGGTGATCGGCTTTCCGCTGGCCTGGTACTTCATGCGCCGGTGGCTGCAGGGGTTTGCCTACAGCAACGGCATCGACTGGTGGGTGTTCCCGCTGGCCGGCGCTCTGACCCTGCTGGTGGCCTTCCTGACAGTGGCCCTGCGGGCCATGGGCGTGGCGAGGAGGAATCCGGTGGAGGCGTTGCGGTATGAATGAAAAATCGTGTAT
>JAGFJE010000574.1 GCA_024103175.1 Phaeodactylibacter sp.
CTATTCTTTTATTTGGACCAGTAACGCCCTGGCCAGACACCCGGCCACAAAAGAAATATTCGTGGTGGCCCCGAGCGCCGGGATTCGCACGCTTTACACCTTTAACCTGCAAACGAACGCCGTCACAACGTTAGGGCCTGTTTTCTCCACAAACGGTTCCAATAGCGTCGAGGCCATTTCCTTCGATCACGCAGGGAATCTGTTTGTTGTCTTCCCGGATGGAACGATCAACGAAATCGATTACACCAGCCCGGGCCTGACCCCAACCAACCTGCCGGTATCCCCGGCCCTCCCCAGCAACGGGAACATTGGGTTGACGTACGATTTCGACCACAACCGCCTGATCTACACCTCCGGTTCACCTGCCCAGATCTACGCGATCAACCCCACAACCGGCGCCGGCGTCCTGATCTTCTCACTGGGAAGTGGAGACGGGAGGTACGCAGCCTACGTGGGCGACAACATACTTTATCTGGGATCTGCTTTGATCGCGGTTGACCTGGCCGATGGAAGCGCCCAGAGCATAAGTATGTCGCCTGCTATTAGCCCCCGGTTCAGGCGAGACTTCCTTTTTGTGCCCGGTATTTCCTTCGAATGGTCCGGCCCTTCCGGCGTCCTGGGAAATGACGCGTGCATCACCGTTGCGCCGGCGAATACTACAGAGTACACCCTGGCCATCGAAGACGCGAACGGCTGCACGGCGGAAGCTACGACCACGATCTCCACCAACCTGCCGCCGGTGGCTCAATGCATTGCGAGCCTGGACGTCAATTTGTCCGCTCCCACCGTTCACGCCGAAGCCCTCGACAACGGCAGCACAGGCTGCACGGCGCTTTCTTTCCTGATCGATGGCCAGTTTTCCAAGGCATTCGATTGCAGCCAGTTGGGCCCCAATGCCGTAACGCTGACGGTAATCGACGACAACGGGCAGGCCGATGACTGCCAGGTCACCGTGACGGTTACGGACAACGTCGATCCGACGGCCCTTTGCCAGCCCGCTACTGTGTACCTGGATGGCGACGGCAATGCCACCCTTTCGGCCGCCCAGGTTGATAATGGCTCCTTCGACGACTGCGGCGGCATTCAGAGTCGGAGCGTATCGCCCAACGCCTTCACCTGCGCCGGGGTAGGGGATCATATCGTCACGCTCACCGTGACGGATGCGAACGGCAACAGCGGGGCCTGCACCGCTACGGTTACCGTTGCGGACAATACCCCACCCGCCATTACCTGCCCGGCCAGTTTTACGGCCACTCTGCCCAATGGCGTTTGTGAAACCGTCGTCACCTACCCGGCTCCGGCGACAACCGACAATTGCTCCGGCGGCAGCATCAGCCAAACGGCAGGGCTGGGCAGCGGGGCTGCCTTCCCGGTGGGAACCACTACTGAATCATACACCGCTACAGATGCCGCCGGCCATACCGCCGGTTGTTCTTTCACGGTAACGGTCACCGATAACGAAGCGCCGGTGGCCCGTTGCCGGGACATCGCCGTGGAGCTCGACGCCAACGGCTCGGCCAGCATCACCGCCGGGCAGGTCAACGACGGCAGCTCCGACAACTGTAACCCCCTGGGCCTGAACCTCAGCCAGACAAGCTTCGGCTGCAGCGACGTGGGTATGCGCACCGTGCTGCTCACCGCCACCGACCCCGCCGGCAACAGCCACAACTGCACAGCCACGGTGATCGTTCAGGACAAGGTGGCGCCCACGGCCGTTTGCCGGGACATTACGGTACAGCTCGATGAATCCGGCCAGGCGGCCGTCCTGCCGGAAGACATCGGCGACGGCTCGACGGACGCCTGCGGCATCGCTTCCCTTGCGCTCAGCCAAACGGCCTTCACCTGTGCCGATCTGCTGGGCCCCAACCCCGTTACCCTCACCGCCACCGATGTTAACGGAAATGCTTCGGGTTGTACGGCCAATGTCTGGGTGAGGGACGACATCTTCGGCGCCTGCCCCGGCCCCTGCCCCAACGACCCCGACAACGACCTCGACGGCGACGGCATCTGCGGCGATGCAGACAACTGCCCTGCCGTTTTCAACCCCGGGCAGGAAGACCGGGACGGGGACGGAGAAGGCGACGCTTGTGACGTGTTATTGTGCATCAATACTTATATCAGCAACCTGAATGCTTACATAGAAGGGCTGCCCATCAGTTCATCAGTGGAACGTGCCGTCACCCGGCGGCTCGATATGGCGGCAAGCCGGTTTTGCAGTGGGTACAGCGCCGGCACGGTGATCAGCCTTTTGAACAACGTCATCAGCTACGTGCAGTACCAGAGCGGCGGCGGCATCCCGGCCACAGATGCCGCATACATCATCGTCCAGGTGGAATACCTGATCGCTGAGATGGATGCCGGGAATGTGAAATGCTGCCCGGCCGGTTCCCGGCCCTCGCTGCCCGGCGGCCCGGGCGCCCGGGCGCCTGAAGCAAGTACCGGCCTGGATCTTGCCCTCTTTCCCAACCCCGCCCGGAATGAAATATACCTCGGGCTGGATGCCTTCCTCGGCCGGCCGGTGAGCCTGGCGGTATACAACAAGCTGGGCCAGTTGGTGATGATGGAGTCCGGCACGGTGGATACCCCGCTGCAGGAAGTCCGGGTGGCCGATCTGCCCGAAGGCATGTACCTCATACAGGTGCGCAGCGGGGAGGTGATGCTGGCAAAGAAGTTTATGGTGCAGGATTGATAAGGTAAGCACTTTTATTGGAAGGCGGCCCCTTTTCCTGCGTCGGTGGGGAAAGGGGCCGCCTTTTTATTCAATCCTCACCACTGTTAGATGAATTAATACCGGTAATAAACCAGTCCGAACGGATTTGTGCCGACAGTAATACCGGTTTCAAAAACCGCCAGCTGGCTGCCGGCGATATTGGCGGCGTAGACATAGCTGCCGCTGGCGGGCATGAAAATGCCATGGGCTCCCGCTAACGGAATGACTATTTGTACTTCCATCGAGGCGCGGTCAACGACGTAAATACCATCAGAGCCCTGGCAGGGGACGTACAGCAGGCCGTTGACATCATCGGCAGACAGGTGGGGGTCCTTGCCGACAGCCACCCTGTCTACCTCCGCAAAGGCGCCGGCTTTGTATTTCACCACATAATCATTGGGGCCGTTTACGCCCAGCACAGTCACGTAGACGAATTTTTTCTGCGGGTCGAAAAACACATCGTGGGGCTTACCGCCTGCAGCAACAAGATCAGCCGGCGTCTCAGCCGTCCCTTTTACTTTCATGGAAATGGGGTTGATCACCGTAGTTGTGTTGTCGATGTCATTGTTGACCCAAAGCTGGCTGCCGTTGGGCGCCGCCCACATGTGGAAGACGCCGGCGTCGGCCGGCACGAAATAGAACAATTTTCTTAAGTCGTAACGGACTTCAAACTCTTCTTCCCCATGATAGGGGTCTTCCGGGTCATTAATAACGATCTTTGCCCCTTTATAAATATCCTCGCTGATGCCCTCTTTGTCCAGTTCCCTTGCAATACGTTCTTGTTCGGGCCTTGCGTTTCTCAGTGAGGGGGGAGTGGAATCCACATCTTTATTCCTAAACATACGCATGCCAGCTACCCTTTTTTCATCAGTCGGCGAAGTTCTTCCTTTTTTTCCGGACTGAGTCCCTTTTCGAGTGTTTGCTGCACTTGTTCGTTGAAAACAACTTCCGCATGGGTGTCTTCAGTTCTTATGGACTGATTAGATCGAAACTGAGAAGAGAACAGCTCTGCATATCCAAAAACAGGAGAGTTTAACAGCAAGTTAGGGGTCAACGTCGCTAGTTCTTTTTCCAGGTGATTTAGTCTTTCAAGTGTAATACCAACCTCTTCTGATCTATGAACAGTAAGGAACACACTCCCTCTGGGGGCACCCAATAAAGGGATGGGGCTGTGAGTCGAAGCAATGAATTGAATATTAGGGAAGTATTTGGAAAATATTCCCGGAAGGCGTTTTTGCCATTTAGGGTGAAAGTGAAGGTCTAATTCGTCAATGATAACAATACCTTTAAGGTCCTTTGGGTCATGTACACCTTTTTGAGTGCGAAATAAGCGTAAGATCATATCACCGATCATCGCAACAAGGCTTCGGTAGCCTGACGCCAATTGACTCATTGGCAAAGGAGTATAAGCATGTCCCTCTTCATCTTTTTCAATATAAGATACTTGATCCGTTTTAAAATCAACTCTAATGTCTTTCAGTTGGAGGATATCAATAAGTAGGCTTCTGGTAGTTTGATATTTAGTTTTGAATTCAGGGTCTTCCTGCTTGGCATACCATCTGGAGAGCTGGAATTCAATATTTTCGAGTAAAGAGCGAGAATCATATAAATTTTGAGTAGTAGATTCCATATATTTTTTGTGGCTACTACTTTCTGTGTAGGTATCTAATCGGGAAGAACCATAGCAAGCTAAGAGTTTAAAAGAATCCGTACTGCTTTGAGATTGATGGGCAAAACGATTTCTTGCCTGCTGGTTCAGTTGATAGCTTCTGCCATCGTGAAGGGTACAGGACAAATCCGGATAAAAATCTCCATCAAAGTACTGTAGTAAGTGCCCCTCAAATCCTGCTAAACAAGAAGCAATAGCCTGGAGCACTGAGGTCTTGCCAAATCCATTCTCGCCGGTAAGGAATATCCAGGGAGCTCCTTTGGGTAGATTGTATAATTCAATCAGTTTAATCCCCTTAAAGTTCTCAAGCCGCAGGCTTTTCAGGCTGAATAATGGCCTTATTTCATTTTGATTCTCCATCTGGTAAATATAATGATGTTTAGAAAACCCATTATGCAATTATTTGCTTTTATACCGGCTGCCGAAACGATATTGGGCAAAAGGGAAAAAGGCCGCCGTTCCCTATGATAACAGGCTTTCCATAACTGTAGTTTACGAGCATGTTTTGAGGTGATCATTTGAGCCCTCAATGCCTGCGCATGGAACTTTACCTGCCCGGCCGTGGGGCAAACGCTCCATCACCTCAACATAAACCCTTTCCTTTTTTCCAGCAGCCCCTTCGCCACCTGTTCCGGCACCGGCGCATAGTGCGAAAACGTCAGCGCCGCGCTGGCCCGCCCCGAGGTGAGCGTCCGGATCTGAGCGGCGTAGCCGAACAGCTCGGCCAATGGCGCTTGCGCCTTGACGATGGTATGGCTGGCCCGCGGCTCCATGCCCTGCGGGATGCCGCGCCGCCGGTTGAGGTCGCCCATCAGGGCGCCGATGTATTCTTCCGGGCTGCTGATCTCGATCGACATGATGGGCTCCACCAGGATGGGGGCGCCCTGTGGGGCGTACTCGCGGAAAGCTTCCCGGGCGCACAGCTCGAAGGCCAGCTCGCTGGAGTCGTGGCTCACCTGGGCGCCGGTGACGGCGGCCTTCATACTGTGCACCTCATAACCGGCGATGATGCCCACCTGGAGCATGTTCTCAAAACCGCGGCGGGCGGCGGCCAGGTATTCCGGTTTCATGGTTCCTTCCGGCAGCCGGCTTTCGAACTGCAGGCGGGTGCGCCCGCCCTGGAATTCGGGGCTTTCGAGGAATGCCGCATCCGCCGGGCCGAGTTCGAAGGCCAGTTTTGCGTAAAGCGGTTCGCCCACCTCGCGCCGGTATTCGTATGTCCCGCTTACCGTTTGGCTCAGTTGTTCCTTATAATTGACCTGGGGGCGGCCGAGGTTGGCCTCCAGCTTGAAATCGTCGCGCAGGCGGTGGGAGACGACCTCCAGGTGGAGCTCGCCCATGCCCCGGATGAGGGTCTGGGCCGTTTCTTCATCTTCGAGCACCTGCAGGGAAGGGTCTTCTTCCTCCAGTTGGCGCAGGGCTTCGTGCAGCTTGTCGATATCGCGGCTGTGTTTGGCCTCGATGACCATGCCTACTACGGGTTGTGGGAACTGTATGGACTCCAGGACGATGGGTTTGTCCGGGGCGCAGAGGGTATCTCCGGTGACGATGTCCTTCACCCCGCCGAGAGCGGCGATATCGCCGGCGGCCACCTCCCAGACGGCGTTGCGCTTGCCGCCGTGCAGTTGGTAGAGGTTGGCCAGGCGCTCTTTCTCTCCGGTGCGGGGGTTGTACACGCTTTGCCCGCGCCGGGCGTGGCCGGAATAGACGCGGAAGAAGGCCATCTTGCGGTGCTGGTCGTCCAGGGCGATCTTGAAAACGAGGGCGGCGAAGGGGTCGTCGCCGACCAGGGAGCGTTTTTCTTCCTGGCCCGTTTGGGGGTGAACGCCGCGGACGGCCCCTACATCCTTCGGTGAAGGCAGGTAGGCGCAGATGGCGTCGAGCACCATTTGCGCGCCTTTGTTCTTGTAGGCGCTGCCGCAAAGCACAGGAACGATCTCCCGGCTGAGGGCGGCCCGCCGGATAGCGCGCCGCACTTCTTCTTCGGTGATGGCGCCCGGGTCGTCAAATATTTTGGAAAGGATGCCTTCGTCGTATTCGGCCAGGGTCTCCAGCATCTGCTGGCGGGCATTTTCCGCTGCCTCCCTCAGCTCTTCGGGGATAGGCTGCACCTTCCGCTCTTCCCCCTCCCAGATGGTAGCCTGTTGGCTCACCAGGTCTATAATGCCCCGGAAAAACTCTTCTTCCCCCACCGGTATCTGCAGAGCCACCGGGCGGGCGGCCAGGCGTTTGCGCATCTGTTCCATCACCTCCTCGAAGTGAGCGCCGGGCAGGTCCATCTTGTTGACAAACGCCAGGCGGGGCACATGGTAACGGTCGGCCTGCCGCCAGACGGTCTCCGATTGCGGCTCCACCCCGTGCACCGCGCTAAACAGGACGATCAGCCCGTCGATCACCCGCATGGAGCGCTCCACCTCCACGGTGAAGTCGACGTGGCCGGGCGTATCGATGATGTTGATGGTGTACTCGGTATCCCGCCAGGGCCATTGCGTCTGGGTGGCGGCGGCGGTGATGGTGATGCCGCGCTCGCGCTCCTCCTCCATATAGTCCATGATGGTGGTGCCGTCGTGCACTTCACCGATGCGGTGGGTGCGGCCGGTATAAAAGAGGATACGTTCGGTGAGAGTGGTCTTGCCCGCGTCGATGTGGGCGGCAATGCCGATATTGCGCAGTAGCTCCGGGTCGGTTGATCTTTCTTTTTCTGCCATGGTGGTCGCTCTTAAAGTGCTCTAAAATACGGAACGTGGGGGGGATTGGCAAATGATATTGGTCAGTGGGATACTCTCGGGCGTCAATTTTCTTCGGCTGCCGTCCGCGTGCCGCTGAAGCTTTAGCGGAGGCGCAAGCTTCATGCGAAGGCATGCCCATTGGTGCGCGAGTTTCTTTTTGTGAATTGAATATCCGGGCTTATCGGGCTTTCTTGAAGTGGGCGTCCCGGTGTTTGGCCAGCAATTCCTGAGACGGCCATAAATTCTCCTTGCTTGGCAGCCAGATCTTTTCTCCCCGAAGTTTGTCTATGCTGTAAGCGCTGGGGCGCTCTTCAAATAATTCATCATTTACCATTATTTCATAATCTTCTCCAATGCCCACATAGCCTCTGTCAAATGCAGCGTGAAGATTGGCGCAGAGCACGATGCCATTCGAGGCACTGTTATTACCGGTTTTAGAGAATTTATCAATGTGACAGGCTTGGAGTATTTCCCACGGCGGATTGACGTGAAGGCGCGACATGGCGCAGGTGGTATCATACGCTTCCATTAAAAAGATCCTGAAGGAAGCATCCCGAACGAAGCCGCTTTTTGTAATCGTTGTCGTTTTGTACGGCGCCTGCCGTTCTTCGAAGAATTCGTATTCGTATTCGGCAAGAGAATAAGGTTTGCCGGAAAATACATCCTGCCTCTTACCGGGAAAGTAGGTGTTAAGAATAGCCAGACGCACCAGGTCCCGATTTTCCGGAGATTGCAAAAAGGCCCAGACTATCTCGTCAAAAGAAGCTATTGACTTATTTTTTCGAAGGTAGCTTTTACTTTTCTCTTCGGTGAGCAACTTGCCGTTTACCAATACTTTCCACCCCAGGCCGTCAGATTGTAAATATCGAATAGGATAATGTATTTTCCCGGCCTTGGTTGGATTATAGAGCTTGTTCCAGTATTGGTCAAATAGATCATAGAGTCCCGTATCGATCGGGATCTCATTCCGTTCCAGCCTCAACTCTTCGATCCAGTCCAGTACTGCTAAAACCAATAATGGCTTATGTGGAGCGGAGCCCTGAAAGCGCCCCAGGTTTTGAAACCGGTCAAGTATCTGCTTCATCTTAGTGGCTTTTTCCGTATACTGCGAAAAATACGATTTTTATGCCCATCCCCACCACCCCCTTCGGCTCCACCCCCCTCCGCCTCCCTCGCCTCGGCCTCGGCCTGGCCGCCCTGGGCCGCCCCGGCTACATCAACCTGGGGCACGGAGAAGACCTGGAGGCCAACTATGAAGTAGCCGCCATGGAGCGGCGCACCCACGAGATGCTCGGCCTGGCCTTTGACAAAGGCGTCCGTTACTTCGATGCGGCCCGCTCCTACGGGAAGGCGGAAGATTTTCTGCTGTCCTGGCTGCAGGAGCACCCGGAGAAAGCGGCGGAGGTGACGGTGGGCTCCAAGTGGGGCTATACCTACACTGCCGGCTGGAAGGTGGAGGCGGAGGAGCACGAAGTAAAAGAGCACAGCTTGGAGGTGCTGGAACGGCAGTGGAAATTGTCGAAGCGCCTGTTGCCCTACCTGAAGTTGTACCAGATCCATTCGGCCACCTTCCGCAGCGGGGTGCTGGAGAACACGGAAGTGCTCAATCGGCTGGCTACCCTGAAGGCGGAAGGGGTAGCCATTGGGCTGTCCCTAAGCGGGGCGGATCAGCAGCAAGTGCTGGCCAGGGCGATGGAAGTAGAAATCGACGGGAAGCGCCTCTTCGACGCGGTACAGGCCACCTTCAACATCCTGGAACCCTCCGCCGGGCGGCAACTACAGGACGCCGCCGGGCGGGGCATGGCCGTCATCATCAAGGAAGCGCTGGCCAACGGGCGCCTGACGGCGCGCCATAACGATCCTGCTTTTACACCCAAAAGGCTGGTGCTGAAGCGCCTGGCCGACAATCATGGCGTTGGCATCGACGCGCTCGCCCTGGCCTACGTGTTGCGTTTTCCCTGGGCTCATCTCGTGCTCAGCGGGGCCGCCCGGGCGGAGCATCTGTTGTCCAACCTGCGGGCAGCCAATGTGGCGCTCTCCGACGGGGAAGTGGAGGAGTTGAACCGCCTGGCCATGCCGGTGGAGGCGTACTGGGAGGAGCGGAGCGGGCTGGCATGGAATTAGACAGGATGACAGCCTGCCTACCTGCCGGTAATGGCAGGCAGGGATTTATCCTGTGAAGTATAGCAAGCTACTTCACAGGTTGCCTTTTACCCCGAAGGCTCTTTTTAAGAGCGAACGATTTTTTGCAGGAAACCGTTATCTTTGGGTAATAACCAAATCCGTTAGTTATGGGTGAAGTACAACTGAAAGAAACTGTAATGAAACAGTTGGAAGGGGCCGATGATAAATTACTGCGAATGGTTTACGCCATTATCGAAGCGTATTACGAGAAAGAGGACCCTGCTGTCAGCTATGATGTTCACGGTAACCCCAGGACTGCCAGTGAGTTGAAGGGCCTCCTGAAAAAACAAGTCGAAGAAGGAAGAAAAGGAAACTATATTTCGGTAGATGAGCTGGACCAAAAGTCTAAGTAATGGCTCAAACGTACGAAATTCACTGTAGAAGAAGAAGATTCTATAGTACTCGTGGTTGAAATAGACCATAGCAAACGAAATCCGGAAGAATTGAAAAATGTATTGTTGTAGAGGAAGATACAGGTAACTTTAACGTGATCTCTAAATAACCTTTTCCGGGATTATAATTCGCTTTGGCTTTAGCCAGGTACGCCTTGCCATCCCGGGCTTTAAATTGTACCACGTATTTGATATCATCCCCCAGGCCGGCGGCAGGCCCTTCTTCCCCTTTTATTTCCCCACTACCAGGGTTATACTCCGGTTGCCCGGCAATTTTCGCCCCTATCCTCCGGTATTTTTGAGTGACATTATGCTTTTCCACTACAGCCCCCTGGGCTACGGCCCCTTTTTTCAGTATTCTGATTGCCCGTGCACTGTCAAGATGGCCCTGGAGGATAGCGGCTACGGCCAGGAGGCCTGAAAAAATAATGGCTGCTTTCAGGAGGACGGGAGAAGTAACGCCCTCCGGTTGCGATATGGATAACCAGAGAAAGCCCGCGCTGAAGATGGCGACTATCCAGCCGAATGCGGAAGCCGGGTTTCCAAAATGCATGACGAGGGTGGAAAAAAAGTCGAGCGTTCTGGGTGGAGAGGGGAATTGCCGGCTCACGTCAAAAGGATTTTGAAGGTATTGAATTGCGATATTGAACTCAGCGAAGCTGAGCCTCATTGTCATTTTGTCGCTTCAAAATTGCGCACAAATCCCTAAACTCTTCTGGATGGAACTACCTAATATCTGGACAAAAATTACATGAAATAAAATCAGAGCATGTTTGGAGGTGGTGCTTTTGAAGCGAAAAAATGGCAAAGTGAGGTTTCAAAAGCTGGGTTTTGCAGCCAAAATAGCTTGCCCCGTACCCATAGGGTCGGGGACTACCTCCAAACATGCTCTCAGATACTCAAGTGTCTGATTTATTGATTTTTGCGGAAATGGCTGGGCGCCTCTCCAAACTCCTTACTAAAGGTTCGGGAGAAATAATTAGGGTCGGTAAAGCCCAGCTCATAGGCAATTTCCGCAACAGTTTTATCGGTAGACTGCAATAACCCCATGGCCTTATTCAGGCGCACTTTCCGAATGAAGCTGATGGGCGCCTCCCCGGTCAGCGCCTTCACTTTCCGGTAGAGTTGGGTGGAGCTCAGGTGCACTACCTGGCAAAGATAGGGAATGTCCAGGTTCGCATTTTCGATATTTTCGTCGATGATCCGGCGCATTTTTTGCAGGAAGAGGTCGTCGGGCGAGGGTTCTTTTGGCAGAGAAGGAGCGGTGGCGCCAAATGCCTGTGCATACCGCGCCTGCAGGGCCCGCCGCAATTCCACCAGTTTTTCGAGGCGGACGAACAGTTCTTCCTTGTCGAAGGGTTTCATCAGGTAGGCGTCCGCTCCGTATTTCAGGCCCGCAATCCGGTCTTCCCGGGTAGCTCTGGCGGTGAGCAGGATGATGGGGATATGGCTGGTGCGTTCGTCCTGTTTGAGCGTTTCCACGACTTCAAAACCGCTCTTTTCGGGCATCATCACATCGCTGATGATAATGTCTGGAATATCTTCCAGTGCTTTTTCGATACCGGTAACTCCATTGCCGGCTACCTGTATCTCGTATTTTGGCCGCAGTAAGGATTGAATATAGAAGACGACATCGGGATTATCTTCAATGAGCAGGAGGGCGGGCCGTTCGGATCCGGCAGGGGGGGCTGCTGCCGGAAAGGGTTCCTCCATCGTCTGGCCGGCCGAAACCGTTTCGAATTTCTCCAGTTTTTCCGTGGCGTTCCGGCGAATGGGGAATTGAACTTCAAAGGTTGTTCCCCGCTCTATTCCGAACCAGGCCCTGCCGTGTGCATCCTGTTGCAGGTAACTGACGGCGGCGGGCGCCCGGCCCTTTTGGGCCGCTCCGGCCGGGTTGTAAAACCGGAAGGCCTCCCGCCTGGGGTCAAAAAAAAGAGCTTTCCGGTTAGGGCTTCCAAACCAGATCAGGCCGGAGCTGTCTTCAAAAATGCTCCACAGGCCGTCGGACAGCAATTCGTGGGAGCCGGAGGCCCGGGCGTTGAGCTGTTCCATCCGGCGGCGGCCCGGCGAGATCCGCCAGATCTCCGAATAACCGGCGATCCACAGAGCCCCGTCCCGGCTTTCAAGCATGCGCATGGGGCGGGTGTTGCGGCGCCCACCTGCCGTTTTGATATCGAAAAACGTGACGGTATCCGTAGCCGGGTCGTATACCCGCAGGCCCTCGCCGGGCATGCCGAACCAAACCCGCCCGTCCCGTCCGCGGGCCATGCCGTATACCTGGTACCGGAGGGTGTCGCCGCCGGGAAGGAGGAGCGGAAAAAAGCGGAAGCGGCCGGTTTGCCGGTTGTAATATTCAAAGCCGGCGCTGGTGCCCAGGTAAACCCGTTGGGAATCAGCAATGACCTCGCCGCGGCAGTTGCCCTGCAGCTGGCCCGGCTGCCCGGGTGCGGGATGGAATTGTTGGGCTTTGCCCGTGCGCGGGTCGAAACGCGTCAGGGCAGTCTGGGAGCCGATCCAGAGTATGCCCTGCTCGTCGATGTCGATGTAGGCCAGGTCGTCGCTGGCAATGGAAGAAGGATCTTCCGGGACATGGCGGTAATGGCCAAATTTTTCGGTGAGCGGGTCGAAGGAATTGAGCCCGCCTCCGCGGGTGGCGATCCACATTTTGCCGGAGGGGCCCTGCGTGACGTCATGCACCGGTGTGGCGCTGAGGGAGTTGAGGTCGAGCGGGTCGGAAACATGTGTAGTGAACCGGTTGCCGTCGTAGCGGTTCAGGCCGGCGATCGTGCAGATCCAGAGGAAGCCTTCCGCATCCTGAAAAAAGTTCATAACGCCCCCGGGGCTGAGGCCATCCTCTTCCGTTAGATGGCTGACAAAGATGTCTCCTGCCTGTGCATGAATGCAGCTGGAAGGAACCAGCATAGAAAAGGACAGGCAATACCATAAGGCAGTCTTCAAAAAAAGGGACGAATAACGAAAGGGGTTGTTCAGGTGTTTCAAAAGCCAGTGGTTTCGTTGCATTGCAATACCCCGGAAGGCAGGCCCATTCTCCTGGGGGCGCAGGCTCAATTCTCCGGGGCTGGGTTTAGGATGCCCCCAGTCGGCTTTTTGTAGTTCTTAAAAGTAAGAAATTCTGCTTTATCGGCACAAAAAAGTTAATTTGTAGCCTGGCATTGCTTCCCAACAGCGCTGAAGGGGCAGGCGGGGTAAAATGTATTTTTCAACGTGCAACCCTTCCCCGGCCTTACTGTCCCTTCTAGATGAAGCTGAAGTCCAAGAAGCATGCATGCGATAAAAAAATCACCCGCTGTAGAACACAACCACCTGAAATTGGATTACGCAAGCACACACCGAGACATTGTCGAAAAATGTAAGCGTGGCAACCGGAGGGCTCAGTTCGAGCTCTATCGCTTATATTCCAGAGCCATGTTCAATGTGTGCCTGCGCATGGTCCGCCATGAACAGGACGCAGAGGACCTGTTGCAGAATTCGTTCATCGACGTGTTCTCCAAGCTCCACACCTTCCGTTATCAGTCGTCGGTAGGAGCCTGGATCAAGCGCATCACGGTGAACAACTGCATCAACCACCTCAAGCGCAACCGCCTGTTCTTTGAAGAACTGGAAGAACGGCACGCCGAAGTGCCGGCGAAGGCTGAGCTGGAACCGGAGGAACCGATACCGGGGCTCGATGTGGAGGCGGTCAAAAAGGCCGTGGAAAACCTCCCCGACGGCTACCGGGTGGTCTTCACACTCTATCTGTTTGAAGGCTATGACCACAAGGAAATAGCCGGCATCCTGGATATTACGGAAGCGACCTCCAAATCGCAGTACAGCCGCGCCAAGAAAAAACTGAGAGAATTATTAGAGTCACATCGATTGGGCCTGGCGGGTAAATGAACCCTGCCCGTGCCTGAGTTAAATCAATAGTACAATGCAACGAGATCATCTCGAGCAGTTTATCCTGGACAACCGTGAAACCTTCGATGGTTCTACTCCCGGCCTTAGGGTATGGGGGGAGATCAACCACGAGCTCGACCGCCGGCAATCCCGGCGAATGATCCTCTGGAAGGTGAGCCGGGCCGCCGCTGTGGTAGTGGCGTTGCTGGCCTGTGGCGCCCTGATCGGAGTATACCTTTTTGGCGACCAGATGCAACAGGCCGCCGCCCTGGAAAGGATCGCCCCGGAATACGCCGAAGCGGAGCAATATTATCAGGAGCAGATCCATCAGAAATACCAGCAGCTGGCCGCTTATCGCCGGGACGATATTGTGGAAAAGGACCTGGCGCGGCTGGATGAAGTGATGCAGGAACTCCGGCAAGAACTCCTCGTTGCCCCCAAAGGGAAGGAAGAGGAAATCGTCGAGGACCTCCTGCAGAGTTATCAGGCAAAAGTCGCCATCCTGGAGCGGGTTCTCGCCCGCCTGCAGGAAGCCAGCCCGGAGATCAATAAAAAAGAGGAAAATGAGGAAACCAGTATTTGAACGCTGCCTGGTTAGCCGCCCGTGGAGGTTTGGAATGATGTTGGTGCTGGGGTGCTTCCTGCCTCAGTTCCTGCTGGCCGGCGCCTGTCAGGAGTACACCAAGGTGATCAAAAAGGAGTTTCCCATATCCCGGGAAGGCGTGGTAGCCCTCAACAACAAATACGGCAGTGTGAAAGTGGAAGGCTGGAGCCAGCAGCGGGTCAAGCTGGAAGTCAACATCGTGGTGCGGGCAGAGGGCGAGGCCAGTGCGCAACGGGCCTTCGGCCGTATCCGGGTCGACTTCAGTGAAAGCCGCGACTATGTCTCGGCCGAAACCCAGGTCGCTCAGCAAAAGAAAGAGTGGTGGTTCTGGGGAGAGAAAGAAGCGGATTATTCCATCTCCTATAAAGCCTATCTGCCGTACGATTGCACGCTCATCGTGGAGAATAGACACGGGGACGTACACGTCGGCAATAGGGCGGGGCCTACCACGCTCAAAGTCCGTTATGGCAACCTGCGGGCCGATCAACTGAAGATGGATGCCGATATCTTGCTCGAACACGGCATGGGCGTCATCGAAAGCGCCGGCCGGCTGAAGGTGGACCTGCAACAGGCCCGCCTGCGAATCGAGGAAGCCCGGTTCGTCGAGGCCGACAGCCGCTATTCCCGTATCTGGATAGAAAAAGCAGGAGAAGTGCTGAGCCGTTCCAGATACGATACCTACGACCTGGAGGAGGTTGGCCGGTTTGTTAATACGGGTGAATTCGACAATATCGAGATCGAACGGGCGGAAGAGGTTGCCGTCAACAGCACCCTTACCGAGCTATACATCGAAAAGGTCGATAAGAGCTTACAACTCCAGGTAGACAGCAGCGGAGTGAAAGTGGCCTCCATTGGCCGCTATTTCAACACGGTAGACATCACCGGGAACTTCACCGATTTCCGCCTGGGTATCGAACCGGGGGCTGCTTATCAGATGGATGCCGTAGCCGATTTCGCCGGTATTCGCTATCCCCGCAACCTCCACATCACCTACGAGCGGGAGGCCGGGGCCAACCACGAGGTCAGAGGGCATGCCGGCTCGGGCAAAGCGCCGCGTATTCTGCGGGCGAAGGTGAACTACGGGGCCTTGAGGGTGGCGCAGGACTGAGGCGAAGTGGGAAGGGGGAAGTCGGAAAGCGGAAGTGGGAAGGGGGAAGTCGGAAAGCGGAAGTCGGAAAGCGGAAGTGGGAATACACAGGCGCCCTTTCGGCCAATTGATCAGCAATTCATTTTTACGATTTAGGGCTACCCGTCTAACGTTGGACAAGCTCGTACATCGTACACGCCCGTGGGCTGCCATTGGCCCCGTACATCGTACACGCACCCGAAGCTTTTTGTCCAACCCTAGACGGATGCCCCGATTTAGGTAGATAGAAAGAATAACTTTGGCTTCATACTAATCCAATTTTTACGAAAGTTTGGCGCCGCTTCTGCAAAATAATGTCGATGCAGAAGCGGCTTTTTTTTGTCAAACCTTCCGAAGTCGGTATATTGTATCCCATGAAGATACAATTCTGCGGAGCGGCCCGGGAAGTCACCGGCAGCGCTCACCTCATTACCCTTTCTGATGGTTTTAAGATCCTTCTGGACTGTGGGCTCTATCAGGGAAGCTCCGAGGATATGGCCGAGTTCAATGAACACTGGTATTTTTCGCCTCCGGAGATCGACTGCCTGATCCTTTCCCATGCCCATATCGACCATAGCGGGCGCATTCCCAAGCTGGTGGCCGATGGGTTCGGCGGAGACATTCATTGCACGCACGCCACGCGCAACCTCTGTGCGATCATGCTGCTGGACAGCGCCAAGATCCAGGAGATGGACGTGAAGTACCACAACAAGAGGCAGCTCAAGCGGGGCCACAAAGACCGCCTCAAAGAGCCCCTGTATACCACCCGGGACGTGGAGATGGCCTGGGATCTCTTCCAGGGGCATGGGTACAACCGCTGGTTCCGCATTCACGATAAGGTGGAAGTGCTCTTTCGGGACGCCGGCCACATTCTGGGCAGCGCCAGTGTGACCCTGCGGATCGAGGATAAAGGCCGCCAGGTCCTGTTCGGCTTCACCGGCGATGTGGGCCGCCCCAACCGGCCGATCCTCCGGGACCCCGTGCCCCTTCCGGAGGTGGACTACCTGATCTGCGAATCTACCTACGGCGACCGGGACCACGAGGCTGCCCCCAACGAGTTGGAGCGCTTTCTGAAGATCATCCTGCACACCTGCATCGAAAAGCAGGGCAAACTCATTATCCCCGCGTTCAGCATAGGCCGCACCCAGGAGGTCGTCTACATGCTCGACCAGTTGGAAAGCGCCGGCAAACTCCCCCGCATTCCCGTATATGTCGACAGCCCCCTGGCCGTAAACGCCACCATGATCTTCGGCTCCCACCCGGAGTGCTTCGACAGCCAGCTGAATGAATACCTGCTCACCGATGACGACCCCTTCGGCTTCAATTCCCTGACTTATATCCGCAAGGCGGAAAAGTCGAAAGAACTCAACTATTCCAATGAACCCTGCATCATCATCAGCTCCTCCGGCATGATGAACGCCGGGCGGGTAAAACACCACCTTTTTCACAACATCGAGAATCGCCGCAACACCTTCCTCATCGTCGGCTACTGCGCCCCCGGCACGCCGGGCGGGGCCCTGCGCGACGGCGCCAAACAACTGAGGGTCTTCGGAGACGAAAAGTTGGTGAAAGCGGAGATAGAAGTGATGGATTCCTTTTCGGCCCATGCCGGCCGGCACGAACTGGCCGATTATCTGGAGAACCAGAAAAAAAGCCTCAGGAAACTCTTCCTGGTACACGGAACCTTAGACCGCCAGGAAGCGTTCCGGAACCTGCTGCAGGAGCAGGGGTTCCACGGTGTGGAGATCCCGGAACTGGGGCAGGAGTATGAGTTGTGAAAGGAATGAGGGATTGAAGGAATGAGGGAATGAATATCCAGGCCATTCATTCCTTCATTCCTTCAATCCCTCATTCCTTTCCTCTACTCCTGCGATTTCGTATTCTGTATCTTGTTCAGGACGAGAGCTGCTTTGAGCAGGAAGTCGTCGTGGTATTCCATGTACTCGTTGTGCACCATCATCAGGCGGGCTGCGTCATAGGCCGCTGATTTGGGAACGATCTGGCGGTCGGCGATGGGGTGCAGCCAGTACTCCAGGTTGTTGGAGCGCAGGTAGCTGCGGTCGTGCTCAAAGCCGATCACAACGGCGAGTTTGTTCAAAGAGAACAAGTAGTCCGTTTCTTTATTGAGGTCTTTCTGGAGGTCTACGATGTTGTAACGGTCAAAACGGGCCCCTGACCGTTCGCAGAGAAATACATCGCGGCGCCCATCGAAGGTAACGATGTCGCGAAAACGGTATTTCCTCATGTTCTTGAGGAGGAAGTTTTTGATCGGCATTTTAGTGGGGCGCAGTTGCTGGAAGGAGTACTTCAATTGCCGTTCGTCGAGGCGGAAATCCTCGCGGTACGGTTTGCGCCGGTGCGTGCGCATATTGATCACTTCCTTTACCCGGCCAACGGTGTGTCCCAGTTCGTTGACTTTTGAGTAGACACTCACAATGTCGACATTAGCGTTGTTGAGCCAGGTTTCGATGAAGATCTTGTTGGATCCGTGTTCAAAGACCAGGAGGCATATTTCACTAATTGCGTAGAAATTGGGGTATCCGCCGTAAATATTGCCATACTTTAATTCTAAAAATGCAGTACTATTGTTCACGGTTTAAGGAGATTAAGTTGTTGGTTTAATAATGTTTTCTTCAGCTTTGCATTCTTTTCGCCGTTTTCATTTGGGTTTGGGATTACGGCTTTATTTATTGCAAGTTATGCAGAAAATTCAATACCCGAGAAAGATCGGTCAAATTTCACCCTCTAATTTTAACGTTTAATGGCCTAATTCACAAACAAAAACCGGCCGTTTTCATAAATTTTCTCGTCATCGGCGTAGATTTCGCCTCCGTCCTGCATATCGGTGATCATATCCCAGTGCACGGAAGACTGGTTTTTGCCTCCGGCCTGAAGATAGGATTGGCCGATAGCCATGTGAATGGCCCCTCCCATCTTTTCGTCAAACAGGATATTCTTGGTTAAACGGTCAATATTGTAGTTTGTTCCAATGGCGGCCTCTCCAAATCGCCGCGTCCCCTCGATCTGGAATACCTGGTCGAGGAAGTCCTTGCCCCGCCGGGCTTCCCACTTTTCGATATAGCCGTCCTTGACATAGAGGGTGACGCCTTCCACCTCGTGCCCCATATAGATGGCGGGAAAGGAAAAATGAACGGTCCCATTGACGGAATCTTCCACCGGCGAGGTGTAGACCTCCCCGGACGGCATGTTGGTCCGGCCGTCGGAGTTGATCCAGGTTCGCCCTTTGGTATTGAAGGTGATGTCTGTCCCATTGGCTTTATACCGGACGGTTTCGCGGCTGTTCAGCAGGTCGACGATCTGCTGCTGCCACTCCCTGACCTCCAGCCAGCTTTGCACGGGGTCTTCTTCGAAGAGCTTGCAAGCCCGAAAAACGAAGTCCTCGTATTCCTCCAGCGACATGCCGGCTTCCTGCGCGTTGGCCAGGGTAGGGTACTGGCAGAGGCTGCGCTTCAGGTCTCTGGTGGCCGTGCGCTCGAAATAGGTTTTCAGGACGGGCTGCTGCGCCTCCTGCCGGATCTTGCGTTTGTCGGGGTCCACATTCTGGTCCTCTCTGAGGTTGAAAGGCGCCATAATGTACAGATAGGTGTCAAATTCCTCCATCGCCTGCTTGTACAGGGGGGAGATGTGCCGGAGCTGGGCCTCGTTGCCCTGAGTGAGAAGGATGCGGCCCTTTTCCCGAAAATCGAGGTCCACTTCGACGTGGGCGCCGGCCTCAACCGCCGCCCGGTAGGCCTCCCGTACCAGAGGTTCGGCCAGCGTAGTGCTGCGCAGGTAAAAACGCTCGCCCGGCTGCATCTCCAAACAGTAGTGGACGAGAAGGTTGGCGTACTTTTCGAGCATCGTGTTCATTCTGTTCGGTATTCTTTGGTTTTTATGATCTCTCATTCCCTACCAATGCTTCGCCTGATAAGGATAACGCACCAGGTACTGTTCTCTGACCATCTGCCGGAGTTTTTCGCGCAACTCACCCAGGTTTTCCTTGGTTTTGGCCGAGATAAACACCAGGCCGCTGTCGAAAGTGTGGCTCAGGTTTCCTTTCAGCCCCTCTTCGATCTCCTGGCGGGCCTCTTCGTCTACATAATCGTCGTAGTTGCGTTCCCGGTACAGGTCGATCTTGTTGAATACCAGCAGGGTCGGCTTATCGATGGCCTCGAGTTCCTTGAGGGTCTGGTTGACTGTCCGGATGTGGTCTTCGTGCAGGGGGTGGGCAATATCCACTACGTGGAGCAGGATGTCGCTTTCCCGGACCTCATCGAGGGTCGATTTAAAACTTTCGATCAGGTGGTGGGGCAGTTTGCGGATAAAACCGACGGTATCGGAAAGCAGGAAAGGCATGCGCCCGAAGACGACTTTGCGGACGGTGGTGTCCAGCGTGGCAAAGAGTTTATCCTCGGCAAAGACGTCGGATTTGCTCAGCAGGTTCATCAGCGTGGATTTACCGACGTTGGTATACCCCACCAGGGATACGCGTATCAGTTCGCCCCGCTGCTTGCGTTGGGTCACGTTTTGCTGGTCGATCTTTTCCAGTTTCTTTTTGAGCAGGGCGATCTTGTCGCGCACGATACGGCGGTCGGTTTCGATCTCCTTTTCCCCCGGCCCCCGCATGCCGATACCGCCGCGCTGCCGTTCGAGGTGGGTCCACAATCCGCGCAGGCGGGGTAGCAGGTATTGCATCTGCGCCAGTTCCACCTGCGTTTTCGCCTGGGCGGTCTGGGCGCGGCTGGCGAAAATGTCCAGGATGAGCGTACTGCGGTCGATGATCTTCACCTTGAGGGCTTCTTCCAGGATATTGACCTGTTTGCCGCTGAGGTCGTCATCGAAGATGGCCATGCTGATGTCCTCATCATTATCAATGAAGTGTTTGATCTCTTCCAGCTTGCCTTTGCCGATAAAGGTTCGCGGGTCGGGGTGAGGGAGCTTCTGGATGAAGCGTTTTTTGGTTTCCGCGCCGGCGGTCAGCGCCAGGAATTCCAGTTCGTCCAGGTATTCCTGTACCTGTTCTTCGGTTTGCATCTGGTGCACCAGCCCGACCAATACAGCTGCTTCGGCGCCCTTTTTTACCCCTTTTCTGTCCTTTTGTCCTACTATCCAGTCGTTTGCCATAGGCTTTTCGCTGATTTATAATTAAGTGTAAGCGTGGGAATGTGTAAAGGTGTAAATGATTGGCGGACTAGTGTCTTTTACACCCTTCCACCCTTCCACATTTCCACATTTCCACTTTCCCCATACACATTTCCCATCGCGATCGTTCCTGAAAACTATCGCTTTGCCACCCAATTCACCGGATTCAGGCGTTCTTTTTCCAGCCACACTTCGAAGTGCACCTCCGGTTTATCCGCGCCGAGTTTACCGATCGGTTCCCGGGTGCCCACCTTGTCACCCCGCTGGACGAAGGCTTCCTCCAGGTTGGAGTATACGGTATAATACTTGCCGTGTTGAATGATGACTGTGTTTTTATACCCTGGAATGTATTGGGTGCCGGCAATTGTTCCTTCGAATACGGCGTACACATTGGCCTGCTCATCCGTCCGGATATCGATGCCGTTATTGGTGATCTGGACGCTGCGGATCTGGGGGTGGGGCTGTTTGCCGAAGCGGCGGGTGATGTAGCCGTCTTTCACCGGCCAGGGCAGCCGCCCCTGGTTGCCTTTGAAGCTATTGGAAAGCGGCAGGTTTTCATCCGGGGCGGGAGGGCCGTTGCCGGCGGCCAGGGCGTCGGCTTCGCGGGCTTCGCGGCGTTTCCTGGCCATTTCCGCCCGGATGACCTCTTCGATGGCGTTGTTGAGGGCGTCGTGCGCCTTTTGCTGTTCATCCAGTTCGGCGACGAGTTTGCCTTCGCTGGACTTGAGTTCTTTCAGGATGCGGTTTTTATCTTTCAGCTCCCGGTTGAGCAGTTGCTGCTGCTGTTCTTGATGGGCCAGCAATTCTTCCTTTTCCTTCAGTTTTTCCTCCAGTTGCCGGGCTCTATTGGCCAGCATTTCCTGAGTCTGGAGGATCAGGCGGGCCTGCTTTTTCCGGTAGCGGTCGTATTGCCGGATGTATTGCCAGCGGCGAAAAGCGTCATTGAAGCTGTCCGCGGAGAAGAGGAAGAGCAAGAAGCTGTTGTTGACCTTGTGGCGGTATGCCGTCCGGATGATATTGGCATATTCTTCCTTGAGCCGGGCCACATCGTTGCTCAGGGCGTCCAGTACTTCATTGGCCCTTTTAATGCTGGCGTTGGCGTAGTCTACTTCCTGGTGGAGGGTATTGATGAGCTGCTGGCGCTTCCGGATCTGGTTCTGAAGGGCGAGGTACTGGTCTAAGGTAGCGGCCTTACTCTTTTTGGTTTCCTTCAGCAGCGCTTCGGTTTCCTGGATCTCGGTAAGCAGTTGCCGGCGTTTGTTTTCCAGTTCCTGGCGGTTCTGGGCCGGCAGGGGAGGGGCGATAGCCAGAAACAGAAATGCCAGGGCCAGGCCGCGCCATTTATAATTCAGGAAAATGCCGGGCACATTGCCCACTATGGAGCGCCGGTAACAGCCATAAGGGAGAAGAGCAGTCCAACAGGCCATCCTTCTATTTTGCTCGTGTATATCGATCCGGGATCTCAAATCTGATGTTCTTTGGGGCCTCTGTATCTAGTTTCGAAAATTTCATTTCCACTCTCGCCTTTCCGGAATGTTGGTCATCCATCTCGAGCCTACGAAGGTACGAAAATTTCTGATCGCCCGGGGCCTCGCCGTATTCCTCCAGCAGCATATTCACTTGCAGGCCGTTTTTTTTGTCGTTAAAGGCCATCTTGCGCAACAGGAAGCCACTGGCATCGACCCAGTAATCGCTTTCCAACGGGAGGCCCCTGCCCATCAGGTGGTAAGAAGGGCCCAGGGGTTCGACCTGCAGCCCTTTACTGTCCAGAAAAACGGGATTACCGAGGATGACATCCTGGAGGTGGGACAGGTTGGCAGGCAGGCCATAGGATTCGGACAGGAATTGCAACCCTTCGACAGCGTATTCGTTGTTGATCCGGTCCAGTACATAAACCGAGTCGGTAGTCACCTGGACGCGGGCAAGTTCGAAGCCCAGCTTCTTAATGCTGAGCCACAGCAGGCTGTCCCGCCGCATCCGGATAGTAGCCGTTGCCGAAAAGGACTGGCTGCCGTCATCGTAAGCGATATTCGTACGGGCGCTGAACCATTCCGGCTGCAGTTTCTGGCGGGCCAGTTGTTTGAGCAGGAAACTGGCGTCCATTTCCTTTTTTGCCAATTTTCCGCCCCGGCGGGCAGCCGAGCAACTGCTCAGAAAAGAAAGCCCCACAAACAGGGCGATGCAGATAAGTATCGGGATGTTAAACTTCATAGCCGGTTGATTTTATAGGGAATGAAGGATCGATGGAATGAAGGATTGATTAGGGAGGGCTCCTTCATTCCTTCATTCCCTGTCGAATGCAATAATGTCGTGTTAGCAAAAGTGCAAAAAAATCGTGTCATCTTAGTGGGCAAGAGAAAAACGATGCCTTATGGCGAAGACAACCCTTGCCCAAAAA
>JAGFJE010000331.1 GCA_024103175.1 Phaeodactylibacter sp.
GCAAAGATGAGAAGGTCGATGGCCAGGGAGGGCAGCTCCGTAATGCCCCACGCTTCGGCGGCCCAGAGGTACCCCTCCCGGAAGCCGAAAATGTACATCACCACCGCCAGGGCCTGCGAAACGTACAGCGGGATGCCGATGGCGCCGCCGGCCTCCAGCCCCAGCGACTGGGAGATCATCGAGAAGGCGCCCCCCGGCCCGACGCGGATGTTGGTCACAAAGGTGGACATGGACAGCCCCGTGGCCGCCGTTATGCCGAATGACAGCACGATGATGAGAATGGCGCCGCCCAGGCCGGCGTTGCCCACGATCCACCCCTCCCGCAGGAACATGATCACCCCGAGGATGGTCAGCAGGGTCGGGGTGAACACGCCGGCGAAGGTGCCGAACTTCTTGGCCTGCCGGGCTTCGTGCTCCTCGGCCTGTTCCTGAATGTCCTTGGGCTCTTCGGCCTCGGTTTCCGCTGTTACCACTTCTGCAATGAGGGTGTCATCCGGTTCGGCCCCGCCGGAGGCGTTGGGGATGGGCTTTTCGTTTCTTTCATCACTCATGGTGGGTAGGCTTCGATACTTCCTTCCGGTGCCGGGAGCCCGGAGGGTATTTTACTGCCAAAGGCGGCATTGCTATAATATAGGGATAATCGGGGATTTAGGCAAAACGTGCAGCTTTTACAGAAAATCAGTATTTTGGGAGGTGGCAGGCTCGATTTGATCGAAGCGCTTCGCTCTGAGCTGCAGCGTAAGCTGGTTCACAGAAAATACACGACCATGAAACCCATCTCTTTCTTTATGTTCCTCATTCCGGCGGCCCTGTCGCTTGCCGCATTCTACTACAATTCCCAGGAGCCTCCGTATGTCCCTGTGGGAGATCCATCCGGCAGGATCATGGCCTTCCGGGAACTGACGCTGCTGGAGAATACCAAACCGGAAGAACTGGAACGCTTCGCCCGGGAGCAGCTGACGCCCACCTTTAAAAAGCATGTGCCCGGCGTCGAATCCTACATCATCAAAGGGCAGCGGGGAGACAATAAGGGCAAATACGTCCACCTGCTTGTTTTTGACAGCGAAACAACGAGAAACTTCTACTTCCCGTATGAGCACTCCGGCGAAACGAACATTCCGGAAGCGGCCCTGAAGCTGTGGCAACCCGGCCAGGTGATGCTGCTGGATAGCCTGCCGAAATACGCCGAGCCTCTGGGGGAGTCGAAGGGATATACCGATTATGTATTTTTGGAGTAAAGGCTTAAAGTATGTTCTTTGCAGATAGTTCATTATTTGGGGACGACCCCTACGGCATCGGCATGTGGGTGCTGCTCATCGTGCTGGCCGTCCTGCTGGTTATTTTGCGGAAGCAGGGGCGGCGGAGGAGGTAAGGGAAATTCGGATGGAGAACTCACCCCCGCCTCCGCGGGCAGAAGCCCGCTTTGGCGGGCGGAGGCCCGGCTGAATCCAACTTACGTGGATTCAACCTCCCCCTCTCTTAACCTGCGTTGGAGCCAGAAGAAGAGGGGGGGGCGCCATGCGCATCAGGTTAATATGTTAGCGTGGGTTTGAGGGTTTTTAATGGAACGCAGATTTGCACGGGTTTGGCGCCTGCCTGCCAGCCCGATTGGCATCTGTCTGTCGGGCAGGCAAGGGTTTTCGCCGATTGGGGAGCCTGCCCCGGCCTCGGAGAGGCCATTATCCGCGAAAATCCGGGCTGGCATTGGCCAGGTAGCAGAGGTTTTGGTTCCCCGATCCGCGCCAATCCGCGTTCCATTGCGCATAATGCCCACTATTTTAACCTACAAACCTGATGCGCATGGGGGCTGGGGGGAGGCTTGCCACACAGAGCAAGCCCTGCCGATATGCATCGGCACAGGCTCTCCGCCTTCGGCACGATCTGGTGGGACGAAGAGTAGTTTATCTGTAAATTAAATATGTCCGGCTACTTGTATTAAAATCGAAGTGTAAAA
>JAGFJE010000347.1 GCA_024103175.1 Phaeodactylibacter sp.
CATAGGCTTTGCCGTCCCAGTAGGTGATGTCGGCGCGGAGTTCCTCCATAGGCGGATAGCCATTAACCCTGGGAACCGGCAGCCGGGCCACTCCCGTCAGTTCCTGGTTGAGGCGCAGGCAATACACCCCCTGGTGAGGATGGGCAATCCAAAGCCTCCCGCTGAAATCAAAAAAGGCATCTTTTGCGGAAACCGGAAAGCCATCAATGGAATGGGAATAGGACCAGGCGCCATCCTGGCCCTGCTTTACAACAGCCAGCCCGATGTATACCGCCAGGATCAAGTGGCCTTTTCGGGAAGGCGCCTCGAGAATATGGTATACTCCGGTTGAAGAATAAACCGGTTCAACCTCGTCCTTGTCCAGCAGCAACAAACCTGTATTATGGGCACAAAACAATTGCCCGTCAATGGCCTTTAGTTCCCAGGCCTGCCCCTGTGTACCGGGCACCAGCCGGAAATTGCTTCCATCTTGAACGGGCCACTGCTTATAAAACACCCCCTGGTTGGTGCCAATGTAAAGCCCCCCCTTAAAAAGGGCGGCGGCAAAGACAGTTCCGAACTCTCCTTTTTTATCTGTAAAGAAAGAGAGGGAAGAACTGGTAACGAGAAGGTCTATGCCTTTATCCAGCCCTGCCCACAGGTTATTTGCCTGGTCTTCGTAAAGCGCCAGCACTGTGTTGTTTTGCAGGCCATTCTCCTGGTTGATATGGAAGATCAGATCACCCTCCGGGCTGATGATATAGATGCCATCCAGGATCGTCCCGATAGCAAAATTGCCATTAGACAGGCGAATGCCCTTATTGACCTGAACGGATGAAAAGTTCTCATTAATCGCCGCTTCCCAGGCGTGCAACGCCCCGGGTACATACCTATACAGGCCGTCATCCTGAGTGGCCACTAAAATGGACGAGCCGTCCAAAGGCAGGATGGTGGCCACCCGTTTTCCGGCCAGTACTTCGCTTCCTGGCAAAAAGACGAAGCGGCCATCCGGAAGGTATTCGTACAACCCTTCATGAATTACGGGGACCAGTATCCTGCCGTTGACTTCGCGTATGAACATGGTATTACCAGGCGGAATGATCACCTCTGTTTTCCCGTCCTTAAACCGGTACAAGGTTGAAAAGGACTGAAAAAAGACACCCTGGCTTGTGGGCAGAAAATGCCAGATCTCCTCCCGGCGGGCATTTTCATTCTTCACCCCATCCAGAATGGAATGGTAAGTAAACACCCCCTTTTCATTGGGCGCCCAGTAACCTGCCCTGGCGTACCCTCCGACGAAAACCTGCCCTTGGGCATCGCAGGCTACCGCCCGGACGATGCTGCCCCCCGGCAAGGAAAAGGCCTGCCAGTGCGCTCCATCGTATCGCAGCAAACCGCTGGAGTTGCCAAAGAACATACGCCCGTCCGGCGCCTGGCAGACACTCCAGTTCTGGTTCTGAGCATTGTACTGCTGTTTGGAAAAATGAACGATCCTCGGCACTCCTGTCGCAACGGCTGGCAGGTGGGAAAGAGCAAAGAATAACAGCGCGGCAAAGGAGGCCCGAAAAGCCGGCGGACAGCCTCGAAAAAAGAAGGCGCACCGGCGGCGGCCAGCCCCTTTTCCCATCACTAAAAAAATATGGCAATAGCCTTTCCAAAGATCTTTTCTGGCCATGTGTGTTTTTCCTCTTTCCTGAATAGCGCGCATACGCCTATTCCGTTGGAAAACGAAAATTACGCAATGCAGGCCAATAGGCAAAATGGGGCGACAAGTTGATGGTTTTATTGTCTCACGGACCAATGAAACTGTGAAACCACAGGCCTATTCCCCGGCTATTCCTCTGATGTTCCAGTTCACACTCTCCCCTGTTCTTTGAATATAGGTGATCCACTGGCCGTCATTGCTGGAGAAGAGCCAGTCTCCTCCCGGTACATTGGGCCCAGAGTCACAACCGATGGACTGCTGCTGCGCCGGGTGGGTGAAAGCTATGCTGATCCAGAGTTCCTGCCCGTCGATCGGCAGCGGGTCGCGCAATTCGTGCGTATTCCAGTTTGGCACCTGCACGCGGTCGGTCACATCGGCCGAATAGAGGAGTTGCCCGGGCTCATCACCGGCCCCCGGCCCGTAGATCCTGACTTTGCAGGAGGAAGGAAGGATACCCATGAACCAGGTGACTTCGGTGAGGCTGCGGCCCTGGAGTTTACTGGTTTCCGAAGCCGGAAAACGGGCTGCCGCTTCGTAATCTCCGGCAACCAGCAATGGGCCGGTGGCGTTGGGCCCGTCGTAGCTCAATACATTTTCGCCGGAAGGAACCGGCGAATCGTCATCGTTCTGGCAGGAGCTGAAAGCCAGCAGGGCTAAGAAGCCTAAAAAAAAGACATTTTTCATCATATTGAAAATTCGGTACTGCTTATGTTCCCCAAATATACGGCAAGGGGGCTGACAGCGCTAAAGCTAAAGGCTTAAAGTTCTGTTAATCCCGTAACGATACCGGCTCCATCACAAACCGGAAGACATAATCCTGATACGGCAACCGGTACTGCTCCAGCGGCTCGGCGCCCCAGCTGTTGATGCATCCCAGGCCCATTTGCTGAAGGTCAATATCCAGGCTTACCAGGTCCCGCTCCTGCAATTCCGCGGCGTGGTGCTGGGCCTTTTCGATTCCTGGGTCAAAGTCCTCATCCAGGTAATGAAGGGCGCTGAAATTGAAGGGCGCATCACCCGAAAACAGAAGGCCGGAGCCCGACGCATCGGTAATGCGCAACCAGCGCACATCCGCCCGGTTACCGTTCTCCTGCGGACGGATGTAAGGAAAGTAAAGCTCGCTCACCGTGGCGTTAAAGCGGCCCAGGCGGGCGCCGGCCTTGCGGTCCCAGTAGGATTCGAAGGGGCCGCGGCCGTACCAGCTCACCTGATCCAGGGAGGCGGGCAGGATCATATTGAGGCCGAAACGCGGCAGCATGGGGTAGTTTCCGGTCCGGGCGTCCATCTCGCAGGTTACCTCTACCCTACCCTGGCCGTCGATCCGGTACAGGAGCTGCACTTCGGCATCGCCTTTTAGGATGCGCCGGCTCATCTGCATCACCACCACCTTATCGGTGGCTTCTCTGATCTCTACCACGGGCCGGAGGAATTCCGATACCGCCGTTTTCCAGTCCCTGAGCTTAAGTTGAAAGTTGGCGCCGAAATCGTTATCGGTGGGCGGCCGCCAGAAGGAAGGGCGGGGGCCGGACTGCAGCAGATCTTTGCCTTTGTACCGGTAATAGGCCAATTGCCCGGAGTGTATATCCATCGCCAGTTCGAAGTCCTGCCCGCTGACGACAAACAAATTCTCCCGGCTACTGGATTTCAGGCCGGGCTGTGCGGCCACAGCGGTTTTTTGAGCAGCGGCTCCGGGTTTCAGTACAAACTGTTCCCAGGCCACTTCATGGCCTTCCGGGAGGAGCCCATCGGCCTGCCGGTTGCGGAATGACAGTTCCAGCACGTATTCTTCATCTGTTTCCGGTAGCCGGGGGATGGGAATGCGCAGTTTTTTCGACTCCCCCGGAGCAATATCCAGTTCATCGATGCGCCCATTGAAGCGGGCCTGGCCGTCAGCAAGGACGGACCATTCCAGGTAGAAGCGATTGAGGTTCAGGAAACTGTAACCGTTCCGAACCACCACCTCACCCGAGGAAGGATCTTCACTTTCGGCTTTTATATTCTGGTAGGCTTTCTTCACCTCCCAGTAATGCGGGTTGGGTTCCCGGTTGGGCTGGATCAGGCCGTTGCAGAGGAAGTTGCCGTCGCTGGGCGTGCCTTCCGGGCCGAAGTCGCCGCCATAGGCCAGTATACGCTTGCCGTCCCCGGTTTCTTTGTACACGGCCTGGTCCACCCAATCCCAGATAAAGCCGCCCTGCATGCGGGGGTGGCTGTCGATCACCTCCCAGTATTCCTTCAGGCCTCCCAGGCTGTTGCCCATGGCGTGGGCGTATTCACACATGATGAGCGGGCGTTCCGGGTACTTTTCGACATAGGCCTTCATCGATCCGAAGCCCGGATACATAGGAGGCAGGATGTCGGAATTCCAGTCAAATATGGTGTTCTCGCCCCAGCCCATTTGCACCCGTTCGTATTGTACCGGCCGGGAGGGGTCGCGTTCCTTGATCCACTGGTAGGTAGCGTACATGCAAACGCCGTTGCCTGCTTCATTGCCCAGAGACCAAATTATTATGCTGGGCTGGTTCTTATCCCTTTCCACCATACGGATGGTGCGCTGCAGGTGGGCCTCTGTCCATTCCGGCTTGTTGGCCAGGGTCTTGTCCAGGTCGTAACCTATGCCGTGCGATTCGATGTTGGCCTCATCCACCACGTACAGGCCGTACTCATTGCACAGTTCGTACCAGCGTGGTTCGTTGGGATAATGGGATGTCCGCACCGCATTGATGTTGGCGGCTTTCATCAGCTCTATATCGCGGATCATGCTCTCTTCGGAGATGACATGCCCGGTATTCGGGTCGTGTTCGTGCCGGTTGACGCCTTTCACCTGGATGGCCCTGCCGTTGACCAGCAACTGCCCGTTGCGGATCTCTAATTCGCGGAAGCCCACCCGCTGTCGGATAACCTCGAGGGTTTGCCCCTTTCCGTCCTGCAGGCTGAGGAGCAGAGTATACAAGTTGGGGGTTTCTGCCGACCAGAGGCGGGGGGAAGCCACTTCCTGGGCCATGCTGAGTTCCGCCTTGTCTTCGGAAAAAGAAAGCGGTTCATTCCTGGTAAAAACCAAATTCCCACTTTCATCCAGCAGTTCGGCCTGCAATTGATAGCCTTCCGCCTCATCACCGCCATAGTTAACGGCCTGTGCCTCCAGGCGGAAAGTGGCGTCCCGGTAATTTTCATCCAGGCCGGTACGCACGAAAAAATCGCGGACGTGCACCCGGGGCGCGGCCCAGAGAAAGACATCGCGCTCGATGCCGCTGATGCGCCAGAAGTCCTGGCACTCCAGGTAGCTGCCGTCGCTCCAGCGGTATACCTCCAGGGCGATCAGGTTCTCGCCCGGCTGCACATAATCCGTCACATCGAACTCGGCGGGCAGCTTGCTGCCCTGGCTGTAGCCTACCTTGCGCCCGTTCACCCAGAGGTAAAAGGCCGACTTGACCGCTCCGAAATGCAGGAATATCCGCCGCCCCTGCCAGGCGGGATCGAGTTGAAAGGTATGGCGATAGGACCCTACCGGGTTGTAATGCTCGGGTAGCTCCGGCGGTTGCGGGTTTCGGGTGAATTCATAGGGGATATTGACGTAAATGGGAATGCCGTAGCCGTTGAACTCCCAGTTGCCCGGCACCGGAATAGTACCCCATCGGCTGTCATCGTAATCTTCCCGGTAGAAATCCAGGGGCCTGTCCTGCGGGCGGCGCACCCAGTGGAATTTCCATTGGCCGTTCAGCGATTGATAATAAGCAGATCTTTCTTCCTGCCCCTGCAAAGCCAGCTCCCGGCTTTCGAAAGGAAAAAGGGAAGCGTGGGCGGGCTCTTTGTTGATCTCGACCACGGCGGGGTTTTGCCAGTCGGGTATTTCCTGGGCGGCCATAGGGCCTGCCACCAGAGCGAAAACAAGAAAGGGCAAACTGTTCTTCATGGCATTCATTTTATTACCGGAGTAAAGGTAAAAAAGGGAAAAACACCAGCAAGGTTCCTGGTACACTTATTGCAATTATCGGCCAGGCCAGGGCTTATTTGCCCCAAAAAGGGTTTGGCATCGAAGAGCATGATGGCGTTTTAATCCAGATCAATGTAGTTATCCCTATATTTGCAGGGATGAAGAAGCTGCCCATCAGCATACAGACCTTCGAAGACATTATCACCGGCGGGATGATCTATGTCGACAAAACCGCTTTCATCTGGGAACTGGCCCAGGCGGGCAAATTCTATTTTCTATCCCGGCCGCGCCGCTTTGGCAAGTCGCTGCTGCTTACCACCTTAAGATCCTATTTCCAGGGACGCAAGGATCTGTTCGAGGGGTTGTATATTTTTGACAAGGAAAAAGAATGGAAAAAGCACCCGGTAGTACACATCGACTATTCCCTGCTGGAGTATAAAAAAAGCCGGG
>JAGFJE010000380.1 GCA_024103175.1 Phaeodactylibacter sp.
ATCAATGGGCTATTTCTATGGGCGGCGCCAGTTCGGACCGGGGCAATGGCATTGTTTTGGACGGCTCAGGCAACGTACTGGTGACGGGTACGTTCCGGGGCGCTGCCGATTTTGATCCCGGACCGGGTGATGCCACTCTTTCCATTTTCGGAGATTATGAATACTTACCTCTCAAGCCGCAGGATGTATTCATTGCCAAATATAATGCCATGGGCGCCTACCAATGGGCAGGCCAGATCGGATTCTATAATCCATCTGGTATGGAAGTTGAAAACCTGGCTGTGGCTATTGATGCTCAGAATAATAGCTATATCACGGGTTATTTTGAGGGCACGGCCGATTTCGATCCCGGGCCGGGCACAGTTAACCTTACCGCACAGGGAACAGTATACGATAATATTTTCGTGGCCAAATACGATGTTGCTGGCGCCTATCAATGGGCTTTCAGCCTAGCCCCCCAAATCGGCTTTGGGGGTGGTCAGGGCCGGGCCATTACCGTAGACGGTTCGGGTAATGTATTGGTGGCGGGGCAGTTTGGCGGCGCCGTCGATTTAGATCCCGGTCCGGGTACTACCGAGCTGACCAGCATAAGTTTTTTTGATGGGTTCATTGCGAAATACTCTTCTTCAGGAGATTATCTTTGGGCCTTCTCGCTGGACGTCTCTTTCGACAGTCGGAGCAGATGCATGACGGTGGACGGCTCGGGAAATGTGTTGGTGACAGGGTATTTCCAGGGGACGGTTGATTTCGATCCCGGGGCCGGCACAGCCGATTTGACCAGCGCCGGAGAAAGTGATATATTCGTGGCCAAATATTCTTCTTCGGGCGCCTATCTGTGGGCCTTCTCGATGGGAGGCGCCAATCCCGACCGAGGTATGGGGATTGCCGTGGACGGCTCAGACAACGTACTGGTGACGGGTTGGTTCGAGGACGCTGCCGACTTCGACCCCGGGGCCGGCACAGCCAATTTGACCAGTGCTGGAGAAAGTGATATCTTCGTAGCTAAGTACTCGCCCGCCGGCGCCTATCAATGGGCCATCAATATGGGAGGTGCAAGCACAGATGAAAGCTTTGACATCGCCCTGGACGGCTCGAACAATGTACTCATTACGGGGATTTTTGAGGGCGCCGTCGATTTTGACCCAGGGGCAGGTACGGCAAACCTGACCAGTGATGGATTCTTTGATGCTTTCGTCGCCAAATACAGTGATTCAGGCGCCTACCAATGGGCCTTCAGTATCACGGGGGCAAGTGGGGCTACAGGCTCCGGCATCGCTGTAGATATTTCGAATAAGGTATTCGTAACGGGGTATTTCTCCGGCACAGCCGATTTTGACCCCGGCATGGGAATCGCCAACCTGACAAGTGCCGGCAACCTTGACATTTTTGTTGCTCAATACGACGCCCTGGGAACTTACCAGGCAGCCTTTTCGGTGGGGAATACCCAGGAAGACCGGGGAAGGGCTATTGCCCTGGATGGTTTGGGTAATGCGCTGGTAGCAGGCTTTTTCCGAGGCTCCCCAGATTTTGATCCACAAGCGGGCTCGGCCATTCGGGTTAGCCTAAACCGGGCGGACGGTTTTCTGGCCAAGTATGCATACTGTACGCCCAGCGGCGACCCCGCCGTCTACGGCGACAACGAATGGAACGTCTACGCCTGGAACGCCGGCGGCGCCAATATCAACGGCGATGCCTGGAACCTGAATTACTCGGGATATTACGTGGAAACCAACCTCAACATCAATACGGAAGACCGGTGGAATGCGCTCGGCGCCCCTTCGGATGCCTCCGGCTATACCGGCTGTGCGGTAGGTGTGGACAACCATTCCTACAGCTACAAACGCAAAGGTTTTCCGCAGGATCTCTACTCCCTGAGTGTAGATGGGCATGACGATGCCGCACAACTCTGGATCAACGGGGCCATGGTGTGGGAACACGACGGCTGTTGCGATGCCCATCCCAATGCCTGGTCCGGCGCCCTGGGGCCGAACGATGAAGTGGAGTTCCGGGTCACGGAAGTCGCCGGAGGAAGCGCCGGAAGATTATCCTTCGCTTTATGCCCGGCGGTGAATATCCTCTACGTCAATGACGACGCTACCGGAAACAACGACGGCTCCTCCTGGACAGATGCCTTTACCGACCTGCAGGATGCCCTCACCGCGGCGAACGCCTGCTCCAACGTGACGGAGATCTGGGTGGCGGCGGGAACCTATAAGCCTACTACCGGCGTCGACCGCAGCATCAGCTTTACCATGCAAAACAACCTGGCCATCTACGGCGGCTTCCCCGGGACGCCGGGGCAGGAAGGCGATTTTGGCGTGCGGGACTGGGCCGGTCATGTGACTATATTGAGCGGCGACATCGGTGGGGCGGCCAACACCGATAATTCCTACCGGGTCATCAACAACGACTTCACCGCCGGCGATCCGCTGGCCGGCAGCGCCGTGCTCGACGGATTCACCGTGCAGGACGGTTATGCGGACGGCTCATTCCCCCGGAACCTCGGCGGGGGAATGTGGAACAGCTATGCGTCGCCCACCATCCGCAACTGTATTTTCAGGAATAACTATGCCGTAGCCGGCGGCGGGATGTTCAACGACAACTCCGCGGCAACGGTCATTAACTGCCTGTTTACCGGCAATACCGCCACGGCAGCCGGCGCCGGCCTTTCCAACGGCGGCGGCAGTCAACTGGCCCGGATTATCAACTGCACTTTTTACGGCAATACCGGCCCCAATACCATCACTAACCAATCCAACGCGGTTTTTACCAACTGCATTGTTTGGGGCAATGATGCAGGGATTTCCGGCGGCTTGGTCAATTACTCCATCGTACAGGGCGGATTCTCGGGCACGGGCAACCTCGATACCGACCCGCTCTTCACGGATGCGGCCAACGGTGACTTCACCCTACAAACCTGCTCGCCTGCGATCGATGCCGGAATCAATACCGGGGCGCCAACCAACGACCTTTACGGGAATTTGCGCCCCTTCAATGCTACCGGATCCGCTACGGTAGATATGGGGGTTTATGAATATCAGTCAACTTATGATTTTTGCGCCGCCTGCCTCGGCAATGTGCCGGACACGGAAGCACCCATTGCATCCTGCCAGAATATACAGGTGGCATTGGCAGCCAACTCGGCCAGCATTACTGCCGCTCAAATAGACAACGGAAGTTCGGACAATTGCAGCGTGATCTTGTCGGCAAGCCCCAATACTTTCGACTGCTCCCACCTGGGGCAAGTTGTGCCTGTGCAACTGACGGTAGCCGATGCTGCCGGCAATAGC
>JAGFJE010000384.1 GCA_024103175.1 Phaeodactylibacter sp.
ATTGACCCGAACATCGTACACGCCCCCGGAGCTTTCCGTCCAGCCTTAGACGGATGCCCTCTTCTGAAAAATACCCCTTGATTTTCAGGGACTTGCGAACAGCGAACACCGAATTGCGAACACTCCCTCAGAGAACGGCCTTACTCATCATATCCCGTCCGTTACCCTCGAAGCCTAGTTTTTCGTACAGCCCCCGCCCGGCCCGGTTGTGGCGTTCTACCTGCAGGTGCAGAAAGTTGATGCCGAGGGCCTCTGCCCGGGCAATGGCGTGCTGCAGCAATAGTTTCCCCAGCCCTTTTCCACGATGGGATCCTTCCAGAAAAAGCTCATCCACCCAGCCGTCCCTCCCATTGTACTCCAGGCTGAAGCCGGTGGTGATCACCAGGTAGCCAAGCGGATGCGCCTCCTCTTCCAGCAGCCAGATCTCACCGAACAACGGCTCATTCAGCAGTTGGCGAATGGCCCTTTCTTTTTTCTCCCGGACAAAAGGATAGCCATCGATGGCGTAGAAACGCTCCATCATGCCCAACAGGGCTTCAGTATCGGAGGCGATGGCCAGGCGAAGGGATGGCGGATTGGACATGTTGGGAAAATCGTAAATGGTAGGGGTGGAAGAGAATTCACGCTGGAAGAATTGGCCCGTAAATGCAAAAGGGGCCAAGCGCAATGGGTCATTACGCCTGGCCCCTCCAGGTTGAGCCCGCCTGGAGCAGGCGGAGGATTATCCTTCCTCAGGAGCAGGTGAAAGCTTTCGCTACGCTGCCGACATGAGAGCAAAACGCTTCACGCCCCGCCCCCGGGATAATCCTCCGCCCAAAAGATCAATACGTCCACAGGTCGTGCTCGAAGTTGAAGATCTCCTGCTTGATCTTATCGGCTTCCATAAGCAGGTCGACGCCGGAGAGGTAGTCCTCGAGGCGGCGGTCGAACACGTTGGATTCCTTATAGATATAGCTGGAGAAGAAGCGCATTTCGAAAATGTCTTCGAAGGACATCGGGCTGCTGTCGTTGCCGACATTAAATACGCGCTCACGGGCCAGCACCTGGCGGGCCTCCGGGTAGTACACCCAGAACATGGGGCGCTCGTATTTGAAGTTGCCGTTGTCGTCGTATTCTTCGATCAGGGGCGCAATGCCCAGGATACGGACCTGGAGCGTGGAGGTTTCTTCATCGAAGAACCAGATCTCCTTGAGGCGGAAGCGCTTAACGTCCTGCGGGTTCACCTCGTTGCGCACGATCTGATAAGTTTCTTCGTAAGTCTCAGGGTCTACGGTAGCGATGGTGTCCACGCTGGCGCCCATGGAGGCGACCTCGTCGGGGGTCAGCGGGATGGAGAATTTGTCATCCTCGGTGCTGTATACGGTGATCTCACCGGATTCGGCGGCATCCATCAGGATGGTGAAGAATGGGCGTTCAGGGTAAGCAAAAAACAGGTTCATTTTCTCACGTACGTCGATAATACGCCAGATTCGCTTTTCCCAGAAGATGTCGGCCTCGCGGATATTGTCATAGGGCAACACTCGTTTTTCTACAGTGATGCGCTTTTCGACGATATCGTCGAGCGGCCGGTCGGCATTAAGGTCTCCGGATTCGGTCATGATGATGTTTTCCGGGGTCTGGGCCATGGCCGGGCCGGCGAGGAAAAACATCAACAAACCTAAACCTAGCAGTTTCAGAGCGATCTTCATGGCTGATTTTTTAAAATCTTTAAATGTTTAAATGAAAAAGTGCACGGCCGAACTTGATCTTGGAAAAAACCAAACGGAGCGCGAAAATTACTGCTTTTCCCAGGGAAAGGGAAAAATAAAGCAGTCATTAACACCACGTTACCTTCATTTCGCACTGCCAGGGTTGCCGAAAAGCTGCTGCAACAGCACCGGTATTTATTGGAAGGAGTTCATTCTTGGGCATAGCTTCCGGCTGAAAAACAAAGGGACTCCATCCAATCGGCCTTACCAGATGTCAAACGGCGGGGTGTATGGAATGAGGGGATTGAGGGAATGAAGGAATGATTGATATCAAGGCTTCCCCTCCGCTCAGGCCATATACCTATTGTTCTTAAACGGTGATGCCCGGCCAACTATTATATGCTGCCCGGCAAAAAACAGGTTACAGCCCGCTGTTTTCCGGCCTTTGCCGGGCAGCGGGCTGTAATATATCAAATCCATTTTACTGGATCTTGAATACCATGGAGTTGATGGGGCGGCCCACGTTGTCACCGGGGCAGCGCGCCTTCACGTCATCGAAGTAGTAGATGTCTCCCGGCTTGGCATTATTAACCAGGCGGCGGGCGGCATCGTTATAGCGGGCGCCGGCATTGACCACCTCGACGGGGTCCTGGCGGGCCGCGACGTATACGAGCTTATAGCCCTGGATGGTGCAGTTGGCGTCGAAGTCGAAGTTATCGAGGAAGGCGCCAACGCCGCCCTGCGCTTTGAATTCGCCGTTACCCATGGCGCCGCCGCTGGACTTACTCAGGCGGGCGACGGGGTCCGGGATACGCTTCACGCGGAAGACCTTGCTGTCGCGCATACCGCCGCCGCTGACATTCACCCGGCATTCGCCCGGGGTGCTCACGTTGACGATGTAGTTGGAAGTCCCTACCCTTTTGATCGAGCCTCCGCCGCCACTGATGCTGACGTTCAGGTCGTTGGAGGAAATACCGGCGGCAGAAACGGCAACCGGGTTGTCTACGCCGATGTAGAACACGTTCATTTTCTCGGCGGAAACCGTTACCGAACGCTCTCCCACTTCATACTCGAATTCTCTTTCATAAGACTTCACCTCACCCGTCAGCGGGTTTTCCACATCGATGCGCACCTTGTACTTTTTGGTACCGATGGAGCTGGTGGAAGCTTCATAGGTAGCTTTGCCGTTCTCTACCGGCAGGTTGCTGCCATTGACGTAGATCTTGGTATTGTCGCCGGCCGAAGTGCTGTAGGCGCTGAGGAATACGTCGGCGGAGTACTTCTCGCCCCGGATCACATAGCCTTTGCTGGCGGACACTACCGGTTCGAAAGCATCGAACTTGATGTCTTCGCCCGCCACCTTACCCAACAGGTGGTTGAGGGCGGTAGTGGAGGAAGCTTTGGCGTCGTTCTGGAACTTGGTCAGGATGGGAAATACTGCCGCTACCGGCATCTGGAAGAAGTTGTACTCCACCCAGTCCTTCTTTTCCGAACGCTTCACCGCCGCCTCATCGATATTGAGCGGCATAGCGGAAGCAACAGATTGGTCGCCGCCGACCAGCTTGATGAACTGGTCGCGGGTATCTCTGATCTTCTGTTCGAGTTCATAACCTTTGCCAGGCTGATTCTCCAGGCCCACCAGCAGGCGGGTGGTGACGTCCTTATCTTTGATGCGCTTGGGCCGCTCCGGGTCTTTTTCGGAAGGGCCGCCGGCGGCGTCGAAGAGTTGCTTCTTCAGGTCTTCGACATAAGCCACAAATTCATCTGCTGTTTGCTTTACTTGTTTCGCGTCAGCCAGGTACTGATCGTTCTGCGGGTTTTTATATGCTTCCGCCTGCTTCTGGATATTGTTCAGCAACGTCTGGTTCGTGTTTTCAACGATATCGTTACTTTGAGAAATACCCTTGTTGAGCGTGAAGAAAGCATTCATGACCTCAGCGGAGACATTGAGCGCCAGTAGCGCCGTCAGCACCAGGTACATGAGGTTGATCATAAGCTGCCGCGGTTCCTTAGGTATTGACATAGCTTATAGCTTTTTAAAATTCAAAATTAGATTAACACACGGCGATACTTACTGCTTCACACTTGCCATTGCAGAAATAACGTTTCCATATACGCTGTTCAACTGGCTGTAGGTATTGTTCAGCGTACCGATGTTCTGGTTCAGGGAAGCCAGCTGGTCCTTGTATATTTTGGTGTCCTCCAGCGAATCGCTCAGGTCGGCCATGGCTTCGTTCAGCTTGGCGTAGAAGTTGTTCATGGCCTTGATCTGATCGCTGGTGCCGGAGAAGTCCACCTCCTGGAGGGCCTTCAGGGAAGAGAGGCTTTTGGACATGGTTTGTAGTTCGGTCAGCATACCGCCAAGCTGCTGTTCGACAACCTCGCCATTGAGAGGCGTAGCGGCGGCCGGCATGTTCGGAGCGCCCATATCGCCTGCCGTGAGCGGTGCGATATTCGAGCTGTAATCGCTAAGGCCGGGGTAGAGTTTGTCCCAGTAGTAGTCCGGTTCCGGGCCGATGACGCCAAGGAAAAGGAAGATAAATGCCTCCACAGAAAGGCCAATGATCAGCATGGTGGAAGCACCTTCCCAGCTTTCCAGCTTGAAGAGCGCGCCCAGAAGAACGACTGATGCCCCAACACCGATAATCAGGTTTTTAATGTACTTGAACCCTTTTGACTTTAAGAAACTCATCTTTAGTACTCTTTTAAATTAGGTTTTTAAAATTTTAATTCTCTCTCAGGCGGGTTATTCTCTGAAACCCACCACCATAATGCCGCCCGTTAAAAAGGTTACACCCCTTACAGGATATTTTTATTTTTTTTCTCTTCTCCCCCGCTTCGGTTTTTCCGAACACCATAACCCTTGATTTTCAAGGGCATACGTTCCCGTTCTGTGGGTTGAGGAGACAATGCCGGCAGGCTCCGCCGAAGGCGGCGCCATAGATGCGGGCGAAACAGAGACAAGGGCCAGGAGTTTATTTGGAGTGGAAGTTGCCTGAGGGCAGGGCGTCGTCAGGATACAGAGGAAAATGGATGCCGCCTACTTAGGCGGCATCCATTTTTCGGTATTAAAAGTCATTCAGAGAACGGCCGAGGAAGGTCAGCACACAACGGAAGCCGATGTAGGACTTGGTTGTATCCTGGTATTCCCAGTGGCGCGTACCCGTCTGCATGTAGTGGGCGATATCCTTCCAGGACCCTCCGCGGATGACCTTGCGCTTGTAGGCTTCCGGGTCATCGTCTTTCGCATCGTAGCGAATATCGGGGTTGAGGTCATGGAGGAAGGAGTAAGCGTTTTCGTTATAAGCGGTTACCGTCCATTCCGCCACGTTGCCGGACATGTTGTACAGGCCGAAGTCGTTGGGGAAGTAGGCGTCTGCTTTAACCGTATACAAACCGCCGTCTTCGGGATAGTTTCCGCGGCCCGGCTTGAAGTTGGCCAGGAGGCACCCCTTGGCATTGCGCACGTAGTAGCCGCCCCAGGGATAAGGCGCCAGGTCGTGGCCGCCCCGGGCGGCGTATTCCCACTCGTGCTCGGTGGGCAGGCGGAAGTCTTCCGTATTCAGCCCATCGCCCCGGGTTTGGGCGTAAGTGTCCCACAACTTGGTGCGCCAGTAGCAGAAGGCGTTGGCCATATGCCAGTCGACTCCAACGGCCGGGTAATCGTCGAAGGCCGGGTGCCAGAAATAATTACGGGTCATCGGCTCGTTGTAGGAGTAGGAGAAGTCGCGGATCCAGACCAGGGTATCCGGGTATACATTCACCTTGCGGCGCTGAATGAAGGTATTGCGCGGAGAGCGCCCATGATCATGGGCCGCCTTTTGCCAGTCATACCATTCGTACTCAAAAACCAGCTTGCTGGCGTCGAGCTCTTTTCTGCCGGCGAACCGGTCATCGCCCTGGTAGTAGAGGTCTTCCAGGGTCTCATCTTCCCAGTCGATTTCGTATTCCCAGTCGATGAGTTCCCGGCCATCCTCGGTTTCCGTATAGTGGTCGAGGTAGGTATGCGCCAGAGAATCCCGGACCCAGTATACGAACTGGCGGTATTCGTTATTGGTGATCTCCGTATCATCCATAAAGAACCCCTGGATAGAGATCGCCTTCTGGCGCTGCACAAAGGTGTTGCTCACATCCTGGTCGGATGGGCCGATGTGCAGCGTACCCGAGGGTACATAAACCATGCCAAAAGGGTTGATGCCTTTCCAGGCGGGACGATCGAGGACTCCGACCAACTGGCCGTTTTCGCGCCTGCCACAGGATGCCAGGACTAGCACTAGCAAGACTAGTGAGATCTTGAGTAAACTTTTCATGTTAACACCCGAGTTTTCCTTCAGAGATATATTAATACGGTCTTTAAAGCGATCGTAAAGATAGGCTGTTTGCCTATTTTATCAAAAATAAATATTTCATTTTTGCAGGGCGCCCGCCAGAAGAACAGGTACAGAATATCTGGCGCCAAACAGGCTTTTGATCCTCCTTCTTTCCGGGCTGGAAAGAAAGGATATACTTCTGCCTTGCTTTAAAGGTTTCTCACGCCGGGTATGCCGAAGGGCTCACCCGCCATTTTTGTTTGTAAAGAAGGGCGGAGAAAAATTGGCCAAGGGCCTGAATCTTAACATCCGGTAGCAGGAGCGGCAAAAGCGTTGCTCTTGCCGGAATTTCGCATCGCCGCTTCCGAATAAGGGCGCAATATACAGATTATTTTAAAATAGTCCGGCAACTCCTCCGAATAATATCTACAACGTCCGAGGATTATAGATAACTTTCGGCGGGCGGCCGGTTCCCAGCCGCTTATTTAGGTTGTAATTGATCATGACCTCGTGCGAGCCGTTGCTCACCTGATTCAGGGTCGACAAAGTCAAATCGTAGGCGTAGGCCAGTGTGATATTCTCACTGAGCTTAAACCCCGCAATAAAAGCAACAGCGTCGATATTGTCGCTGTTGTATCCTCTAAACGATGCCCCTCCGAAAATATTGTTATCGTACTGCAAAATTGCGGCGATGTCGGTTTGGGTCTGGGCCAGGTCGGAACGGGCCAGCAACGAGGGGTGCAGCGCAAGGCTGCCTCCGAGGTCAAAATGGCCCGCCGCGTTAAAGAAAAAGGTGCGCTTGAGGGTCAGGCTGATCGCATCGAGGTCGACGGAGGGTTCCGACAGGTTGCGGACGGCGACGCCTGCCTCGAAACGTTCAGAATAGTAATACAGGCCGGCTCCGAAGGTAGTGGCCGTAGCGTTGATCTCCGATATGGGCAGCAGGTCGTCATTGTGGATGATGATGGAGGCGTCGATATTGTAATCCCCTTCCGGCGTCCTCAGCCGCGCCCCGTCGAGCGTGCGCTGGGCCATTCCGGCGCTCAGGCCAATGGCCAGCAGCCCGCGGCGGCCCACCGGCAGCTGGTAATTGTAGGAAACCGTCCCGGTAGTGCGGCGCTCCGCCCCCAGCTCGTCGTTCTCCAGGTTGATCCCCACCCCGCTGCTGAAAATATACAACGGCATGTGGACATTCACGTTCTGCGTGATGGGGTTGCCCTCCAGCCCGGCCCATTGCGCCCGGTAAATACCCGTAGCACTCAGGGAGTTGTCCATCCCGGCATAGGCGGGGTTCCAGTTGAGTTTGTTCATCATGAACAGGCTATACTGGGCAGGCTGCTGCCCGAATGCCAGGGTAACCCCGAAAAACAGGGCCGATAGTGTAAAAAGCTGCTTCATATGGTTTGTAATAATTCTTGGTAAACCGGCAGGCCTTATGCCCCCCGACACATTTACACATCAACACCTTCCCTCATCTGCTCCAGGGCCTCCTCAACCGTTTTAACGGGCTGCCGGCAGGCATATTCTCTGCACACATAAATATTTGTGTCGCCTCCCGCACCTTTCCCGGCGAGAAGCGGGTATTGTTCATCGGCCGCAACAGCAGCCATCAGCACCATATTGGGCACAAAGGCGGCATTGAGGGCCCCAGCCTTGCCATCGGCATTCTGCCCGATGATGGCCACCTCATGCGCTGGGTAGGCCCGGTAGAGAATGGCCCGCGCCCAACGCGCAAAGGAAGAAGGGTAGCGTTCTACCGAATGCTTCACCCCGCGCAGCATATCAACCGACAGGGCGGCGAGATCGCTGCGCCCCAGCAAGATCCCCAGGCGGTGCAGGTTGTGCACCATGGTGGAATTCCCGGAGGGCATGGCCGAGTCGTAAAGGTCTTTACGGCGCAGGATGAGGTCCTGCTGTTGGGCTCCTGTAAAATAAAACAATTTGCTGTCCGGGTCAAGGAAGTGCTCAATAAGGTGGCCGGCATATTTTGCGGCCCGCTGCAGTAAAGCGGTATCCTGATCGATGGTAAACAACTCGATCAATGCTTCGATCAGCAGGGCATAATCTTCCAGGAAGGCATCATACTGCGCCTCTCCTTCTTTATAGGTATGAAGCAATGCCGGTTCTGGCCCTGCCCGGAACTTTTCGACCAGGAAGTTGATATTCCGCCGGGCCGCTTCCCGATAACCCGGTTCGCCCAGCGCCGCATAAGCTTTGCAGTAGGCGGTGGCCATCAGGGCGTTCCAGCTGAGCAGTATCTTGTCATCGAGGCCGGGGCGGACGCGCTTGGCCCTTTCGGTGAAGAGGCGCAGGCGGGCGTCGGACAGGGCGGCGCGGGCTTCGGCTTCGCTCAGCCCCTGCTCTTCGGCAAAGCCGGCAAGGCTCTGCCTCCGGTTGAGGATGTTGACGCCCTCCCAGTTGCCTCCTTCCCTGACGCCGTAACAGGCGTTGAACAGGGGGGCCGCATCGCCCAGTATTTCGTCGGCCTCCTCTTTTTTCCAGACGTAGAACTTGCCCTCCACGCCTTCAGAATCGGCATCCAGAGCGGAATAGAAACCACCCTCCGGGCTCGTCATTTCCCGCTCGATAAAGGCCAGCGTTTCTTCTATCGCTTCCTTGTACAGCGGATCCTGCTTCAGGCGGTACACATCGGCCATCAGGCCCACGAGCAGGGCGTTATCGTACAGCATCTTTTCAAAGTGGGGCACCAGCCAGTCGCGGGTGGTGGAATAGCGGGCAAAGCCGCCGCCCAGCTGATCGTAGATGCCGCCCATGATCATTTTCTTCAGAGAGAATTCCACATGATCAAGCGCCTCCTGTTCACCGGTAAAGAAATGGTAGTCCAGCAGGTAGCGCAACGACATAACGGCAGGGAACTTAGGCGCTCCGCCAAAGCCGCCGTGCCGGGTATCGGCCTGCTGCTTCAGCGCATTATATATATTGGCGGCCACTTCAGGAGTGAACAGCTCTTCCTGAGGCGCCCGCAGGGCGTCCTTTTCCAAAAAAACACTGTCCGACTTACTGATCGCCTCGGTCAGCTGGTTGGCCTGGCCTTCCACTTCGCTGCGCCGGGTTTGGAAAGCCTCCGAAATGTATTGCAACAGCTGTGGCCAGGAGGGGCGGTTGTGGGCCGACTGCGGCGGGTAGTAAGTGCCGGCGAAGAAAGGACGGCCGTCGGGCGTCAGGAAGCAGTTCAGGGGCCAGCCGCCGCTGCCGCTGATGGCCTGGCAGGCTTCCATATAGATCTGATCGACATCGGGCCGCTCCTCCCGGTCTACCTTGATGTTGATGAAATGCTCGTTCATGAAAGCCGCCACCTGTTCATCCTCGAAGCTTTCCCGCTCCATCACGTGGCACCAGTGGCAAGTGCTGTAGCCGATGCTGACGAGGATGGGCTTGTCCTCCGCTTTGGCGCGCTCGAAAGCCTCGGGCTTCCAGGCGTACCAGTCGACGGGGTTGTGGGCATGCTGCAGCAAATAAGGGCTGGTTTCGTGTTGAAGGCGGTTCATTTGATGATGGTTGACGGTTGTTGATTGAGGGTTGACGGTTTTGGTTGACGGCTGAAGGCCAATGACAAAACAGCCAACTACCAAGAATAACCTGTTGAGGGGGGATACTGTTCAAAATCCAGGCAACGGGCAGAGGGAATGTCCTGTAACCCACATTGCCATTTTGGGAAAAAACAACAATTCTTTGGGCAACAGGCTAAATTAACGGGCCGCAAAAGGAAAGAAATTGCCGGGCTGACGGCTACTCAGGGAGTTTTCGGAATTTTTACCCGGCAGCATGGACGGGCGCCGTTCGCAGTCAAGGGGCGTTTTTTGGAAGACATAGAAAATTGTACTATCCCGCTACTCAGAGCCACTGAGTTCCAACACCAGATATTCCAGCCATACCTCCTCACTGCCTTCCACCACCTTCAGGCGCAGCAGGTGCTCCCCTGCCGGCAGCAGGATCGTATCCGCAGTGGCCCCGCCGCTGTCGAAGAGCAACTCGGAGCCGGAAGGTAACATGAAGGCATACTTCCCCGTTACAGCCTCTTTTCCCACACTTTGTAAAGTGCCGGTGAATTTCCCTCCCTCCTTCACTTCTATACGGTAGGCCGCTCCCCCACCCTCTTCCAGCTGGTGCAGGAAATTATAACCTACCTTTACCCCATTGAAGGCAGAAAGCGGCGCGTAGAGCGGCAGGCGGTTCTCCCGCCCCGGCCCGATCATAAAGGCAGGAGGAGCAAAGGCATGGGGAAAAGCTTTGACACCCTCGAACCACTGTTCCGCTTCGGCCCGAAGGCGGGAGGCCACCTCCGGGCGGGTTTCAGCAAGGTTGAAATCCTCTTTCGGATCGGCGTCGAGGTCAAACAGGGCCATGCCGTTTTGTACTTCCGGGCCATTACTGATGGAGCCGGGATTGAGGATGAGCTTATACGGCGGCTCGATCACCGAGATGGGCTGGGCCTGCCAGGGCAGTTGAGCCTCCTTATCGCTGATCGGAGCGTACTCGTCAAGAACGCCCTCGGGCGTCCAGGGAGCGTCAGTAGGCTGCCAGCCGGGATGGGCGTAGTTGAAGATGGTTTTCCGCCAGGGTTCAACGGATTCGGGATCGGCCAGCAGTGTACTGAAAGACTGGCCATCTAACGCCTGATGGATGCTATCCTCCTCCGCTCCGGCCAGTTGGAGCACAGTGGGCAGGATGTCGGTGATGTCGAGCCGCTCCGGCCGCACCTGGCCGGCATAGCGGCCGCCCCAACGGATGAAGAGGGGCGAGCGGACCCCGTTCTCCCAGAGGTTGCCCTTGTACCCTTTGA
>JAGFJE010000403.1 GCA_024103175.1 Phaeodactylibacter sp.
AGCACTACGATGCCGGGGGGCACGCCGATGCTGGCGTCGGGGACGGCCAGGGCCGTAATGTCCTGTGTGCTGCAGGGCGTACCGTCTTCAAACAAGGTAACGGTATAGGTAGAATCTACATGCAGCAAGGGAAAGGAGTAGCTGAAGGCGGAGCCGTTGAGGCCGCTCTGCCCGTCTTGGTCGAGGTCCCAGCTGTAACTCGTTCCCGGGATTGGATTATCTACGCTGAAACTGACCTCTTCCGAGGCGCAGGGGCTGGTGTTCGACACAGTGAAAGTGCATTGAGCCGAAACAAGCCTGAGCCCGCCAATAATTATTATGGCTATAGTGATGCAATTTTTCATGGCGATCATTTTGGGTTTTCCAACTGATATTCATTCCTTCATTCCTTCATTCCTTCATTCACTCCCTCAAAAGAAATGCTTACAGTCCAGAAAGCGGTTCTTTCGCATATTCGGTTCACGCAGGCGCCCTTTGGCGGAAGCGCCCGGCAGGAAGCGGTAGCGGAAGGTGAACTCGAATACGCTGCCGGCTGCCGGCCCTACGCCTGTGGAGTTGAGGTCGGCGCTGATGCCAAAGAAAAACGAAGGCTGTTGCTGGTTGCCCCGCCCCTGCGGGTTGGTGTAGCCGCCGATGGTCAGGATAAAAGCGTCGGTGTGCAGGGCGTTGGGCAGGTAAGTCCGGTTCTGATAGAGCAGGCCCAGGTAGAAATTGCTCACCAGGCCGTACAGCCCAACGGTGCCCACGGTCATATTTTCTTTAAAACTCATGAACTGGTAGCCCTGCATGTCCAGCTTGAAATTGGGGGAGACGGCTATATCCATCCCGGTTCCCTGGAAAATGGTTATTGGAATGATCAGCCCGCCGTGGAAGGTTGTCCGGGGCGCGAGGCGGCTCTCCAGGTTGAGAAAGGAGTCGTTGCCCCTGGCCGAACGGCTGATGAGGTAGGGGAGGTGGTGGAAGCTCAGCCCCAGGTGGCTCCTTACATTGTGCAGGCTGCGGCCGCCCATCCGGAGGCTGCCCTCGTGCCGCCAGACGACGCCGAAGTCGAAGTCGCCGTGAAAAACACGATCCAGCGCCGGCGTAACACTGCTGGCGTTGACGACGCCATAGACCGGGTCCAACTGGTCGGAAAAAACGAGCTGATCCCAGTCGAGCGTTTTTTGCACCAGCCGCCCTTCCATGCCGAAATGCACGTTGTCCTTCCGGCCGGGAATCGTATAGGATAGCACCACCCCCGCCTGATTGATGGTGAGGTTGCCGATGCCTTCGGTGTTTCGCAGGAGGTGGAGCCCGATACCCATCCGGGCCGCCGGCAGCTGGGCGTCCGCGGAAAAACCGTAGGTGCGAAAGCCCTTATCCACCTGCGCCCACTGCACGCGGGCAACGCCCGCTACCCCAATGCCGGGCTCCATGCCGGCGAAGGCAGGGTTGAGATAAATGCGGTTGGCGTAGAACTGGGAAAAGGAGGGGTCCTGTGTGAAAGCTGAAAACGGTAAACATAGCAGTGTCAGGGCAATAACATATACTGCCCCCGGGTGCGCCCATCGAGGATTCATAATAATCGGTTTTGGAATATACAACGGAACGGGCCGGCGGGGAGAATTGCATTCCGGCTCCGTCCATTGTATCCTGCCCGGCAAAGGCGGGGGGCGCCCGTGATCGTGCAG
>JAGFJE010000582.1 GCA_024103175.1 Phaeodactylibacter sp.
TGACGCAGAAGGTGAGTTTGGTGCGGTAGAGTGCAAGGGTTAGATGGCTATATTGTTAGATTGTTTTTGCCAGGTATGTGCTCCTGTTAGGAGGCATGCCGGGCAGTGAAAAGCAAGCGCCATGTAAGGGGCAAGCTGTTTCTCACCGGTTTGCCCCTTGCTTTTGGGAATAGTTCATTTTTTGTGCCTTCCGAACCGCGAACACCGAATAGCGAACCGCGAACAGCACTCCCCCCCCTCCAATTCTCCCCTCCCCATTCTCTTCCTATCCCTCCCTTTTCCTATCTTCGGCCCTATGAATACCATTGAGATCCGGACGGTGGACGTCGTGCAATACCTGAAGCCCCTCCGGGAGGGCGGTTCCCTCCCGGCGATCGTGCAGGCAGATGATGAGTTCCTCTACGTCCTGAAATTCAGAGGGGCGGGCCAGGGCAGGAAGGCGTTGATTGCCGAACTGGTGGGCGGCCTGTTGGCGAAAGCCATAGGTTTGAACGTGCCGGAGCTGGTGTTCATGAACCTGGACGACTCCTTCAGCAAAACGGAACCGGACGAAGAGATCCAGGACCTGTTGAAGTTCAGCGTAGGGCTCAACCTGGGGGTGCACTTTTTATCGGGCGCCATTACTTACGACCCGCTGGTACCGGTGGCCAGCCCCCTGTACGTTTCAAAAGTCGTCTTGCTGGACAGCCTGATCATCAACATCGACCGGACAGCCAAAAACACAAATCTGCTGAACTGGAACAAAGAGCTGTGGCTCATCGACCACGGGGCAAGCCTGTATTTTCATCACAACTGGCGGCATTGGAGAACCCACCTTTCGCGTACTTTTTCCAGTATCAAAGACCATGTTCTGTTAGAAAGGGCCACCCAACTGGCGGAAGCTTCTGAAGAGATCCGGCGTTTGCTCAACGAGGACATCATTCGGGAGATCGTCTCCCAGATACCGGAAGACTGGCTGATGGAAGAGTCCAACCCCTTAACCACCGGTGAGATGAGGGCCGCCTACGTTGAATTCCTGAATACGCGGCTGAGTAAAATTGATCTGTTGGCTAAAGAAGCTACCGATGCAAGATAAAGCAACCTACGAATTTGCGGTGATCCGGCTGGTTCCGAAAGTGGAGCGGGATGAGTTCATCAACATTGGGGTGATCCTTTTCTCCAAGCCAAAAAAATACCTGGGCATGCGATATAAAGTGGATGAGAAGCGGATCCGGGCTTTTTCCGACGACGTCGATATCGAGGCCATTAAGGAGTATCTGGCCGCCTGGGAGCTTATATGCCAGGGCGCGCCCGAGGGAGGAGAGATCGGAAAGTTGTCCCTTCCGGAGCGGTTCCGTTGGTTAGTGGCGGCCCGGAGTACGATCATTCAAAGCTCTGAGGCGCACCCCGGCCTTTGCCATGACCCCGAGGAGGTGCTGGAAAGCCTCTTTCGGCGTTATGTTTTATGAACGATGCTCCCGATATTCTCTTTCCACCAACCCCCGCACCTCCTCCTTCCCCTTTTCCGTCAATTGAGGATACAAAAACAACAACAAGGCCGTTGCGTGCTTTTCCACGCCCTTCGCAATCGACTCCTCCTCATACCACTGCGCTGCGTAGATCCAGGTGTCGCTGTAGGCCAGCATACGCTCCGCCAGGAAGTCGTACTCCGCTGCAAAATCCGGCGGCCGCATCAGGGCCTGCCGCTGCAGCTCGGTAAATAGAAAAGCGTAGCCAGCTTTCCTGCGCTCGTAGGCCCGGTTGAAATGCGCCCTGATGTTGGCGTTGGACTTCAACAGGTAGTGCAGGTCCGCCCAGAAGAACCGGTAGGCCGCCATCCTTTCCATACTTGACCGGATATCCGCCAGGATCTGTGAAAAGGAAAACTGCGCCTGTGTTAGATCCGCCACCCGCCGGTCAAACACTTCCACCATCTCAAAGTACAAGGCCTCAAGGATGTCTTCCCGCTTCCGAAAATGATAGTTCAGGTTCCCCGAACTCATGCCCGCAGCCTGGGCGATCATCCGGATGGTTACCTGGGCGTAGCCGTGCCGGTTGAACAATTCCAGGGCCGTCTCCAGGATCTTTTCCTTGGTGTTTTTCATTAGTAAACTTGTCCTAAAAACGAAAAATTAGTAAACTTGTCCTAAAAATAGGATAAATGAAAGATTTCTTCAAGTCGGAAGCTGGCAAACGGGAAATATTCCGGCTCTACGATCAGAAATTACAGGAGCTGGACATCGAATATCAGGAGGCCGATATACCAACCAGTTTCGGTCGTACGAGGGTAGTCCAAACCGGCGACGAAAGCCGCCCGCCCTTAATCATCATCCACGGCTCCAACGGCTGCGCCCCGGTGGCCCTGGAAGCTTATCCCAACCTGGCGCGACACTTCCGGGTATTCGCCGTCGACGTGCTGGCTCAGCCCAATAAGAGTAAGGGGGAGCGGCTGAGCATGAAAGATGATTCCTACGGACGATGGGTGAACGAGCTGATCGACGCGCTCGGGCTGAAACAGGTGACGCTGCTGGGCTTCTCCTTCGGCGGCCTGATCATCCTGAAGACGCTGATCAACGACGAGCGCCGGATCAAGGCAGCCTATTTGGCCTCCCCGGCCTACATCGTCAACGGCAACCCTTTAAAAGCGTTGCTCCGGATGTTCTTCCCCATGCGGCGGTTCATGAAAACGAAAAAGCGGAAATACGTGGAACAGGTCGTGGGCGAGTTGTTCACCGACAGAGATGAGTTTGCGATCCAGTATCTCTCGGCAGTATTTGAGCACTTTGAAATGGATTTCACCCCGGTGCCGGTAATCACCAAAGCCGAAGCTAAGGGCATTACCACGCCCATCACCCTGCTGGCGGCGGAGCAAGACCTCCTGTTCCCCGGCCCAAAAATGATCCGCCGGGCCCGCCGGATATTCCCTTCCCTGCGGGAGGCCGTCCTGCTGCCAGATTCTAAACATGTGCAAAACCAGGCGGGCAATGAAAGAATGGAGGCGTTAATGCTGCAGGAGAACAAGGCGTTGACCTGAACCCTGAATCCCGAAAATTTCGTTAGGATCATCGAAAAAAGCGCTAGATTTATCCGGGCTATCAGCCGAACTGATCTTACCCACCCTGTAGCATCTATCCACATTTCTCCTGCCCGGAAGGAAGGTATTGTTTCTAAAAATCAGAAATGAATATGAAAAACATTGGACTGTTGTGCCTGTTTGGAATGGGGCTTCTCCTTCCAGGGAAAACCCAGATCACGATCACCAACGCCGTATTTCCAGCGGTGGGAGACACCTTGTTTTACGCGCTGGACGACCAGCCCGGCACACTGGTCATGACGCCCCCCGGCGGCCCCCAGCAGTGGGATTTCACCAACCTTCAACCTTATATGGCCTGGGAAGAAGTTTTTCAGGCTGCCGGCGCCGGCAGCGTTTCCAGTTCATTCCCTACGGCCAGCCTGGTTTCCCGGCCCGGAAATGGAAATGTGGAAGCCTACCTGAAGGTATCCGCCCAGGAGGTGTCATTACTGGGTTTTTCAGGCGGCAGCACCTACACGTTTGGCCTCGGCCTGGTACCCCAGTTTAACCCGCCGATCGTTCAAAGCCGGGCCCCGGTAAATTTTTTCGACATTAATCAAATAAGTTCGGGCCTCCTCTTGCCCTTTTCGCCGGACATCCTGCCCGGGGTGAACCAACTGCCCATCGCTCCTCCCGATTCCATGCGCATCCGGATTGCCATTAGCCGGTTGGATGTGGTGGATGCCTGGGGCACGTTGGCCATTCCCGGCGGCGCCTTCGACGTCCTGCGCCAAAAAAGAACGGAATACCGCGAAACCCGCCTCGATGCGAAAATACCCCCTCTGGGGTGGCTGGATATTACAGATGTTGCCATCCAAAACCTCCAGCTGAGTTCCCTGGGAGTAGACACCACTGTAACCTACCAGTTTTTGAACGGCCAGTCCAAGGAACCGATCGCCGTGGTGACAACGGATAACACACAATTGCGGGCAGGCAGCGTGCAATACAAGAACCTGAATATCTCAACCGGGGTAAAAAAACAGGAAGGAGCCATTGCCGCCCTGGCCGTTTTTCCCAATCCGGCCGAGGATGTTTTGCAGGTCCGGGCCGGCAGCCTGGCCGGGGGAGATCATTCGGTGCTCATCTATACCATCCTGGGGCAGGAAGTGTATCGCAAGGCCTGCTCAGAAACAGCCGGCCAACTGGAAGAGGAGCTGGATATTTCCAGCCTGGAAAAAGGCGTTTATGTGTGTAAAATTTCCAACGGGAACGGGCAAGCGGGGCAGGCCTTGTTTGTGAAACGGTAGCTGTGCGCCGGGATATCGCCTGATTCGACCGCATGAACCTACCCCTCCGGCAGCAGGCTCAGGTTGGGCAGCACCTCCCTGAAATCGCCCGGGTTGTAATAACGAAGGAAAAAATCGAAGTTTTCCCGGACGAGATCCGCATCGTTGCCGAGCGGAAAACGCAGGTTTTTCAGCGGGTACCGCCCGGCGATATAATGCGCCAGGGCCGGGCTGAGTTCGTGGAAAAAAGAGTAGAACAATTCGGGGTATTCTTCCGCTGTCAGCTTTTTCTTACTGAGAAGTCTCACGATGTGGGGAACGATCGAGGACATCATTACCCCCTCGCCGGGAGAAAAAAAAGCGGCCGCTTCGCCGCCTCCCAGGTCCAGCTTCTCAAACCCCATGCCTTTCTCTTCAAGCAATTCCTGATACGGAGGCTTTTTCTTACCTGGCGGCAGTTTCTTTGTTTTGTTCTCATTCCACCAGTTGTTGTGCGCCTCCAATGCCCTGGCCAACTCCTTTTCATTTTTGAAAAAGACCAGCCTATCCCCAAAGTAGCTCAGGAAAGCTTCCTCCATCTCCTCGCTCAGGCTGTAGATCTGCTGCTTCTGCTCTTCGGTCCAGCCGTAGAAATTGACGCCCCCGGGGTCGATGCGCAATTTATCCAGGTCTTTGGGAGGTCCGCCCCAGCCCATATAGGTGCCGCTGAGCCACCACTCCCCCCGCCAGTTGACAACGGCGAAAGAAGCCGCATCGGCGCCTGCCTGCATATTAGACACGTTGAGCTGCACCGATTCGCGGTGCACAGGGAACAGGCGGCCGGAACGCACGAAGCGAAAGCGGTAGTATTTTTCATCAAGGCCTTCATACAGGAAAATGCCCTGCACCCGCTGGAAAAGCCTCCGGATGTCGGGCCGCAGCTCGTCGGGGCAGCGCGCCACTTCCGCCAGCCAGTCCGGAGCGGTGAGGGCGCACCAGGAGGAGCTTTTCTTGAGCAGGAAGTCGTCCTGAATGCCGTAGGTAAGGCTTTCGCGGTTTTGCAGTTTGCGCAACAACTCGCTCTCTTGCTCGTCCAGCTTATCCACTGCCTCCTGGAACCCCCGGCTGAACTCCGGCCCGGTGATGTAGTTGTTGAACGTCATCCAGATCAGCCGCTGTTTCAGGTCGAAAAAGTAGATGTCCGGAGGGATGTCGAGCCACTGGCCGTAGAAATCGGACGCCGGAGCCTCGTTGATGCGCGCTTCGAAGAAATCGTAGAAATGATCAGCGGCGGCCAGCAAAGGCCGGCCAAAGGGGTCCAGCGTTTTCTCCGACATCTTGCCCAGGTGGTGCCAGATCAGGTAGGCGAAGTCCTGTGGGTTGAGGTATTCGGGGTCGTATCCTTCCAGATCGAAAAGGGGAAGATACTTGCCGTAGAGCTCCTGGTGTTTGCGCACCAGGGCCCGCCACAGGCCGATCTCGCTGATGAAGTCCTCGAAGTGGCAGGTGATCAGGATAGCCAGTTCTTTCAGGTGCTCCCGCCGGAAGGCGCCTTTAAACCCGGCTTCCGGCCGGTCCAGGTAGGCCAGGGCGGAGTTGGCAAGCTTCAGGTAGTAGCCGTCATAGGTGGAAGGTATCTTGTAAGGCCGGTATTTCATCCAGTCGCTGATGACAAGGCCTTTGCTGAAGGTTCTCGATCTGCGTTTCATACTGCGCCGGTTTAAGATTAAATTTAACGGTTTTATTCGATCAATCGTTTTTTATCCGGACATCTTTTTGGGTTCCTGTGTCTTTAAGGGCTTGTTTGGAGGTGGTGCCCTGCTTCAGCTTTTTTTCTGAAGGAGCCCGATAATGCAGAGTATGAACGGGGGCATTATTGTTTACAAAAAATTCGTTATCTTTCAAAAAATCTTTTTCAAAAATGAATGTGCAGCCAGCCAAGCTGGAACTCATCAGGATGATCGCGGATATCCAGAGCGAGGAGTTGCAGTATTGTATCTTACCCCAAAGCTCAGAAAAATGCAGTACAAAAAACACATTCGTTTCGACTGGGCAATAAAACGCCTGTTGAGGCAGAAAGCCAACTTCGGCATCCTTGAAGGATTCCTGAGCGAACTGCTGAAGGAAGAGATCGAGATCATCGAGATTCTGGACAGTGAAAGCAATAAGGAAACCGAAGAGGACAAACACAATCGGGTCGACATCCTAGTGAAGGACCATAAAGGAGAACTCATCATCATCGAAGTACAGAACGCGTATGCCCTTGATTATTTTCTCCGGATACTATATGGCATATCTAAAGCCATTATCGAACATATCAGGGAAGGGAACCCTTACTCGAAGATCAAAAAAATCATTTCGGTCAATATCGTGTATTTCGACCTGGGCCATGGAAGCGACTACATCTATAAAGGGATAACGACATTCCGGGGCATGCACGACAACCAGATACTTGAGCTGACTGCCGCGCAACGTAAACTGTTCAATAAGGAGAAAGTGCATGAGGTATTCTCCGAAATGTACCTGATCAAAGTGAACAACTTCGATGACAATGCGAAAGACACCCTGGACGAATGGATCTACTTCCTGAAGAATAGCGAGATAAAAAAGGAATTTTCCGCCAAAGGAATAAAAGAGGCGAACGAGGTGCTGAAAATCATAAACATGACAGATGAAGAAAGGCGGGAATACAACCGTTTCATAGAAGTATTGTCCGACAGAGCAAGTATTGCCGAGACGATCGCTTTTGAATCGGAGCTGCTGGCAGAAGAAAAACTGGAAAAAAAATTAACGGAAATAGTAATCAACCTCCTGAAAATGCAGAGTTTGTCGGATGAACAGATTGCAGTAGCTGCAAAAGTGGACATCGCGTTTGTGAGAAAAATAAAAGAAGAATTGAAAAGCCAAGATCGAAAATAGCTTCTGTTCAGGCTCTTATTGAGGTTGAAGGCTAGCGGTCTAGCGTTGGACAAAAGTCGGAAGTCGGACACGAGCGAAGCGAAGACAGGTCGGAACGCGGCCCTTCCTCGTGCCTCGGCGTTCGACTGAGCTCACGCCGAAGTCCGGGTAAAAAGTCGGAATGACTTTGGGCGTTCCGCAACTCTTTGGCTATCAATAGTGTCCAACATTAGACGGGTAGCCAGGTTGAATAAAAAAGAGGCCCCTACCCCACCGCCCCGGCCAGCGCCCCGCCCAACTTCACCGGGTCCGTAAGATCCACCTCCACATCCTTGCTAGTATGAAGCTCCCCCTTAAAACGATATTGGAACGACACCTTCATGCCGCCCGGGCTAAGCCGGCCCAGGGAAGTCTCAAATGAGATGGACTCTATTTCCGGAATGCTCCCGCTCACCGAATTGTGGATCTCCGCCAGCAGCTTGTCGCGCGGGGGGAATTGAGCGTACTGGGCCGTGTTGTCGGCCCTCAGCGTGCTGGCCTGCTGCAGGCGGTGGATATTGGCAATGGCCTTTTTCAGGTTGGCCAGGTTGTTCCCGGTGATGGGCTTTCCCTTGTAGA
>JAGFJE010000471.1 GCA_024103175.1 Phaeodactylibacter sp.
ATCCTGGACGGCAGAACGCCCGCCGCCGCCGCCAAGGAGATCCTCGGGGAGACGAAGCTTACCGACGAAAAAAAGCTGGAGAAACTGCTCGAAGCAAAACCGGAGAAGTTCAAAAAATCGAAAGACCCCGTCGTGCAGATGGCCCTCCTGCTGGCGCCGGAATACCAGGAGGCACAGCTGGCCTTCCAGGCCAATACGGCCAGCCGAAGGGCGCTGGAAAACGAGATTGCCAACGAGGTGTACCAGGTCTATGGCCTGAGCATTCCACCCGACGCCACCTTCACCCTCCGCATTGCCGATGGGGTGGTTAAGGATTACAACTACAACGGCACCGAAGCACCCATCAAAACGACCTACTTCGGCCTTTACGACCGCCACTACTCCAACAACGGAGAATATCCCTGGGACCTGCCTGAGCGCTGGCAAAGCCCGCCTGCGGAACTGCTGAAGTCGCCCCTGAATTTCATTTCTACCTGCGACAGCACCGGCGGCAACTCCGGCAGCCCCATGATCAACAAGAAAGGACAGTTGGTCGGCCTGCTATTCGACGGCAACATCGAATCACTGGCCGGCAACTTCATCTATGAAGTGGAGTCCAACCGCTCGATCGGCGTTCACACCGGAGGCATCGTATCGGCCATGAAGCACATCTATAAGGCCGGGCGGATACTGAAGGAGATCGGGGCAGAGTAGAGATAATGCTGTAATAAACTTGCCTGATATTAGACTTGACAAGTTTTCCGCGAGGCGCCTGCCAGAAAACTTGTCAAGTCTTTTTGGGTCCATAAAACTTACTTTGCAAAGTACAGAACCACTTCCTTTCCACACGCCTACCGCTCCACAACAAACGCGCCCCTTAGCATCCCGTATCCGTCGATGTAAAGAGCGGCGATGTACAGCCCGTTACGATAATTCCCCATCTGTAATTCCAGCGGCCCTTCCGGGATTTCCGGAAGCCGGCGTTCTTCTACGAGTTGCCCCTGCGGGCTGTAGATACGCAGCACGGCTGGTTTCCCACTGAAATTGGAAAGGCGGAAATGAACCACATCGGCGGCCGGGTTGGGATAGATGATCAGCTCTTCTGCCGGCCGGCCCGTTGCCGGTTCACCCCGGAATGAAGGCAGAGGAGTTGCCATCGGGGCCTCTTCCGGCTCCTGCCGGCAAAGCTGGTAATGCTCATTGATGCAATGCACGGCGTCGGTAAGCGGGCTCATGGGAACCGGGCCCATGATATTGCCCAGGGACAAATTGGCCAGCCGCAGGAGGCTGTTGGCCGTGGGGTTGTTGCCCATAAACTGGGCGAGGACCGGATGGAAGGCGCAATCCAGGTTGGAAAGCAGCGTATTGCCCAGTTGGGGGTCGAGGCGTACCTTGACCGTCAGGAGCAGTACTTCCGCCAGGAGCGGGTTGTTGATCCTGCCGTCCGGAGAAAGCGGTATGCCGCTGTGGCAGTCGCTTCCGTCGACTATCCTCTGCGCCCGCGGCAGGGGGGCCGGGGTTCCGCCGGCGCCCGGCAGCCAGTTCAGGAGGCATTCGGCCCCTTCTGCTGTGATGGTTAGGGTGTGGCGGGAGTATCCCAGCACGATGGGGTCGCTCAACCCATCTCCGTTCAGGTCGGTATCCAGGGCATCCTCAAACAGGCCGGAGGCTGTTTTTTCGATGAGCTGGCTGCAGGCGGCGGTATTTCCCCAGGCATCGGTAGCGGTAAAGGTTCTTTCGATGATACATTCCTGTGCGCATCCGCCGTCAGGAATGGCGTCGGAGAAATCAATTACAGGAGCGGTATCACAATTATCAGTAGCAAAGGCCATACCGGTAATTGACGGGCCGGAAGGCTCATTGCAGGCGATGGCCGTACTTTCGGGGCAGCTGATCACCGGCGCCGTATCGTCCCGGACGATCACGGTAGCGGTGCAGGTGTTGATGCCCCCTTCGTTGTCTTCCACGGAAAGGGTTACCAGGTTATCACCGGCATGCGAGCAGTCAAAAGAGGCCTGGCTCAGGCTGAAGGAAAGCTCATCGCCGTCGGGGTCATGGCTGCCGCCGTCCAGCTGGGCCGGAGAGAGGGCGGCCGTTCCGGAGTCATCCAGGCTAACGGTAACCGGGTTGCTGAGGCATACCGCTTCCGGTGGAGCATTGGCAATAATGCATTGGAAACTGGCCACTCCATCCTGTGGCTGCGGCGTACTGCCGCCGGGCGTGATCGAATGGCTTTTCGCCATGCCATGGACGAAGCTGCCGCCGCCGCCGCCGCGGCCTGTGGTG
>JAGFJE010000586.1 GCA_024103175.1 Phaeodactylibacter sp.
TTTGTGGATGACATTACCGATATGGATTTTATCGGCGTCAAGTCCGGCGATATTGATGACAGTGCGGATACGGGGGGAGGTGGTTGATTGAGTTGATGGGTTGATTGAGTTGGCAACCCAATTAACCTAATCAACCCAATCAACCTAATCAACCCAATCAACCCAATCAACCCAATCAACCAAAATCCTTTTGGAGATCCGGTAAAAAATTTTAAGGGACAGAGGCAATAACACCCGCGCCTTTAAAGTTTTATAGGTGAATTTTCAAGGTAATCCAATAACCAAAATCCACTGTATGAAGCAAAAGTTTACACCAAACGATCTCATTCAATACCTCTACAACGAGGTTAGCGCTACAGAACGCCTGGCGATGGACGAGGCGCTGTACAACGACCTCGGGCTCCGGGAAGAATATGAGGGCCTGCGGGATGCGTGCCGGCAGTTGCCCCAGGTTACTTTCCGGCCTTCTTCCCGCACCGTCCAGCGCATTCTGAAATACAGCGAAAAAACGGCCCTGGAAAAGCACGCCTGACTAAAAACGTGCTTTTCGAAAAGCCCCTGGCAAAAAGCTTTGTCAGGGGCTTTCTTTTTGCGTATTTTACTCCAAACTCAACAAATTGCAGCTTAAGCCTTGCTTTACTTCAACAATTTATTTAGATTTGTGAATCCTTGAAACAAAAAGTTGAATAAACCACACCTCAAATGTCCGAGATCAACAAGCAAGACCGGGAAGCGAAACTGAAAGCGCTTCAACTGACCGTCGACCGGCTGGAGAAAACCTACGGGAAAGGCACCATCATGCGCCTGGGAGATGACAGCGTGGTCGAGGTAGATTCTATTCCGACAGGTTCTCTGAGCCTCGATATCGCCCTGGGCGTCAACGGCCTTCCCCGGGGGAGGGTAGTGGAGATCTACGGGCCGGAATCTTCAGGAAAGACCACCCTGGCCATCCATGCGCTTGCCGAATGCCAGAAGCAGGGAGGCATCGCCGCCTTTATCGACGCCGAGCACGCCTTTGACCGCACTTATGCCAAAGCGCTGGGCGTGGATACGGAGAACCTGCTCATCTCCCAGCCCGACAACGGTGAACAGGCGCTGGAGATCGCCGAAAACCTCATCCGCTCCGGCGCCATAGACATCATCGTTATTGACTCGGTGGCCGCGCTGGTACCCCGCTCCGAGATCGAAGGCGAAATGGGAGACTCCAAGATGGGCCTTCAGGCCCGCCTCATGTCTCAGGCCATGCGTAAGCTGACCGGCACCATCGGGCGGACGGGCTGCTGCTGCATCTTTATCAACCAACTGCGGGAAAAGATCGGCGTGATGTTCGGCAACCCGGAAACGACAACCGGGGGTAACGCCCTGAAATTCTACGCCTCCATGCGCCTGGATATCCGTCGCTCCGGCTCCGCCATAAAAGACAAAGAAGGCAATGTGGTCGGCAACCACGTCAAGGTCAAAGTGGTGAAGAACAAACTGGCGCCTCCCTTCCGCGTGGCCGAGTTCGACATCATGTTCGGCGAAGGCATCTCCAAAACCGGAGAGATCGTCGACCTCGGCGTTGACCACGACATCATCCAGAAAAGCGGGGCCTGGTACAGCTACGAGGACGCCAAGATCGCTCAGGGCCGCGAAGCCGCCAAGCAATTCCTGATGGACAACCCGGAAGTGGCCGCCGAGATCGAAAAAAAGATCAAGGCCAAAATACTGGGCCTGCCCCTGGAAGATGAGGCCAAGAAAAACGGCAAGGCCAAGAAAGATGAAAAGGAAGAGGCCAAGCCTTAGAACGGAACGTGTTTAAATTTAGTTTTTCAGCTAATACGAGATAGTTCTCAAAGCCGCGCGAGGCTTATTTTTCGGCGCATACCTGCCTCCGCAGGCCGTAGCCGGACAGCTATGGCAGGCGAAGGCCTGTAAGGTACGTGCCGAAAAATAGCCGAAGCCCGGCGAAGAGAGGCGCTTATATTAGCAAAATGTGTGGAATTGTATTCATTCCTTCATTCCTTCCCCGTCTTCGCTTCAGCTCAGCCGGGTAAAATTCCTTCACTCCTTCACTCCTTCTTCCCTCTCCCACCTGAACGTCTCGATCATGTGCAGTATATCTTCCTCTACAAATTCATAAACCGGTTGCAGGGAATCGGGGCGTGCCTGTGTATTGAAATACAGGGCGGCGCGTAAAAAATTGTCGGTGCTGTCGGTGAGGTAAAACTGGAAAGGCGAGGCCGCCGGCCCTTCTATGATGAAGGCAAACCCGCTGACGTTTCCTTCTTTTTTTATGGGCACTTCCTGTATGTAGTTGGCTTTTTTATTGTGCCATTGCACCAATTCAAAGGCATCGTTTTTCAGCTTTTCAAAGGAGTTTCCCGGCCCGATGGGGTAATAGCTGCAGTGCAGGCGGCTGTCAAAAGCTGGTACGAACAGGTCGAACCAGCAGGGGTGGGCCGGTTTTTCATCGAAGAAAAGCGTATCCTGTTTCACCTGGGCGTAAGCCGGATATTCGAAAGTAAAGTTGCAGTAGCTTTCATCGAACCGCTGATAGGCGCGTTCGGGGTAGTTTACTTTCGGGTACGCCCGCGGTTTGGGCGTGTAGGCGGGCTCATCGCCGCAGGAAGAAAAAAAGAGGGTGAGGGATATAAATACCAGAAGCGGTAAGTTCTTGTTCATCATTCCATGTCAGTTAATTGGTAAGAAAACCAGCCAGGTTTAACATACTACAGCTTTGGCAGGGTAAGCAGGATCTGCTCGATCCGCCGCCTGTTTACAGAAACGATCTTAAAGCGAAATTGATTGTAAGGGATCTCGGTGTCTACCTTGGGAATGATGCCGGTGAGTTCGAGTATGAGCCCGGCCAGGGAGTCCGCCTCCCCTTTGGCTTCGTCGAAGGAATTGGTGTCTATGCCAATGATCCGGCACACGTCGTTGAGCAGGGTCTTGCCTTCGAAGAGATAATTGTAATCGTCGATCTTTTTGAAGACGACTTCCACTTCATCGTCAAACTCATCTTTGATCTCGCCGATGACTTCTTCCATGATGTCCTCCAGCGTAACGATTCCCGAACTGCCGCCGTATTCGTCGACTACAATGGCCATATGGAGGTGTTCCTGCTGAAACTCTTTCAGCAGGTCGTTGATCTTTTTGGCCTCCGGGACGTAGTAGACATCGGTGTGGATCAGTTCCTGCCATTCGAAGTCATTGTCTTCATTGAGGTGGCCGAGCAGGTCTTTGACGTAGAGGACGCCGGTCACGTGGTCAAAATCATTCTCGTAAACCGGGATTCGGGAATAGCCGGATTCCCGGACGACCTTCAGCAGTTCGTGGTAGCTGACGCGAAAATCGACGGCAACCACATCCACCCGGGAACTCATGATCTGTTTTACGGTGACCTCTCCGAACTTAACGATGCTCTTCAGGATATCGACATCCTGGCCGGCATCTTTTTCCTGGCTTACCGTCAGCTCGATGGCCTCATCGATATCCTCGCGGCTGGCGAGGCTTCCCCCGGGGGCGGTAGTGGCCAGCCGGCGCTCTATGACGCGGGTTGAATTGACCAGGGTATTGCTCAGCGGGCCCAGTACCCTGAGCAGGAAAGTGATCGGCCCGGCCATGAACCGGGCAAGGCGGACGTTATTGATCTTGGCGTAAACTTTCGGCGCCACCTCCCCGAAGAGGACAAGCAGGAAGGTCACACCGACCACTGTGATGAGGAAACCGATCAGCCAGGACCAGTATTCTACCCGCTCCGGGCCGGGCTCGCCCCACAGGCTGGTGATGGAAGCGGCCCAACGGCTGAACGTGTCGGGGGGGATAACCTTCATCAACACGAATTCCGAAAGGATGACAATGGCGATATTGATGAAATTGTTGCTGATGAGAATGGTGGCCAGCAGCCGGCGCGGTTTGTCCTTGAGCGCCAGGATGCGCTGGCTGTTCGGGCCGTTCTCCTGTTCCAGCCGGTCGAAATCGTTGGGAGTCAGGGAAAAAAAGGCCACCTCCGAGCCAGAGATCAGGGCGGAGCAGATCAACAAAAGAATGATGCCTGAAATACCGAAAAAGGCCTCCAGTGGAGGAGAAACCAGTAAAAGCAACGCCGGTGAAAAACTGTACACCGGACTATCAGGTTCAGGTTCCAAAAATTAAGGGGTTAGTTACACCAATATCGGGCCTGCTAAGGTGATCCGGGATGAAGCCTCGGGAGCGTTCCGGATCCGGGACCCCACCGGAGGCTTCTCGCCCCGGAATATATTTCTAGAACGGCAGGTCGTCATCCGCAGCGTTGTCGGGTTCCTCGGACACTGAGGCCGAGGAATCGCCGTTGTCTGTACTCGGTGGAGCGGAGCGCCCTTCGTCCTCCGGTGCGGGGAAATATCCGCCGGAGCTACCGGAAGATTCATCACGCCGCCCACCGCTAATGATCCGGAAATAATTGGCCACCACTTCGGTGGTATAACGGGTGTTGCCGTCCTGGTCCTGCCAGCTGCGATGCGTCAGCTTGCCTTCGACATACACGCCCATGCCTTTTTTGAGGGTGCTTTCCGCCCTTTCCGCCAGGGTTCGCCAGACAACGATGTCGTGCCATTCGGTTTGGCTCTGCCATTCGCCGTTCTTATCCTTGTAGTTCTCATTGGTGGCTATGGGGAATTTGGCGACCACTGCTCCATTTTCCAACCGGCGTATTTCCGGGTCACGCCCCAGGTTGCCGATCAATATTACACGGTTTACCATCTCTAAATTTAATTCTGGAAAAATTTTTTATGCCAAAGTATAAATATAGCGAATAATAAGCTTTAGCCAAAGCGCTATTTCCGGCAAAGTTAAAAAAGAGTGAGCTGGGCCTCGTTGAGGTACCGGTTAATGACCCTTGGGAATGCAAATTCCCCCAGTTTTTTTTGGTCAATGGCCAGGAAAGGGCCCGAATTCAGCACGGCTTCTGCCGGAAGGCCGACCTCCCAGAAAGAAGCCAGGATCTTCTGATGGGTCAGCTGCTGCTGATAGGGCCGGGAAATGCGATGGATTACCGCCTCCTGGCCATCGAACAGCTGACGCCACAGCTCACTGTTGCGGACATCCGCTTCGTGCCGGGAAAAGCGGGGCAATTCCAGCAAGGGGAACTCATAGAGGTTCTGCCAGATGTCTTTCTCCGTGCGCTTGTTGAGCAGCGCCTTGCCCTGATGGCGGACGACCAGGTAGTGAAAAAAGCGCTCCCGTTTTTGGGCTTTCTTCGACTTGACGGGCAGGGCTTCCACTTTTTTTTCGCGGTAAGCAGTACAGTCAGAATGCAAAGGGCAGGAAGAGCAGCCTGGTGACTTTGGGGTACACTGGGTGGCGCCGAAGTCCATAATGGCCTGGTTGTAAGGGCCGGGCTGAGCGGGGTCCAGCAACTCCTGGGCCAGTTCGGCAAATGCTTTCTTGCCGGCGGTGGTGTCTATCGGGGTTTCCATGCCAAAGAAGCGGGAGAGCACCCGGAATACATTGCCGTCCACTACGGCGTAGGGCAGGCCGAAGGCAAAGGAGGCGATAGCGGCGGCGGTATACGAGCCTACTCCTTTCAGCTGGCGGATACCTTCATAGGTGTCGGGAAAGCGGCCGCCCAGTTTCCGGGCAATGTGGCGGGCGGCAGCGTGCAGGTTGCGGGCGCGGGAGTAATATCCCAGGCCTTCCCAAAGCTTCATGACCTCGTCCTCCGGCGCTTCCGCCAGCTGTTGTACGGTAGGGTACCGCTGCCGGAAACGCTCGAAATAGGGCAGGCCCTGTTCTACCCGGGTTTGCTGGAGAATAACCTCCGAGAGCCATACCAGGTAAGGGGCCTTTTCCCCTTTCCAGGGCAGGGGGCGGTGGTTTTGGGCAAACCAGGCCATGAGCTGATCCCGAAAATATTTCTTCCTGGTTTTTTGCATAGCGGGGCAAAGGTAAGAAGAGCTTTTTGAAAAAAGAGGTAGCTGTTTTGCTGGGCTTTACACTTTTTGCGCGAAGGCTTTAAGGCACAATGCTTCCCCCCAGCTTTGTGCGGATTTCGTGTTTTGGTGCCCTCGTGGCAAAGGGCCGCCATTCTGGGGTTGGACAACCAGGCAAGGCTTCGTCCACCCTGCCTGCCCCGCCTGGCTAGTGCAGTTATTAGCCCGGCCCAAGGCTGTCGGCAGTCATTGGTTGTTGGTTATTGTCCATAAAAAAGGCGGCGGCAGTATGGCCTGCCGCCGCCTCTAATTTCCATTGTATACTTCTCAGCGAGCCAGGTGGAGCGATCACAAGATACACTCCACTTGTGGCTTGCCGTTAGGGGGGGATCTCCCGTTGTTTATCTTACACCAGCCCGTTCGCGCAGTTCCTGCATGTTGGAATAGCGCTTGCCGATTAGGTCTTTTAGTTCCTTGCGGGCAAAGAAGATCCGGCTCTTCACCGTACCCAGCGGCAGATCAAGATGGTCGGCGATCTCCTGATATTTATAGCCGTGGTAATGCATCAGAAACGGGATCTTAATGCTGTCATCCAGCCCTTCGATCATCTTGGTCAGTTCCTTCATCATGATATTGGATTCGGCTTGATTGGAAATCACGACGCTACCGGAGTTGAGGTAGTAAAGATTCTCTGTAGAGTCCATTATAGTGTTCGCCTTAGTCTTCTTCCGGTAGTTGTTGATGAAGATGTTCTTCATGATCGTAAAGAGCCAGGCTTTGAAATTGGTGCCCGGGCGAAACTTATCTCTGTTGGTCATTGCACGGTACGCAGTCTCCTGGAAGAGGTCCTTCGCGTCCTCCGTATTCTTGGTTAGGTTGTACGCAAAGGAATGAAGTAAGGTTGACATCTGATCGAATCGGCTATTGAATTCTGTGGTGGACATGGCTGCTTTGTTTAACGTTGCTGAGGAATCTCTTTCTTCTGTTGAATCAAAGGTACGTAATTGTTAAACAAAATGCAACTTTGTATACTCTTTTTCTCCCCCTATCTGAGCTTTTTATTGTCGCGCATTAAACCTTTTTAAGCTAAATAATTGATAAACAGTAATTTGCGATGACAGATAGGCAAAATATTTTTTTTCTAACTTTCAGTAATTAATGAAAATAAGGGTGTTTTGTGGAAGTTTGAATTCGAGAATTCATACTTTTTTGACGTTTTTCCCCACCGGAAGCAAGCATAACCGCCAGCCGAAGCCAGGTTTGTTTAACTTCTTTGGGGAAAGTTTCAAACAGTTGATTGCCAGTTATTTTTGTGCCTTCTGGACGAGCAGCGCCGCTACGGCGCTAAAGACGATATTGGGCAGCCAGATGCCCAGCAGGATGGGGATGGCCTGGCCGGTGGCAAAAACGATGGCGAAGCGGGAGAAGAAAATGTAGAGGGCCCCGATGCCAATGCCCATGGCCAGGTGGAGGCCGATCCCGCCCCTTACCTTCCGGGCTGCGATCGACATGCCGATGATGGTGAGTATATATATGGTGAAGGGTTCGGCGCTTCGCCGGTGGAGTTCGATCTCGTATTTTTGGGTATTTCCGACACCACGGGCTTTCTGGTTACTGATGTACTCCCTGAGTTCTGCCGACGTCATCATGGTGTGTTGTTCCTTGTAGTCGACAAAGTCGGCGGGAGTCAGGGCCAGGGTGGTGTCGATCTCCTTGCCGTTGCCAACGATGAGTTCTTCGTCCATGCCGTCGAAGGTGCGGATCTCGTAGTTGCGCAGTTTCCACTTATTAGGTGGGCCTATCCATTCGGCGGTGTTGGCTTTCAGCAGGTAAACCAGCTCATTGCCTTCGAAGCTTTCCAGGCGGAACTTGCGGGCGGTGCTGTCCCGCTTGCGGTAGTAGTTGATGTACACTTTCGTGTCCGGAGACAGGAACATGTGCACGTCCTGGGTCTTGCCCTTATCGTTATCTCTCCATATATAGGTATGTACGATATCGAGGCGGGTCTTATTCCCTTTGGGGATGAAGTAGTGGTTACCGACAAGGTGCAGGCCGGCGATTAAGGTAGCGGCAACCAGGTAGGGGCGCATCAGGCGGGGGAAGCTTACCCCCGCATTGAAGATGGAGATGATCTCGGAATTGTACGCCATGCGGGAAGTGAAGAATATCACGGCGATCAGCGTGAACAACGGCCAGAGCAGCCCGTCGATGTACAACAGGAAGTTGGGGTAATAGTCGATGTAGATCTCCTTCTTGGTGATGGGCTCTTCGATGAACTTTTCGACTTTCTCACTGAAATCGATGATGCCCGAGATCATCGTAAAGATGAGCACCGTGAAGAAGAACGTACTCAGGAATTTCCTGATGATATATTGATCGAGCTTCTTTAGCATAATACTATTGCGGTCTCTGGGAAAGTAACGTTTCGGGCAATCGAAAGGTGGTTGAAATGCCCGGAATTAACAAAATTACAACCTTCGTTGTACATCTATTACCATTTGGTTTTTCCAGCTGGCGAAATCGCCGGCCTCGATGTGGCGGCGGGCTTCCCTCACCAGCCAGAGAAAAAAGCTGAGGTTGTGCAGGCTGGAGATCTGTGCGCCCAGCAGTTCCTTGCTGTGTACCAGGTGGCGCAGGTAGGCTTTGCTGTAGAAACGGCTGGCGTGGCAGGGGCCGTCTTCGTCGATGGGGCTGAAATCTTCCTTCCACTTTGCATTTTTGATGTTGATGACGCCGTTGGCGGTATACAGCAATCCATGGCGGGCATTGCGGGTGGGCAGTACGCAGTCGAACATATCCACGCCCAGGGCGATGCACTCCAGGATATTCTCCGGCGTGCCCACGCCCATCAGGTAGCGCGGTTTGTCTTTGGGCAGGATGCCGCACACCAGCTCCGTCATCTCGTACATTTCCTCTGCCGCCTCTCCTACCGACAGGCCGCCGATGGCATTGGCCTCGCGATCGAAGGAGGCGACGGTTTCCGCCGAAACCCGCCGCAGGTCCTTGTAGGTGCTTCCCTGTACGATGGGGAAGAGGGCCTGGTGGTAACCGTAGAGGGGCCCGGTGCTGTCGAAATGCCGGCAGCAGCGTTCCAGCCAGCGGTGGGTCAGCTCCATCGATGTTTTGGCGTATTTGTAATCGCACGGGTAGGGCGTACATTCGTCAAAGGCCATAACGATATCGGCGCCGATGGCCCGCTGAATATCCATGACTCCCTCGGGGCTGAAAAAATGGGTGGACCCGTCGATGTGCGACTGAAAGGTGACGCCTTCCTCCTTTATCTTCCGGCGGTGGCTCAGCGAATAGACCTGATACCCGCCGCTGTCGGTCAGTATGGGGTGGTTCCAGCCGTTGAAGCGGTGCAGGCCGCCGGCTTTCTGCAGAATTTCGGCGCCCGGGCGCAGGTAGAGGTGGTAGGTATTGCCGAGGATGATCTGCGCGCCGACCTCGCTTTCCAGGTCGCGTTGCTGCACCCCTTTCACAGTGCCCAGGGTGCCTACCGGCATGAAAATAGGGGTCTGAATGAGGCCGTGATCGGTAGTGATCAGCCCGCAGCGGGCAGCAGAATGGGGGTCGTTATGAGTGGTTGAGAATTGAAGCAACGCCAGTGAGTTTTTTAGAGCCGGTAACGGTGTTTATCCAGTTTCAGCATGACGGCGATCATGATGGTGAAGCCCATCAGGGAAGACCCTCCCTTACTGATGAAGGGCAGCGGAATGCCGATGATGGGCGTCAGGCCCATGGTCATACCGATATTGATGAAAAAATGCAGGAAGATGATCCCTGCCACGCAGTAGGCGTAAATGCGGGAAAAGCTGGCCCGCTGCCGTTCGGCGATCATAGTAATGCGGAAGAGCAGCAGCAGGAACAGGGCGATGATGCCGAAGGTGCCGATGAAGCCCTGCTCTTCTCCTATGGTACAGAAAATGAAGTCGGTTGACTGTTCCGGAACGAAGTTTCCCTTGGTCATGGTCCCCTTGAGAAACCCCTTGCCCTGCAGCCCCCCCGAGCCGATCGCTGTTTTGGACTGTACGAGGTTGTACAGCGAGCCCCGCTCGTCACATTTATCGGGTTGTAGCCATACGTTGATGCGGTCCTGCTGGTGGGGTTTCAGGATGTTGTTGAACCCGTAGTTGGCGGCAAAGGCCAACCCGGAGCCGGCGATGAGGAAGAAGAAGAGGATGGCGGCAAGGCGGCCGTTGCGCTGCCGGTAGAGCACATAGCTCAATACCAGGAACAGCAGCAGAGAGCCGCTCAGCACATACGGCAAATATTCCATCTGAACGAGATAATACGATGCTCCGCCAACAAGCAGGGCGCCCAGCATCCAGTACAGGCGCTGCTTGCTCTTTAGGTTGTACGTCATGGCCAGCAGTGCGAGCAGGGCCAGAGCCAGGGTGATGTTCTCCGGTTCGTAGACCAGGCCGGCGATCAGCAGGGCGCCCATTATTCCGGCGGCGATATAATAACCGGGGTTGAGCCCTTCCCGGAAAAGGACCAGGAAAAAGGACAGGAAGACCAGCGCGGAGCCGGCGTCGGGCTGGGCCAGGATCAGCAGGATCGGCGTCACAATGATCGTTAGGGAGATGAGCTGGGAACGCGTTTTCCGAAGGTCCGTACTGTAGGAGCTGAGAAAGCCGGAAAGGGCCAGGGCGGCGCCGAACTTGGCGATCTCCGACGGTTGAAAGGAGAACCCCCCGAAAGTGAACCAGGAAGTGGCGCCTTTGATGTTGGTGCCCAGGAAGAGCACCAGCACCAGCAGGCCGATGGAAATGGCGTAGATGGCGTAGGCGAAAGTCTGCCAGAATTTCCAGTCGAGCAACATGATAAAGGCAAAGATCAGCGCACAAATGCCGATCCATATCGCCTGTTTGCCGGCCGAGGTGCTCAGGAAACTCACCCCCTCTCCAGCCCGGAACTCTTCGAATCCAACGGAAAATACCATCAGCCAGCCCACGACGGCCAGGGCCAGGAAAAGGCTGAATGTGATCAGGTCGATGTGCCCAAGTATGGGGCTGGCCCCCTCTCTCCGCAATGCCCTTCTTCTACGCATACCTTTCTCTTCCTTAATAATTCCCGATCAGTTCCCGCGGCCGGATATTGTCATCCCGGACCAGGTAGATGCCGGGATAGTCCTGCTCCAGAATATACTTCAGGCGCAGGGCTTCCAGCTTGCTCGCAAAGGCGCCGGCGCGCAGCTTGTAATACGGCGCCGAGTGCACCCAGTCGACCGGCACCGCCGGATACCGGTACTGAAACGACTGCTTGACGCTCTCCAGCCGCTGCCGGTCGGGCGTGGCCAGGATCTGCACCCGCCAGCCGTCGACATACTCCCGGGCCTTGTTGGCCTCGGCAAAGCGGTCCATCATATTTTCGATGGGCGGGTCTTCTTCAACGAATACATTCTTCTGCGCCTCGGCAGCCAGGCTGCCAAAAACCAGGAACAACCCCAATAGTAAGAAGCGAACCATAATGTATTTTTTTACCGGCCATAATGCAGAGCGGCCTGCGTGTGCCGCAAATATACTACAATTAACGCAAGATGCCAGGCACTAATGGTGTTGCTGCTTTTCAGGAAAAGGGAAACAGGCGGTGAGTTACGAAAAGATGGCCAATCCGGCGGCAAGGCCGACGCGCTGTGCGCCGGCCTCAATGAAGCGCTCGGCGTCCCACTTCGACCGGATGGCGCCGGAAGCTTTGATCCGGGCCTTGTCGCCGACAATGCCTTTCAGCAGCATTACCGCTTCTATGGTGTCGTCCTGGCCATTATAGCCGGTGGCGGCTTTCAGGTACTCAACCTGGGAGTCTACAGCGATCTGGCACAGCTTTTTGATCTCCTCTTCAGAGAGCAGGCCTGTTTCCAGAATGATCTTGATGGATTTTCCCTTGAGGTGGGCGGCTGTGGCCATGCTGTCGATGTCGTTGGCCACAAAGTTCCAGTTGTTGTTCTTGACGGCGCAGAGGTTGACGACCCCTTCCACTTCTTCGGCGCCGTCGTCGATGGCCCTCTTGATCTCTTCGACCTTGGCGGGAGTAGGATGGTAACCCATTGGGAAACCTACGACCGTAGACACTTTTACTTTCCGGCCTTCCAGCAGGCCGGCAGCTTGCTTGACATAGAAGGGCGGGACACACACTGCCGCGAATCCATACAGCGCCGCTTCCTTACACGCCTGCTCAATGTCCTGAAGCCGGCAATCGGGCTTTAGGATGTTGAGGTCAATATAACTAGCCAGGTTCATTCTCTGGGCCGGGTTTAGTTTTTTGGTGAAATGCTTTTTGCACGAAAACGCCGCAATATAGTGCAAAAATGCTTTTTGTGCGCTATTTGTTAAGTAATTTAACCTGGAATAAGGGAGCCATCCCCGGCCAACAACAATGTAAGATACCAAAGGCATTGAGAAAAATGCGGGAGGCCCCGGTTGACAGATGGGGGGCGTCGCCTGTTGGCCGTTGTTTATTTCCGGCAAGGGGCAGTTCCCGGAAACAAACAACGAACAACAAACAACAAACAACGCCCCCTACCCTCTCCCATGGCAGTGCTTATACTTCTTACCGCTTCCGCACGGGCAGGGGTCGTTGCGGCCCACCTTTTTTTCGACGCGCTTGAATGTCTGGGGCTTGGCCCGGCGCCGGCTAACCCCTTCGGCGGCGGCGCGGGCGGCGGCTTCCTCAGTGCGGTTGGTGCGCACCCGGCTCATATCGGTGCGCTGTTCGCGCGCTTCCTCCAGGGTGCGGCCGTCGGCGAAGATGAGCGTGCCCTTTGACAGGTAGGAAGTCACCTCCTCATTGATGTCGAAAATGAGCTGTTCGAAGAGGTTGTAGGCTTCCATCTTATAGACGACCAGGGGGTCTTTCTGCTCGAAGGAGGCGGCCTGGACCGAGTCCTTGAGTTCGTCCATGGAGCGCAGGTGTTCCTTCCACTTTTCGTCGATGATGGCCAGGGTGACGGCCTTCTCGATGTCGCGGCGGATGGACTTGCCGTTGGTCTCCACCGCTTCGGCGATGTCGGCGGTGATAGCCATGGGGTTGGCCCGGCCGTCGGTGAACGGGATGAGGATGCGCTTGTACTGCTGGCCCTGGTTCTCGTGAACGTCCCGGATATGGGGCAGCAGCACTTCGGTGATCTGGGTCATCTTGCGGCCGTAGTACTCTTCGAACTGTTGCTGGAAGCGTTCGGTAACTTCATTCAGCGGCCCTTCCTGGAAGTCGATGGCGTCCATCTGGGGGTCGAGGCCGAGGAGGCTGAGCGAGTCCCGGCGGAAGGTCTCAAAGTCGCCGGCATCGCGGTGGTTCTCCACCAGGTTGGCCGTCAGGGAGTGGAACATATTGTTGAGGTCGACGGAGAGGCGCTCGCCGGCCAGGGCGTTGTCCCGCTTCTTGTAGATGGCCTCGCGCTGTATGTTCATCACGTCATCGTACTCGAGCAACCGCTTGCGGATGCCGAAGTTGTTCTCTTCCACCTTCTTCTGGGCCCGTTCGATAGACTTGGTGACCATGGAGTGCTGGATCACCTCGCCTTCCTGGTGGCCCATGCGGTCCATCAGCTTGGCGATGCGCTCCGACTGGAAGAGGCGCATGAGGTTGTCTTCCAGGGAGACGTAGAACTGCGAGCTGCCGGGGTCTCCCTGGCGGCCGGCGCGCCCGCGCAGCTGGCGGTCTACGCGGCGGGAGTCGTGGCGCTCGGTGCCCACGATGGCCAGGCCGCCCGCCTTTTTGACCTCGGGCCCGATCTTGATGTCGGTACCCCGGCCCGCCATGTTAGTGGCGATGGTCACCTTGCCCGGCTTGCCGGCCTCGGCGACGATCTCGGCCTCGCGCTGGTGCTGCTTGGCGTTGAGTACGTTGTGGTCTATGTTGCGGATCTGAAGCATGCGGCTCAGCTTCTCGGAAATGTCAACCGAAGTGGTGCCGACCAGCACCGGCCGGCCCTTTTCCGTGAGCTGCACGATCTCCTCAATGACGGCGTTGAACTTTTCGCGGGCGGTCTTGAAGACGAGGTCTTCTTTGTCATCCCGGACGATCGGCCGGTTGGTGGGAATGACGACCACATCCAGCTTGTAGATCTCCCAGAATTCGCTGGCTTCCGTTTCGGCCGTACCAGTCATGCCGGCCAGCTTGTGGTACATGCGGAAGTAGTTCTGCAGGGTGACGGTAGCGTAAGTCTGGGTGATGTCGCCCACCTTTACATTCTCCTTGGCTTCCAGGGCCTGGTGCAGGCCGTCGGAGTAGCGGCGCCCTTCCATCATACGGCCGGTCTGTTCGTCGACGATCTTCACCTGGCCTTCGATGACCACATACTCTTCATCCCGTTCGAAAAGCGTGTAGGCTTTCAACAACTGGTTAACAGAGTGCAAACGTTTGGATTTGATGGCAAAATCCTGCATGAGTTTGCTTTTTGCTTCCTCATGTTTGTATTCTGTTTGTTTTTTTGCCTCTTTGAGCTTTTCCCGTAAGGATTCCAGTTGTTTTCTGGCCTGTTTATCCTGTGGCTGTTCCCCTTCTTGATCCAGTATTTCTTCGTAGGCCCGCTTGTATTTGGCCTCCAATATTGGATAGAGAAGATGATCATTGGCCAGTTCGTACTTCGGGTTTTCTTTTCCCTTCTTTTTAAGCAGGCCCAATTCTTTACCGGGCGACAGGCCATCTTCTTTTATGGTGAGTGTGGCCAGTAACTCTTCGGATAAATTAAATTTTTCTTTGATCTCCGCCTCCGAGAGAGAAACGGTTTTTTGCTCTTCTTCAGAGGCCAGGCCTTCTTCAAACAGCCTTTGAAGGAGGCGTTGTTTTTCCTCGCTCAGGTTTTCCAGTTTTCCAGGATAGAATTTCCCTTCGTATATGGAATCGAGGACCACCATTTCGGTGGCGATGTCGGGCATGACGAAGAAGTTCTCGTCGGACTGGCCCTGGCTGAGGAATTCTGCTCCCCGCTCGGTAAGCTCCACGCTGCGGTTTTTTTCGTCGATGACGAAGTAGAGCGGTTCATCGGCCAGGTGCATGTTCTTATTCTGCTCCTGCATGTAGAAGTTCTCGGCCTTCTGCAGTTCCACTTTCACGCCTTCCTCGCTGAGGAATTTGATAAGGGGGCGGTACTTGGGCAGGGCGCGGTAGGCGCGCAGCAGGGCCATCCCCGCCTCGCCTTCCTGGTAGCCGGCCTGGCCTTCCTTGAACAGGCGGCGGGCTTCTGCCAGGTATTCGGTGGCCAGCTTGCGCTGAACGCTGATCAGCTTTTCCACTTCGGGGCGCAGCTCGATATATTCCTGGTCTTCACTTCCCTGCGATACCGGCCCGGAGATGATGAGGGGCGTACGGGCATCGTCGATCAGTACGGAGTCGACCTCATCGACCATGGCGTAGTGGTGCTTGCGCTGCACCCGCTCATCGGTAGAGCGCACCATATTGTCGCGCAGGTAGTCGAAACCGAATTCGTTGTTGGTGCCGTAGGTGATGTCGAAATTGTAGGCCCGGCGGCGCTCTTTGGAGTGGGGCTTGTATTTGTCGATGCAATCGACGGTCAGGAAGAGGAATTCGAAGATGGGGCCGACCCATTCCGAGTCCCGGCGCGCCAGGTAGTCGTTTACGGTGACGATGTGCACGCCCTGGCCGGACAGGCCGTTGAGGTAGGCCGGTAGGGTGGCCACCAGGGTCTTACCCTCGCCGGTGGCCATCTCGGCGATCTTCCCGTCGTGGAGCACCATGCCGCCGATGAGCTGCACGTCGTAGTGCACCATGTCCCAGGTGATGTCGCCGCCGGCGGCCACCCACTGGTTTTTCCACAGCGCCTTGTTGCCTTCTATAGTAACGTACGACTTGCCGGGCGTAGCCGCCAGGTCGCGGTCGTGGTCGGTAGAGGTGACTTCCAGCACCGGGTTTTCCTTGAAGCGGCGCGCCGTTTCCTTGACCACGGCGAAGGCTTCGGGCAGGAGCTCCTTGAGGATGTCTTCGAGGTGCTTGTTGCGCTCCTCCTGCAGTTTGTCCATCTCCCGGAAGAGCTCTTCCTTCTGGAGGAGGTTCTCTTCTTCGTTGGCCTCGTTGTGGATGTCATCAATATCTTTGTCGATGCCCGCCAGGTGCTCGGCGATGCGGGCCCTGAATTCTTTGGTCTTATTCCGGAGCTCGTCGTTGGTCAGGCGGCCCATCTGCTCGTAGAACTCATTGACTTCTTCGACCAGAGGCTTGTACAGGTTGATGTCCTTTTCCTGTTTGGTGCCAAAGACTTTTTTGAGCGAATCTGTTATACCTTTAAACATATAAAAAATTTTCCAATGTTATTCTAAGCTTGGCGCCGCAAAGATAAATATATTTGCGGGCGAATTTTTTTTGATCACATTTCGTACCAGTTATATTTTATGCCACAATGGCATGCCGGACGGGATAGTAATATAAAATAAACAGGATGAAATAATTACAGGTTGATAAACTCGTTTTTATTTCTAGCCCAAAAACAAAAAAATGTTGAGGTTCCCGGACATATCCATTACGCTTTACGGCTCCCTTTTGTTGCTTGCCCTGACATCCTGTCGGGGAGACGGCGGCAAAGACATCCGAAACTACTACTTCCCCCTGCGCGAACTGCAGGAGGGCCTGGTGTACGAATACCAGCCGGTACGCCCGGATTCCCTCACGCCGGCCTACTGGTACTACCGCTCCTTTATCACTGATGACGGCATTTTCCTCACCAAAACCTACTACGAGTATGAGCTGGACCCCCTGCAGTTTTCCCGCGAAGAGGTGGTGAGCAACGGCATGCTCCTGATGGACATCCGCCTGTACGAAAAGGATTCTACCGGAAAACAACAGAAGGCGCCGGCAGAGGTCCTGTCCGGCAGCGCCTTCCCCTTTGTGGTGAGCGACTCTACCGGCGTTTTCCTTTATAAGATACAGTGGCATCCGGTTGCCGACCCGGAGGCTACCTTAACCCTCATTAAGAACCGGCGTTATATGAAGGACACCGTCGTGCAGTACGACGGAAGCGAACGGGACGCTGTGGTTTTCAACATTCAGGAGCTGGTGGAATACGATAAGGAAGGCGTCTTTGAACACCAATACAGCGGCCGGGAGGTCTACGCTGAAGGCATTGGCCTGGTATACTACGAGAAAAAGGTGGCCGGCGATCTGCAGTGGGCCTACCGACTGGATAAACGATACCCCATGAGCCGGCTGGAAGAGAAATACAATAAGCAGTTATTAAAAAACAACGAAAAGGAATGAAGCAACTTGCACTTACTCTCGTTTTCGGATCCGTGTTCGGATGGACACTGTGCGGGCAAGTAAATCCCCCCACATTCCTCTGTGTCAACAACGACACCCTGTTCTGGGAAACCCCGGACAACACCTGCGGGCCGTTCATCGCCTACAACATTTATGCCAGCCAGAATGAGGCCGGCCCGTACAGCCAGCTGGCGTCGGTCACCGACGCCAACCAGGATTTCTACATCCACCAGAATGCCGGCATGGGCGTTTGGTATTACTACCTGGAAAGCGATTACGACTGCCCCGGCCAGCCGGTACTGCAGTCGGACACGCTGGACAACCGCATCCCCGAGACGCCCCGCCTGCGGGCCGTTTCTGTCAGCGGAACAACGGTGGAGGTGAGCTGGGAGCCCAGCCCCTCGCCCGAAGTGGTGGCCTACATCCTGTACCGCTCCGTGCCCGGGCAGGGCAATGTGGTGCTGGACACCATCTTCGGCGCTACCTCATTCCCGGACACCGAAGGCAATCCCGCCGAGCGCTCGGAAACCTACTTCATCGAGGCCATCGACGCCTGCGGCAACAAGAGCCTGATCGCCGACCCCCACTCGACCATCCTGCTGGCCACCGAGGGCTCCGACCCCTGTGAGCGCAGCATCGGCCTGAGCTGGAACCGCTACGAGGGCTGGCAGCAGGGCGTCGACAACCAGGAGGTATGGGTGTCCCGCAACGGCGGCGCCCCCGAACTGGCGGCCACCCTCGACGGCAACGCCTCCTCCTACACCTTCCAGAACGCCGACGATGCCGTGGAGTACTGCTTCACGGTGCGGGCCATAGAGCGCAATACGGGGGTGGAGGCGGCCTCCAGCCAGGCCTGCATCACCCTCGATGTGGTGCAGGCGGTCCGGGAACTCGTCGTCACCAACGCCACCGTAACCGATAATGAAGAGGTGCAGCTGTCGTGGGTGTGGAACCCCACCGCCGAGATCAGCGACTACGCCATCCTCCGCTCGTCGGACAACAACAACTTCAGCGCGATCGAAAGCGGCGCGCCCCCAACGCCCCTTACCGCAAGCAATACGTATCTGGACAGCGGCGCCAACCCCTCCGGGGGCGCCTCCTTCTACCAGGTGCAAACCACCGACGGATGCGGTGAGAAGGTGTCTTCCAACATCGTAAGTACAGTCTTCCTGCGCGCCAGCGCCCAGTCGGGCGTCAATGTCCTGCGCTGGACGCCCTACCTCAACGCCCTGGGCGCCCTGCAGGGCTACAGCCTGTACCGCATCGAGGGCGGCGCGCCCGTCCTGCTGTCGGACCACGGCCCCAACACCCTGGAAGCCACCGACAACGACATCGACCTGTCGGACCCCGAACAGGCGCGCGCCTGCTACGTGGTGGAGGCCCGCGCGGAAGCCACCCTCAGCGATTCTACCGTGGTGGCGGTGGCCTCTCGCTCCAATACCGCCTGCGCCGAGCAGGAAGCCCGCATCTACATCCCCAACGCCTTCTCCCCCAACGAGGACGGCCGCAACGATGAGTTCCGCCCCTTCCTGCAGTTCGGCGCCCCGGCCGCCTACACCCTGTCCATCTACGACCGCTACGGCGGCCAGCTCTTCGAAAGCACCAGCATCAACGAAGGCTGGGACGGCACGAGCGACGGCAAACCCGTGCCGGTGGGCCTGTACGCCTACTACATCCGCATCGAGCAGGGCAACGGGAAGGTGATCGAGGAGAGCGGGGAGGTGTCGTTGCTTCGTTGAATTGGTTGATTGGCTCAGGCTGGGCTTGGTTGGTTGATTGGGTTGATGGGCAAAGCTGGGCTTGGTTGGTTGATTGGGTTGATGGGTGCGAGGCCTGGTTGATTGAGTGGGCCGGGTTATGGCTCCCGCCGGCAATCAACCCAATCAACCAGTCAACCCAATCAACAAAAAAAGCGGCGGCAATAAACTCTCCACCGCTTTTTTTGGTTACAAAGGTGCGACGAAAGGAAAAAACCTGTATATTTGCATTCCGCTGGCGAAATGGCCGTTAAAGAACGAGCCTAAGCGGTTGAAGAAAAGAAAAAGAATTATATCGCAACTGTTTTCGTGCATTGCCTTCCCCGCCCCTCGATCCCCTAAAGGGGAAGTCCGCGCAATAATGCACAAAACCAGTTGCTATAGTTTATAAAACAGACAATCTTAAAAAGGTCGGGTGGCCGAGTGGCTAGGCAGAGGTCTGCAAAACCTCGTACGGCGGTTCGAATCCGCTCCCGACCTCAACCTCTTCTCAAAGCCTCTCCGCATGCGCGGAGGGGCTTTGTGCGTCCAGGAGGCATCGAAAGCGTGCTTTCGTAAGCCTCCTGGATGTACAAAGGCAGGCCGTAGGCCAGGCTTTGAGAAGAGGGTTGAAGCGCCCCCATTTTCGGATGGGCGTAGCCAATCCGCTCCTGCTTCCCTTGCTCCTCCAGGCTCGCTTTCGTAAGCCTGCTGAACGCCAGGCCGTAGGCCAGGCTTGTGAAGAGGGTTG
>JAGFJE010000534.1 GCA_024103175.1 Phaeodactylibacter sp.
TATCCCTTCCGGGAAACCATCGAATTTAAGATCAACCTGGATAAAAGCGGCGCCTTTCCTTTCCATTTGCGCATCCCGGCCTGGGCGGAGAATGCGAAAGTCACCGTCAACGGCGCCTCCTGGGAAGGCCCTGTTGAAAATAACGTAGCTAAGATCAGCCGCACCTGGCAAGATGGCGACCGGGTGGCGCTCACCTTGCCTATGAAGCTGAAGGCTTCCCAGTGGTATGATTTTGCCACCAGCCTGGAACGCGGGCCACTGGTGTATGCGCTGAAAGTGCAGCACGAATTCAAGGTGAAGGACCGCAATGACAAATACCGCGCCTTCTACGAAGCCTTCCCCAAGAGCAAGTGGAACTATGCGTTGTATGCGCCTGACCTGGAAAACCTGGAAGCGGCTTTTCAGGCCGAGGAACTGGACTGGGACGGCTCATACCCCTGGAATCTGGAAAACAATCCGATCCAGATCAAAGCAAGAGGAGTGGAGCTGCCGGAGTGGGAGCTGCACAACGGGCTGCCCGTCTTTCCCGCCTGGTGGGGAACCAACCAGGAACGAGGAGAGCAGCCCCCCCAATTTGAAGAGATCACCCTGGTGCCTTACGGGGCGACCACCTTGCGGATTACCGAATTTCCGGTCTATAATCTACACTGACCCTCAATACTGCAATAAAATGCCGATAATGAAATTTTTAATAGTTGAAGGCGGCTTCTTTTTTAGGAAAGTAGCATTCTGGGCAGTCCTGGCACTGGCCCTCGCCGCTTGTTCCACCGGGAAAGAAGAAAAGGATGCCGGGAGCTTATCCGACGGCTACGCATTGGCGCCCATTCCTTTCAACCAGGTTAATTTAGAAGACAACTTCTGGCTGCCGCGCCTGAAAACGCAGGCGGAGACTTTGGTGCCGTTTGCATTGGACAAGACCCGGCCGGCGGTTGAAAACCTGGAAAAAGCCGCAAAATTCCTGAAAGGCGATACCACCGATCTGCCTTTCCCCCATCGCTATATTTCTTCCGACCTGTACAAAGTGATGGAGGGCGCTGCGCTGCTGTTGATGGAAAACCCGGATACTGCGCTGGAAAAACGCATGGACGAAATTATTGACATCATCGCCGAGGCTCAGAAAGAGGACGGGTACCTGTATGTCGCCCACATCACCGGGGTGAGCAAAGATCACGACCACTGGGGCGGCGGAGGAATGGGGGATAAGCCCTATTCGTTTGTGGTGCACAGCCATGAATTGTACAACATGGGGCACATGTACGAAGCCGCTATCGCCTACTATCGAGCTACCGGCAAAGACAAATGGCTGAAGGTAGCGGAGAAGAACGCGCAACACATTAATAAAGTGTTCTTTGAGGGCGACCCCAATTACAATAACGGCAAGCCGGTGAATCAGGCGCCGGGCCATGAAGAGCTGGAACTGGCGCTGGTAAAACTGTACCGCGTCACCGGCAAGGAACTGTACCTGGAAATGGCCCGGAAATTTCTGGATATCCGGGGCAGAACGTACGTTCCCGAAGGGGAAGGCGTGATGGCGCCCACCTACGCCCAGCAACACCGGCCCGTGGCCGAGCAGGAAGAGGCCGTGGGGCATGCCGTTCGCGCGGCTTACCTTTACTCTGGTATGGCCGACGTGGGGGCGGCGGCCGGAACAGATGAATACAATGCCGCCCTGGATAAGATCTGGCATAATATTGTCGATACCAAGATGCACATCACCGGCGGTTTGGGCGCCGTGCACGGCATCGAAGGTTTTGGCCCCGAATATGTCTTGCCCAACAAAGAGGCTTACAATGAAACCTGCGCCGCGGTGGGCAATGTGTTTTTCAACTACCGAATGTTTTTGTTGCACAAAGACGCCCGTTACATGGATGTCGCCGAAGTGGCGCTGTTGAATAACGCCCTGGCGGGGGTCAACCTGGAAGGCAACGAATTCTTTTACGTAAATCCCCTGGAAGCGGACGGCGTAATGCCTTTCAACCACGGCCGGCCGGGGCGGTCTCCGTGGTTTGGCACCGCCTGCTGCCCCTCCAATATAGCCCGTTTGATCCCCCAGGTGTCGGGTATGATGTACGCTTACGCGGAGGAGGATATCTACGTGGCTTTCTACGCCGGCAGTTCGACGGAGATCCCCTTGCCCGGAGGAACCGTTGGGCTGAGCCAGTCCACCGGCTATCCTTTTGACGAGTACATTCAGTTGACGCTGAATCCGGAAAAGGCGCAAACCTTTAGCTTGAAATTGAGAATACCTACCTGGGCCGGAGAGCAATTTGTACCGGGAGAGCTTTATGATTACGTTCAATCTGCCTCCGAACAATGGTCGGTGAAAGTGAACGGGGCGGCGCAGGACGTTCCCCTGGAAAATGGCTTTGCGAGCATCCGCCGGGAATGGAAACCCGGAGATGTCGTCGAACTTCATCTGCCCATGCCGGCCCGCTTCAACCGCTCCCTCGAGGCCGTAGAAGCCAACCGCAACCGGGTTGCCGTCACCCGCGGCCCCCTGGTGTATTGCGCAGAAGAGGTGGATAACGCCGGCAAAGTACAGCAGTTTTTTCTTGAAAGTTTTCCCGGCCAGCAGGATATTCGAACCGAGGCCATCGACACGGGCATTTTGCAGAACGTCGTGCGTATCGAACTGCCGGCCCGGGCGAAAGATGAGCGGGGAGTAAGGGCGGAAACCCTGAAACTCATTCCGTACTACGCCTGGGACAACCGGGGCGACGCCTCCATGATCGTTTGGCTGCCCACCCGGCCCGAAATGGTCTATTTCCGGGTAGGCGATGAACTGCGCGGGGGGCGCTTCGCAGGCGTAAATGCTTCTTCTACTTCAGAGTACGGCAGCCTGGAAGCCATCGTTGACGGCCGTCGGCCTGAAGGTTCTGAAGACCGGACGCTGCCCAGCTGGATCAGCGCCGAAGGCGGAGAGCAATGGGTAGAAATAAGGCTGGATGGCCAAAAACCCATCAAGAGCATCGGCGTGTACTGGTTCGGCGCCAGCCGGAAAGTGGGCCTCCCCGCCCAATGGTCGCTGGAGGTTAAGAAAAACGGCCGGTGGGAGCCCTTTAGCCTGAACGAAAGCGATGCCTACCGCCTCGATAAAGATCAATACAACGTAGTACGTCCCAGCACACCATTTTCATGCGATGCCGTCCGGATAAACATAGCCGCCCGCCCGGAAATGCTGGTTGGTATCCTGGACGTAGATATTCAATACGAGGACTGAACCTTTCCACAATTAAACCTTCTCAATCATGAAAAAAACGATCACTTTCCATACCCTGAACGGCCCGTCAATTACTACGTTGATGGCCCTCCTGTTTGCCGTCCTGCTATTGCCGAATTGTTCTTCCGAAAAAGGCGGAGAGCCCGCGGCGCAGCAAACGAGCACGCCGGCCAATAACGACTATCCCATTGCGCCGGTTCCCTTTACGAGCGTACACATCGAGGATGATTTCTGGCAGCCCCGGCTGGAAATCAACCGGGAGGTGACGGTGCCGTACACGTTTCAGAAAAGTGAAGAGACGGGGCGGATCAGCAACTTCGCCAAGGCCGGCGGTTTGGAAGAGGGAGAATTTGAGGGCATCTATTTCAATGATTCCGATGTCTTCAAGATCATTGAAGGAGCCAGTTACTCCCTGCAAGTCGACCCCGATCCGGAATTGAAAGCCTATCTCGACGAGGTGATCGCCAAAATAGCCGCCGCGCAAGAGCCCGATGGCTATTTATATACCAACCGGACCATCAATCCGGAAAAAGCAGCCGACGGCGGGGGAGAAAACAGGTGGACCAACCTGAGGGTGCACCACGAACTCTACAATGTGGGGCACATGTACGAGGCGGCGGTAGCCCATTACCAGGCTACCGGCGAACGGACGCTCCTGGATGTGGCGATCAAAAACGCCAACCTCATTGACTCGGTTTTCGGGCCGGGTAAAAATATGGGCGTGCCCGGGCATCAGGAAATAGAGATCGGCCTGGTGAAATTGTATCGGGTGACCGGAGAAAGAAAATACCTCGAACTGGCCAAGTTCTTTGTGGATCAGCGCGGTAACGCCGCCGGCCATGAATTGTACGGAGAATATTCTCAAGACCACAAACCGCTTGCCCAACAGGACAAAGCGGTGGGCCACGCTGTTCGCGCCGGTTACTATTACGCCGGGGCGACGGATGTGGCGGCCATCTACGGGACGGATGAATACGATGCCGCCCTGCAGCGCATCTGGGATAATATCGTTTCCACAAAAATTTACCTGACCGGGGGGATTGGCGCCGAACCCCAGCACGAGGGTTTTGGCCCCGACTACGAACTGCCCAACGCGACGGCCTATACCGAAACCTGCGCCGCTATCGCCCTCATGCTCTGGAACCACCGCCTCTTCCTCCTGAAAGGCGACGCTAAGTACATGGATGTTTTTGAAAGAACCCTCTACAACGGGTTCCTGGCGGGCGTTTCTTTTGAAGGCAACACCTTCTTTTATCCCAACCCCCTGGAAACGGACGGGGTGCACAAATTCAACCAGGGGGTTTGCGGGCGGTCGCCCTGGTTCGATTGTTCCTGCTGCCCGGTGAATGTCGTTCGCATCATGCCGTCCCTGCCCGGGTACATTTACGCAACCCAGGGTGAAACGGTGTATGTCAACCTCTACATAGGCAACCGGGCGGAATTTGAGGTGAACGGCCAGCCCTTTGCCGTTAAGCAGACTACGAATTACCCCTGGGACGGTAAAGTATCCTTTACGATCCAGAAAGGAGGGGCCGCCCAGTTCAAATTCCGCATTCCCGGATGGTTGCGCAATGAAGTCATGCCGGGCGGCCTGTACCGCTATGCAGACGATGAACAACTGGGGTTCGAAGTGGCGGTTAATGGCGAAAAACAGGATGTCACGGCGGAGAAAGGGTACATCACCCTGGCTAAAGAGAACTGGAAAGAAAACGACGAGATAACCCTCACTTTCGATATGGCGGTCAGGAAGGTCGTCGCCAATGAGAATGTGGCGGCCGACAAAGGCAAGGCCGCTCTCGAGCGGGGGCCGGTCGTTTACTGCGCCGAGGAGGTGGACAACCCCCGGGGCGTACTCAACCTGGAATTGGGGAAAAATGACGGTTTCGAGTATGTCTACGATGAGGAACTCCTTAATGGTGTCGGCAAAATTACCGGCCAGGCTTATATGGCTGAAAAAAACGTTCCGTTTCAGGCAATCCCCTATTATGCCTGGGCGCACCGGAAAATGGGGGAAATGGCAGTATGGCTGACGGCCAGGTAATCCGGAACGGGGTTCTTAACAACCCCTCGAAGATGTTTCGCCAGCCACGCAATCCATTGATTTTCTTCAGAAAAATTGAAAGCAATGAGATTTACTATCTCTCCCTTCCTGTTTTGCTTATCGGTAAGTATTGGCCTTTTCGGCCAAACCATCCCTTTACCCGAACACCCCAACCCGGTCAAGAAAAGAGCGGAATGGATCAACCTGAACGGCAAATGGGATTTCCGGTTTGACATTGAAAATACGGGTATCGACAACAATTGGCCATCCGGAGCGGTGGATTTCAGCCAGACGATCACAGTGCCGTTCCCCTGGGGCTCGGCACTGTCCGGCGTGGCGGATGAAGGCGACATCGGCTGGTATAAAAGAACCATTACGGTGCCTTCGGATTGGCGGGGCAAGCGGGTTTTTCTCATCATCGGCGCTTCGGACTGGGAAACGCAGGCGTGGCTGGACGGAAAGCTCCTGGGAAAGCATCAGGGCGGCTACGTCCCTTTTGAGTTCGAACTGACGGATCACCTGCAATACGATACGCCGATGCAGCTGGTGATCCGGGCTGATGACGCCCGGCGCATTCACACCTTATACGGCAAGCAAGGGTACGGCAATGCCCGGGGAATATGGCAGACGCCTTATCTGGAAGCCCGGGGAATGGAATACATCGAGAACCTCCACGTCACGCCGGATATCGATAAACAGCAGGTGACGGTAACGGCCTATCTGCCGGAACCGGTAAAAGAGAAAAAACAAGTCGAGGTAAGTATCAAAGGCGCCGATTCGCCCGTCACGGCGACGATCACCTTTTTCGAGAACCAGTCTAAAGCCGGAACCACCATTCCCTTGCCGGAGCAACGGCTATGGACCCTCGATGATCCTTATTTGTACGATATTGAGGGCCGGCTGGGTGAGGATGTGCTACAAAGTTATTTTGGCATGCGAAAGATTAGCACCGCAAAGCTGCCCGGAACCGATATCCCCTATATCGCGCTGAACAATGAACCCATCTACCTGCAACTGGCGCTGGATCAATCTTATCACCCGGAGGGATATTACACCTTCCCCAGCGACCAGTTTATGGTCGACGAGATCAAACGCAGTAAATCCATAGGGCTCAATGGGATCAGGACCCATATCAAAGTAGAGGTCCCCCGAAAATTATACTGGGCCGACAAATTGGGGTTGCTGGTGATGGAAGACCTCCCCAACAGCTGGGGCGAGCCGGAGGAAGATATGCAAAAGGAATCCGCTTACACCCTCCGGGAGATGATCAAAAGGGACTACAACCACCCTTCCATTTTCTCCTGGGTCATATTCAATGAAACCTGGGGGCTGAGAACAACCACCGGTGAAAATGAGCGGGCTTACCTTCCCGAAACGCAAAAGTGGGTGGTCTCCATGTATCACCTGGCAAAGTCTCTGGACCCCTCCCGGCTGGTGGAGGACAATTCCATTTGCTGCGGCATAGGGCATACGGTAACCGACATCAACTCCTGGCATGTCTACCTGCCCGGATATGAATGGGATAAATATCTATCAGGCTTGAGCGACAGCACCTTTGTCGGCAGCGGCTTCAATTACGAAGAAGGATATCAACAGGGCACGGAACCCAATATCAACTCTGAATGCGGCAATGTCTGGGGATATGAAGGCAGTACCGGAGATGTAGACTGGAGCTGGGATTATCACCGGATGATCAACAGCTTCAGGACGCACCCCAAGATCGCCGGCTGGCTTTACACCGAGCACCACGATGTCATTAACGAGTGGAACGGATACTGGCGGTTTGACCGGACGGAAAAATACACCGGCCTGGAAGATATCGTGCCGGGAATGAGCTTAAAGGATCTTCATTCGGGTATTTACGTTTCTACCGGCCAGGAGATCTGTTTGGCGGCAAAAGCGGGTGAAACACTTGAGATACCGCTGTTCCTTTCGTCGATGGACGCCCGGAAATTCCCGGAAGGAGTGGAATTGGAACTGGGCCTGTCACACCTGAATGAGATCGGTGAAACAGGCGAGTACAAAGTGCTGGAAACCAGGAAGTTAAAATACGAACCCTGGATGCAGAAAGAACTGGAGCCTTTACAACTAAAAACGCCACAGTACAATGGAGTAGCTACGATCCGCATCATTTTGAAAACGAACTCAGGCGAGGTCCTGCACCGGAATTTTGTCCATCTGGTAATAGGGGAGGGCAGGGCGTTGGAAAAAACCAATATCCTATCCGTAGCGGCAAAAGATTATTCCGGCGCAGAATGGTCCCGGAAAACCTGGGGTGCCATGGATGGCAAAAAGGTGAATGGAGCGGGAAACGGATACTTCGAATACACTTTTGATGTGAATGGCGCAGATCTGGGGCCGGGCGCCGAAGCGTTTTTCCTCATGGAAGCCGGCGCCAAGGAGCTTTTTGTGAAAGACCAGGAAGAATACAATACGGACCAGGATTTCATGAAAGGGTCGAGAGTAGCGCCGAGCAGTAATCCCAATGCCTATCCGATGACGGATGAAACCCGGTTCCCTTCAGAGGTCAAGGTTTATTTTAATGACAGAGCGGTAAAAGAAACAACCTTACCGGATGATCCGGCGGACCACCGGGGCGTGCTGTCCTGGTTTGCACAAAAAAAGGACCGAAGATTGAGAGAAGCAGGGTCCTATGGCTATCTGGTCAAAATCCCGCTTGACGCTGAAACGATGGCCGATGCCCGGTCGAAAGGAAAACTGAAAGTCAGGATCGAGTCCGTTAACGGAGGCGGGTTGGCGGTCTACGGCAAAGGCTTTGGGAGATACCCCTTCGATCCGTCATTGGTGATTCGCCGGCCCTGATCTACGAGGTGAAGGGCTTTTCACTCTGGCGCCAACAATCCGATGCAGCTTGCTCCCCGGGGCAGTTATTAGTCCCGCTGCAAGCCGCGGGTGGTTGTTGGTTCCTTTCGGTCCGGCTCAGGGCCAGCGGTCTAGCGTTGGACAAAAGTCGGAAGTCGGAACGCGGAAGTCGGAATGGCTTTAGGCTTTGCGCAACCCTTTGGCTATCAATAGTGTCCAACCTTAGACGGGTAGCCCGGCTCAGGGTAGAATTGCTGACAACCAAGGGGTT
>JAGFJE010000581.1 GCA_024103175.1 Phaeodactylibacter sp.
TCGATCTCCATGGAAGGGCCAGAGGCCGGGCGCCGGAGCACAACCTGCCCGAAAGCATTGGCCAGTTCTATCCATTCGGGCGGACGGGAGGCGAACTGCAGCGAAATGGAAGTAGATGCGGGGTTGGGAAATATTTTTATCTCCGCTTCCTGCACCAAGGCATCTTTATCCTCAGCGGTCACCGTATTGATGATCGTAGCGGTGGCGGAGCCGGGGCTGGAAAAATCCAGCGGGACGCCAATGGAGTCAATGAGCGCTACCCCTCCTATGCCAACAGTGTAGGGAGTGTCGGCAACAGCTATTCCTTCGATGATATCGGCGCTTACGATGAAAGAAAGCCGGGCGACCCTGCCGTACCCCGTAACGCCGCCATCGTTTTTCCGGCTGAAGGCCAGGTCGTAACGGCCGAGGTTGTAATCATCCAGGCCCCGGCCTATCTCTAAAACTTCGTAATCGTCACCGAAAAAGGAGGCGCCGTCGTAGTCGATGGTTATGGAGTCCGAAACCGTCAGCCCATTGGGATAGGTGAGGTACAGGGCCATCCCATGCAGGCCGGAAACAGGGGTTGTTTCGCTGCCCACATACAGGCCGGCATTCAGTTCAATGTAGGGAGGAGAATTTTCGGTAACATAGACTTCCGGCTCTTCGAATTCCAGGTAAACCTCAGGGCCGGTAGCAACCGGTATGCTGGTGAAGTCAAGATCCGGGGCGTAGTTGATGGCGATGGCATCAACGTCCATCTCATCGATAAAGCCGTCGCCATCACAGTCGAGGTGTTTGAAGTTGACCGCCCCCACCCAGTCCTGCCAGTCGGCTCCGTAGTTGGGAAGCCAGGAGATGGAGTTGGTGGTATCCGGGAAGAAAGGGCGCTGCGGCCCCGGGATGCCGAACCCCAGCCCGATGTTCAGCAGGTCGTAGTTGTTGGCCCTGCCGTCTCCGTTGGCGTCGCCCGGCCAGACACAGTCGGTGACGTTGCACATCTCTTCCGGGGCGCCGGGGTATACCGTCAGGCATTTGAAGTCCTGGCAGCCGGCCCCATCCCATACCAGCAGGCAGACCAGGTTGGTGTCGCTGGTGAAGGTATGGGTGAAAGCGAGGGCGCCGCCCGCCGGAGTTATTACCTCTCCGTTGGCCAACCATTCATATCCGGAGTAACCGGAGGAGCTGTTGTAGAACAGTGCCGTGCTATCGTCCAGGAAAGTAAACAGGAAGGAGGCCTCACAGGCCGAAGCGCCATGCTTTTCCTCTGCCCGGCAAGCTTCCATCGCACCGGCATAATCCGGGCCGGCGCCTGTTGCCTGAGCTGGCGCCAGAGCCAGGACAAGAAGAGATAACGGAAGCAAGCCAAGGTTTTTGAGATGATGCAGCATGACACTGATTTTATGATACAAAAGTGTTCTGAATCCAGTTGTTCGAAAAGAACAATTTTATCTGAATGTCGGCATTAAATTTCCCGAACCTATTTATTAAAATTCTGTTAATCAGTTGTTTTTGCATTTTTTCATACTTGGTTGTTCACGACAAACGCTCTGACATGCTGAGCCCTAAACTACTTTCCCTACTGGAAACCTTTGACAAATACGCGCGCAACCGGTTCCGGAAATTCTTGTCCTCACCGTACTACAATGAAAACGAAGATATCATATGCCTTTTCGATGCAGTGGATGTTTTTCTAAGAGAAAAGGGAATCAGCGCGGGTTCGGAGTCAAAACAGTTAAAAAAAGAAGTTGTTTGGAAAAAACTTTACGGCAAGGCGCCTTACCGGGACGCCCGCCTGCGGCGCCTCTGTTCGGAGTTGCTGCACCTGGGCTACGATTTCATCTACGCCGAGGCTTGCCGCGCCGGAGAGGCCCGGGCCAAAACGACGCTGCTCCATCATTTCAAGAGGCCGGCTATGGAAAAGCATTTTCGGGGTATTGCCCGGCAGTTGATGGCCACGCGGGAGGGGCAAGGCGGTTACGGAACGGAAGACTTCTATATGGCCCATCGAAGTGAGCTGGCCTTTCACCAGCAATTGGAGGGGCGGGACGACAAACCCGAGGACTTCAGCCACCTGGAAAGGGCAGATACGGAGCTGGACCGCTTTTACTTTGCCCAAAAGCTCAAGCACCTGGCCGACGCCCTGGGTTACCGGTCCTTTCTAGCAAAGACGCCCCGCATTGTATTGCCGGAAGGTTTTCTGAGCCACCTGGAGCAGGGAGGGTTGCTGGACACCCCGTTGCTCAGGGCCTATTTCCTCGTTGTCCGAATGCTGGAAGAACCGGAGGAGGAAAAATATTTCTTCCAGCTCAAGTCTCTGTTCTTTTCACAACTCGGCGCTCTTGCCGCCGAAGAACGCCACCCGCTCTACATCCACCTGAACAACTATTGCATACAGTGCAAGATCAATGCCGGCCATTCCGCTTATTTCCATGAACTGTTCGACCTCTACAAAAGGGGGCTGGAAACCGGGCTCCTGCTGCGGGAAGGCGTATTGCCGGCCCAGGATTATAAAAACATCATCACGGTAGGGCTGCATGTCGAGGCATTCGCCTGGGTGGAAGGATTTATCCAGCAGTATACCTCCCACCTGCCGGAAGCCGGGCAGGAGAATGCCCTGGCCTACAACCTGGCCAAGGTCTATTTCCACCAGAAAGCCTACGAGAAGGTGATCGGCCAGCTTCGGGAAGTCGAATACCAGAGCCTTTCCTACGCCCTGGGCAGCAAAATGATGCTGCTGCGCACCTATTACGAACTGGGAGAGTTCCTGGCGCTGGATTCCCTGGCGGAAAGCTTTCGCATCTACCTGCGCCGCAAACGGGAGATCTCCCGCGAAGTGCGCCAGCAGTATATGAACGTGCTGCGCTTCGTCAGGAAGCTTTCCCGCCTGGATCCCAGGGATAATGCCGCCATCCGGCGGGTGGAAAAGGAAGTAGAGCATTGTGACGCCCTTGCCGCCAAAAAGTGGGTGCTGGAAAAGGTGAGGGAGCTGGGGCAGAATAGGGCCTTGATGTAGCCATGCTACTTTGTTAACTTTGCTCCATGGCAGAAAAGATCGACATCGTCCCCTACGACCCGGCCTGGGCGGAAGCCTTTGAGTTGGAAAGCCGGCGCCTTAAAGCCAGGCTCAACGGTATGAACACCCGTATAGAGCACATCGGCAGTACGGCAGTGGAAGGGCTGGGCGCCAAGCCCATCATCGATATTCTGGCCGGGATCGAGGAAGGGGAAACACTCGAATCAATGGTCGGCCCGCTTCTGGATTGTGGCTATTGCTATTATTCCTGTTACGATAAGAAAATACCAGGGCGCCTTTTCTTCGCCCGCCTGGAAAAACAGCAACGGCAAGTCTTTGAAACCCTCGAACAGCTTCCGCCACTTGACCAGTTCCCTTCTACCCACCATCTTCACGTCGTTGCCTACGGCTCTTTTCACTGGAAGCGCCACCTGGCCTTCCGCGATTACCTGCGCACCCACTCCATGGCGCGAGACGCCTACCACCGCATGAAGGTCAAATTGGCCAAGGGCACCTGGGAAAGCGGCAATGATTATGCAGAGGCGAAGACGGGGTTCATTCGGAGTATTGAAAGGTTGATTGAGTTGATGGGGTGATTGGGTTGATT
>JAGFJE010000590.1 GCA_024103175.1 Phaeodactylibacter sp.
CATCGGGATGCGACTCCCGGAAGCCATATCAAAAATCATAAATCACATATCGCAAATCATAAATCACAACCATCAATATGAAAAAGGTTATCATCATAATCCTCCCCCTCATTTTCCTCTTCGGCCCAATGGCCGCCCAGGACGCAGACGCGATCCTGAAGAAGGTGGAAGCGAACATCTCCGCTGACAACCGCGTGTTCGAATCGGAGATGATCATCCACGGGCGGCGCGGCAGCCGGACGATCACTTCGAAGACCTACTCGGTGGGCGACAAGCAGTCCTTCACCGAATACCTGTCGCCGCCCCGCGAGGCCGGCACCAAGATGCTGAAGCTGGAGGAACAGCTGTGGATCTACTCGCCCTCCACCGACCGCACCATTCAGATCTCCGGGCATATGCTGCGGCAGTCGGTCATGGGCTCCGACCTGTCGTATGAAGACATGATGGACGACCGCAAGCTCACCGAGATCTACTCCGCCAAGCTCGCCGGCGAAGAGGTGCTGGACGGCCGCAAAACCTACGTCCTCGAACTCACCGCCAGGGTGGAAGATGCGGCTTACCACCGCCGCAAGGTGTGGGCCGATACGGAGCGCTATGTGCCGCTGCGGGAAGAGCTGTACGCCAAAAGCGGGCAGTTGCTGAAGCGCACCACTCTTTCGGGCGTGCAGAAGATACAGGGGCGTTGGTTTCCCACCGTTGTCGTGTTCAAGGACATGCTCAAGCAGGGAGACGGGACGGAATTCCGGATGACGAGCATTCAGTTCGACCAGGAGATACCGGAGTATTTGTTTACGAAGGCGGCGCTAAAGCAGTGACCTATTGGCCGCTCTCCCTCAGCTCTTGGAGCAGCGCCCGGGCGCTCTGTTCCAGCAGTTTCGTATCATCACCTGTCGAGATCAGCCGGAACCCCATTGCGGACAGCTCTGCCAGGTGGCCTGTATTGCCGCTGTAGATACCGGGAATGAGGCCATTCGTTTTACAGGCTGCCAGCACCCGATCCAGCACGCTTCGGAGCGCCGGGCCGTGAATATCCGCCACCTGTTCTACCCCCATGCTGACGCTGAGGTCGTAGGGCCCGACGAAGAGGCCTGACAGGCCGGGCACAGCGGCGATCGCCTCCAGGTTGTCGGCGGCGGAAGCGGTCTCGATCATGGCGAAGGCGAGCACTTCCCGGTTGGCGGTTTGAAAGTAGTCGCCTTTCGCCAGCCGGCCTGCCCGGATGGGGCCGTAGCTGCGGATGCCCTCCGGAGGATAGCGGCAGGCGCGTACGAAGGCGAGGGTGTCTTCCGCCGTTTCGATCATAGGGCAGATCAGGCCGGCGGCGCCGGCGTCCAGCATCTTCATAATATGGCTTGGTTCGTTCCACTGAAGGCGGGCCAGCGGCACGGCGCCGGTAGTGCCGATGGCCTGCAGCTGTTGCAGGGCGGTGGCAAAGTCGATCAGGCCATGCTGCATGTCCAAAGTAATGGCGTCAAAGCCGGTGCGGGCCATTATCTCTGCCGTCCAGGCGTTGGGAATGGTGAGGAAAAAGTTGTATGCGGGGCGGCCCTCAGCCCATCGGCCGCGGAGGCGGGATGTCATTGGTTAGAGGTATTGGTTGAACGCCAAATTAAAGAAAAAAGAGGTTGTGCAATGGAATGTGCCAACCTCTTTTTTCTTTAATTTGTACCGAACAACAGCCCTGACAATGAAATACTTCAATCCGGAGGTGGAAACCCTTCCCCTCGACAAACTACGCCAGCTCCAGGACGGCCGCCTGCAAAAACTGGCGGCCTACCTGTACACGCAGGTGCCTTTTTACCGGAAACAGTGGGATGAGGCGAGCCTGCGCCCCTCCGATATCCGCGGAGTGAATGATCTGTACAAGCTGCCCTTCACCAGAAAACACCACCTGCGGGAAAACTATCCTTTCGGCCTGTTCGCCATGCCGGTGGCCGAAACGATCCGCCTGCATGCTTCCAGCGGCACTACCGGCAAGCCGACTGTGGTGGGCTATTCCCGAAAAGATATCGGCATTTTCTCGGAGGTGGTGGCCCGTTCGCTGGTAGCTTCCGGCTGTCGGCCGGGCATGAAGCTGCAGAATGCCTACGGCTATGGCCTGTTTACCGGAGGGCTCGGCCTGCACTACGGAGGAGAACTGCTGGGCATGACCGTCATCCCCGTTTCGGGGGGAATGACAGAGCGGCAGCTGCTTCTATTGCAGGATTTCCGCCCGGAGGTGATCTGCTGCACGCCTTCCTACGCCCAGCGCCTGTCGGAAGAACTGGCGGCCCGCGGCATCAGCCCGGAGCAACTCAACGTGCATACCGCCATCCTGGGCGCCGAGCCCTGGACGGAGGCCATCCGCACCCAGGTGGAAGCCGGCATGGGCGTAAAAGCAGTCAACATTTACGGCCTGAGCGAGATCATCGGCCCCGGCGTTTCCAACGAAGACTACGAAGAGCGCGGCACCGGCAGCTATATCTGGGAAGACCACTTCTTCCCGGAAGTGGTGGATAAGGATACCGGCGAACCGCTGCCGGAAGGCGAATACGGCGTGCTGGTTTTCACCACCCTCACCAAAGAGGCCATGCCCCTGGTGCGGTACTGGACCAACGACATCACCAGCATCTACTACGAACACTCCGAAAAACGGACCCACATCAAGATGGGCCCCATCCGCGGGCGGGCCGACGACATGCTGATCATCCGCGGGGTCAACCTGTTCCCCACACAGGTGGAGGATGTGATCAAGGATTTCAACCAGCTGATGCCCAGCTACCAGCTTATCGTCAGCCGCGACGGGGCGATGGATAGCCTGGCGGTGAAAGTGGAGGTAAAAGAGGACGTGCTTCGCGCCCTGGGGCGCCCCAACCTGCAGCAGCCGCCCGCCGCTCTGCCCGATGCCCTGCGCACCCTGCATGGCGCCCTGGGCAGAAAGATCAAGGAAAGCATCGGCCTGACGATGGCCATAACGCTGGTGGAACCGGGCAGCATCCCCCGCAGCGAGGGCGGGAAACTGAACAGAGTGCTTGATTTGAGGAAAAGCCGGAATTGATTATATTTATGCCTCAAACCCTTACCGGAAGCGAAGTGGGAGTTCATTAATGGAGAGATCATTATGCATTCACCTGCGAAAAACTAATATGTCTACCCGATACGTACACACCAATATCATCAGCGCCGACTGGAAGAAATTGATCCGATTCTATATCGACGTTTTTAACTGCCGCCCCGTCCCGCCCGCCCGGGACCAGTCCGGAGAGTGGCTCTCCCGGGGTACGGGAGTGATGGATGCCGCTCTGCAGGGCATGCATCTGCGCCTGCCCGGATACGGGGAGGAAGGGCCCACCCTGGAGATCTATCAGTACCGCCACATGGAGGAAAAACCGGAACCGGCGGCCAACCGCAAGGGGTACGGGCATATCGCTTTCCAGGTGGAGGATGTTCGGGCTGTGCTCGGAAAGATCCTCGCTTATGGCGGGATGGCGATCGGAGAAGTGGTAACTAAAGAGGTGGAAGGAGTGGGGCTTATCACCTTCACCTATGCCGCCGACCCAGAAGGGAACCTGATCGAGTTGCAGCGGTGGGAGGAGTAGTCGGCGCTTGTTAAGTGGTGTCAGTTGCCTGTTGAAAATAAACAACAGACAACCAACAACCACACATAATGTTCAAAGGATCTGTTAGTTCAGGGCGCTCACTACGCTGTTGTCCACGCCGAAGGGAGTGGAAACGTAGGCGTCGGCTTCCCAGTCATTTTCCCAGGCCTGGCCATCGATCAGGTAACGGAACTGGTATTCCTTACCGGCTTCGAGTTCGACGACAGCCTTGAAAATACCATTCTTCTGCTTCTTCATTTCCACCGCTTCTTCCGTATTCCAGTCGTTGAAGTCTCCAACGAGAGCAACGGTTTTGGCTTCCGGAGCGGCTTCTGCCGGCAGGGTAAAAGTGGCTTTACATACCGGCTTGCTTTTGAGAAATTGCTTCTTGATCATGAGAAATTAGTTAAACGGTTATAAAATGGTAGAACTTATATGGAATGAGGGAATGAGGGAATGATTGGGGCTTTCGCCATTCCTTCATTCATTCCTTCATTCATTCCTTCATTCATTCCTTCATTCCTTCATTCCTTCAATCATTTCTTCTTACCTCCCTTGAGTTCATCCTGCAGCTTGGCCAGCTTTTCCCATTCGCCCTTGTCGGCTAGTTTGGCCTGTTGCTTCCAGGTGCCGGGGTCGTGCATGCTGAAGCGCGGGCCGGCCGAGGAGAGTATCCCGGTGAGGGTTGCCTTGCTGGCCTTGGCCAGGCCGGCGTAGGTGGTGATGCCGGCATCGTGAAAAAGCTTTTCGATCTTCGGGCCGATGCCCTCGATCCGCTTCAGGTCATCGGCGGGCGGGACGATCTTTCCGGAGGGCGCCCGTTTAGGGGTGGCGCCTTTGGGGGCGGGGGTGGTTGCCGCTTTTCGGGACGGCGCCTTCGCCGTTTTTTTGGCTGGCGTTTTGGACTCTTTCTTTGCCGGTGCGGGCGCCTTTTTTGTAGTCGTTGCTTTCTTTTCCGGAGCTGGGGTGGCCGCTATGATCACTACCGAGTTCTCTTCCCCGAATTCATTGGGGGCATAGGCATCGGCAGCATGGTCATTTTCCCATCGCTGCTGGTCTATCATATACCTGAACTGATAGGTTTTCCCGGTTTCCAGTTCGAGGGTTGCTTTGTATTCCTTCCTGCCGGCTTTCATCGGAGTTCCTTTTTCCCAGCTCCAGCCGTTGAAATCGCCAAGGATCCTTACTTCCTGAGCGCCTTCTGCAGCTTCTTTGGGCAAAGTGAAGGTCACTTTGCATACCGGTTTGTTCTTGAGGTACTGTTTTGTGAGCATGTTTTAATTTTTTGGTGCTTTGATCAATGGTGCGGTTCAAAAATGAGAACAAGGCGAGCGCCTGATTTGTGCTCAATTAGGGCCACGCATACCATTTTTATCAAAGAAAGATTTTTAACCCACTTAGTGTATTTAAAACACTAAGGTGCAAAGTTATGGCAAAAATAATTCACAGTCAATTGATTTTCAAAGTTTAGAAGGGGAAAAGATAGATGGAGCAGGTTAGCCGAATTGATGGTATTTTGGCTTGGAAGTGAGGAATCGGAATAAAATCGGACAAACGGCATTGTCTCCAAACCCTATTTTGTCGATGTTTATTTGGCAGAATAAAACTCCGGATAAAAAAAATGAGTGATTTCATAAAAAAATATCGGGGTTGGAGAGTAAAAGCTGAATTTTTTCGAAATACTGCCCCATATGCCTGCCGTCCACCAGGGCGTGGTGGGCCTGCACCGAAAGGGGCATCCAGGTTTTTCCCCCTTCCTCGTAGAATTTGCCCCAGGTGATGCGCGGCACCGAATCGGTGGGGTTGTAGTGCATGGCGTGCTGCAGGCTGGTAAAACTCACCCAGGGGATGGCGGAGAGGTAGAGGTAATCATCTCGTCCTTCATCATCATCCATGGACGGTTGTTTTTGCATGGCCTCGATCCTGTCCAGGGCAGCCCGGGCGAAAACCGGGTAGCTGTCCTGATAGTGGACGGTGCAGAAGCTGAAGACGTCAGAGGCCTCCGTCAGCACCGTAAAGGAAGGGTGGGCCAGTTCGTGTTCTACTACCTTCGCTCCCCGGATGCGTTGCCGGAATGCGGGGATCTCATTGGCGGTTCGGGCGATGCAATATACGATAGCGGGCGTGAAGCGCAACCGCTTTCTTTTCAGGGCCGGCAACAGGTTGGTGATTTCTACCCGGGAACAGAGGTTGAAATGGGGGTGGCTCATATTTCGGAAAAACTCGAAATGCCGCCGCCGGTGTTCATCGTCAAATCGGACCTCTTTCATAAATGTGTTTTTTCACAGGATGGGGCAATCCAGGCTTATTTTTCCGGTAAAAAGCAAATTATAATTGATTTACTTTCCCCTCATCCTTTTTTATTTGAAAAAGTTTTATTTATTTTACGGCGACGTGATTCCCATCCAGCACGGAATACGATAAGACAAATTAGTATCCCTCGTATTGCCCGGATTCCCCACCCTAAATGTTTGTTCGGCTTCTCAGAAGTTGAACACCCCCTTTACCCATTTGTCAATTTGGAACGAACCTACTCTGTTAACCTTTTTTATAACTCCAGAAGAGCACCTAAAATCATCCCGGAATGGAGCTCGGGCGGTAGTCGTGAGGCTGTTTCTTGGGTTCCATCCCTTTTTGAATTAACCGCCAGGGAGCGTGCGGCGCCGGAAAAGCATAACAGGCCAGTGCGCATGCTTCTTGTAGCAGCCAGATATAGACAAAACATTTACGGCGGTACCATAACGTGGAGAAGCCAGATTTCTCCTGGCAAACACTGTGACTTTTTTAAAAAACCGCCAATAAAGGGGCGCCTGCCGTTTCGGTGGCGCCCCTCCTTTTTTGTGTGTAAGTGCGAAAGTGTAAACGTTTCGGCACGGCCCAAGACAGGCCCTGCAAGGTACTTTTACACACTTACACCTTTTCACTTTTACACGCTTCTTCGGCCTACCACCCCAACTTCTCCTTAATATCCGCCGGTACGGCCTCCTTGTTGACCATGAAGGACAGGGTTTTGTAGCGCACGTAGTTCTTACTCATGTATAGGTAGCCTTCGTGGTCATTGTCGGCGCCCCAGGAATTTTTTACCAGATACCACTCCTTGCCATCCTGGTCTTTGGAGATGCCAACAAACTGCATGCCGTGGTCGTCGGTGGTGGAGTAGTTGTCATAAGCCTCCTGCCGGGCTTCGACGGTAATTTCCATTTCTGGTTTGGGGCCCTTGAACATGTTCTCCCGCTCCTCTGCGGACATGTCGCCGTAATCCTTGGCCGGCACATAGGCGATGCCGTTCTTCCAGGAGAAATATTTCTCACTCACATCGCCGGCCCAGGCCACCGAATAGCCTTTGCGCAGGGCATGGTCTATGATCCGGGCCATATCATCCATCTGCACATTATAGGAAATGCCGTAGGCCCAGTTGTCCGGCACCATAATGACACAGGGTTTGTACAGATCGTGGTGGGTCCAGGAGGTGAACTGCACGTAGTCGTCGGCCGCGATGCCGACCACTTCTTTGGCGAATGTTTCGGGGGTATACTTTTTCCCCATGTACTCAAATTCGTGGGGGTATTCGCCGAGGTACACGTCGAGCACTTTGCTGTAGGCTTCTTTCCATACCGGGGTCAGCGTCCTGTTCTTGTTGGCCACTACTGCATCGAGCATTCCTTTGAGCACGGCTTCCATTTCACCGTGGCGGTTGTAGTCCAGCCCATAGTTGAGGCCGGCGTAAACCGCCTCCGGCACCATGCCGTACTTTTTGTACATGTCGAACACATCGGGCAGGGCGCCTCCCTGGCTGAAGTTGAGGTTGCCGTGCATGCGCACGTACCGGGCGGCCTTGTCCTCATAAGTTGTACGGACGATGAACATCTCGGACAGGTCTACCGGCTCTTTGCCCATGCGCGCCATCTCCGACTCCAGGAAGGAGTTGGTGCTGTAGCTCCAGCAGGTGCCGGAAGCTCCCTGGTTTTCAACAGGCAGGCGTTCCAGGTCCACCACCGTTTCCCACTGGAACCCTTCTTTGGCATTTTCGCTTTTGTTGTCTTTGACCTTCTCGATGAGGTCTACCTGGGCAAATACAGGTGCTGCCAGGAGCAGCAGTACGAGCCCGGCGGTCATATTTTTCAGTTGCATGTCTAATGGTTTTATCAGGTAACTATTTCTAGAAGCGGCGCAAAATTACGAAAAAAGCCCCGTTTTCAGGGGATGATTGTTGCGAAGTCGGAAGTCGGAAATGGGAAGTCGGAAAATGGGGGCTTGCCCTCTCTTCGCCGCTTGCATCTGGAAGCCTTCCGATTTCCGACTTCCGCCTTCCGCCTCCCCCTTCCCCTTCAGCCCTCCATCCCTTCCCCCGCACATCCCCGGATAGCCTCCCAAGCCCTTTCCAAGTGTTCTTCTTCCACCCAGAGGCTGGCGATGACGAGCCGGATGGTAAACCGGCCGTTGAGCCGGGTGGGGGTGAGGAACACCTTGCCCGTCCGGTTGATGGCCTCCAGGAGTTTTTCGTTGAGGGCGTCGATGGCCCCGGGGCTGTGGGTTTGTCCGGGCGGCACATACCGGAAGCACAGGGTGCTCAGCGGGGTAGGGGCGAGCATTTCGAAACCGGGCTCCTTTTCCAGGCGGGCGCGGAGGCGCTGCGCCATTTCGAGGTGCCTTCCGATGATCCGTTGATAGCCGCGGCGGCCAAAATACCGGATGTTGGCCCATAGCTTCAGGGCCTTGAAGCGCCGCCCCAGGGTCAGGCCGTAGTCATAGTAATTGGTAACCTGTTCGTCGTAGGCCGTTTTGAGGTAATCGGGCGTCAGGGAGAAGGCTTCGCGCAGGTGGTGGCGCTCCCGCAGGAACAGCACGCTGGTGTCTATAGACAGGAACATCCACTTGTGGGGATTGACGGTGATGCTGTCGGCCCGCTGCCAGCCGTTGAAAAGGGGGCGGCGGCTTTCCAGCATGGCCACCGGGCCGGCGTGGGCGGCGTCGATGTGGAGCCACACACCGAATGCCGCGCAAATGTCGGCGATCTCCGAAACCGGGTCCATGGCCGTGCAGGAGGTGGCGCCCAGGGTGGCGGTTACGCAGAGGGGCAGGAAACCGGCGCCCAGGTCCTGCCGCAGTTGTTCTTTCAGCGCTTCCGGTTGCATGCGGAAGGCTTCATCGACCGGGATGTAAATGATGTTTTCCCTTCCCACCCCCAGGGCCATCAGCGCCTTGGCGATGGACGAATGGGCGTGGGCGGTCGTATAGGCCCGCATGGGCGCCTGGCCGGGCTGCCAGCCTTTCTCCCGGAATGCCGGCCCCAGCGCTTTTTCCCGCGCTGCGGCCATGGCGTGGAAGCTGCTCAGCGAGGCGCCTTCAAAGATGATGCCCCACAGGTGTTCCGGCAGGCCCAGCAGTTGCCGCAGCCAGCCGGTGGCCAGTTCCTCCAGTTCGGCTCCGGCCGGGCAGGATAGCCAGTTCATGCAGTTGGAATTGGTGGAAGTGATGAGCATTTCGGCAAGCAGGCTTGCCGGGCTGGCCGTGGTATTGAAGTAGGCCATAAATCCCGGGTGGTTCCAGACCGTCATCCCGGGCAGGATGTGCCGTTGGAAATCGCTCAGGATCTGCTCCAGGGGCTGGCCCTCTTCCGGGATCTCCGTACCGAGCCTGCCCAATGCCTCTCCCGGCTTGACCCGGGGCAGGGCGGGGAGCGATTCCAACTGGCTGAAAAGGGTTTGAGTGAAGCCGGCCGCCAGGCGCCCGGCCTGCCCGAAATCGTCATGGAGGTCTTTCATGGCCGATGTGGTTTGATGGAACGGCCAATTTATCGCTTTCCGCCGAAACCCTTGCTTTTCTGAGAACCTTATGGGGGGAAATACATCAAAATAAGAAGTGCATCGAAATACTTTGGGTAGAACGGCATTTCAATGTGTTTCAAAATATCTCCATTGTATCTTAGCCAAGAGCAATATTCTGACTTCAGGAGTGCCCTCAACCAAACCACAATACAGTCCTTCTTCGCTACGCTCTAAAGAGCAAACCCTTCTTCGCTGCACTCAGCCGGGTAAACTTCCGACCCGTCTTCGTCCCTCAGCCGGGTAAACTTCCGACTTCCGGTTCTCACACCACTTCCTCCGGTTCTCCCAGGGCTTCTTTCCCCAGGATGTGCAGATCCGACAATTCGTACATGACGAGCGTTGCCGCTACCGAAGTGAGGATGGGAGCGGCGATGACCCCCGCCACGGGCACCAGCATAAGCAGGTAGGCAACCAGCCCTGCCGCGGCCGCCACGCCTATGTAATTCAGCGCATACTGCCGGCTCTCTTTAATCGACAGCCCAAACTGCTCGTGGTAGTTATCCAAAATGGCAAAGCCGAGGAAATAGCACTGTATGGCAAACACAAAGGCGGGCTGCAGAAAATCCAGGAAGCCGAAAATGCCGAAGAATACTTTGAACATGATGGTGAAGATGAGTTCCATCACCCAGGCGTAAACGCCCACCTTTATCATCCGCACCTGAGCGTCGACAAAGTCCTGGAATTCGGCATTGGCTTCATTTCCGGTGAGGATGTAAACCGTCCGGCGGCTGAAGTGAAAAACCAGCACTTCCAGGAGGATGAGCATGACGTACTTCATGCTGCCGCTGAACATAAAGCCGAATCCTTCGGTAAAGAACTGCTCGGCCAGCATCCCCATACTCTGAAAGGCCTGCTGCGGGTTACCCGCGCTGATGTTCTGGAACCAGTTGACGGCGATCGACAAAAATTTGAGGCCGATGAGCAGAGCGGCTACGATGAGCAGGCGGGAGACCCAGCCGTATTTCCAGAACCCCTCCCACAGGCGGTGCTCCTGTATGAAACGCCAGGCAGGCGGCATTTTGAAAAGGGTGAAACGAAACTGTTCGCCGTATTCCTTGAGGTCGAGTTTTTTCTTCATGTTGGGGATGTAGTTGTTTTTAGCGTATGTTTGGAGGAGCTTAAATTTAGGGCACATATTGCAGGTAAGGGCAATTTTTTAGATGATCCTACGGAAGTATTCGATAGAAGGCTCAACCAGTTGTCCGTTTGTCCCAACGTTTCTCTTTGCCGCTTCGTCCTTTATCCGCGACTACGGATTACCATAACATTCAACCAGAAACACCATGAAAAAACTATTGCTGTATACCCTGGGGCTGGCCCTGCTGGCGGCCGGCTGCACCAGGGATGAAGAAAACCATCAGGGAAGCCGGGCGGACGTTTTATCCAACCATTCCGGAGCCTATTCGGGGCCCTATGGGGATGAGGGCTATATCGTAGGAGGTGAAAATTACAATGAGATCATAGAAAACCCCTTCATCCTGACGGAGGAGGAGCCTACCTCCACCTTTTCCATCGATGCCGACGGGGCGTCCTTCAGCAACGCGCGCCGTTTTCTGAACGACAACCAGCTGCCGCCGGTAGACGCCATCCGCACCGAGGAGCTGGTCAATTATTTCAACTACGATTACGAAGCGCCCACCGGCGCCCACCCCATCGCCCTGAACGGGGAGGTGAGCGGCTGCCCCTGGGCGCCGGCCCACCGTCTGGTGCGCATCGGCATCAAGGGCAGGGAGATCGGGCAGTATCCGCCGTCCAATATGGTGCTGCTGATCGACGTGTCCGGTTCTATGTCCAGCCCGGACAAGCTGGACCTGCTCAAGGAAAGCTTCAAGCTATTTGTCGATGAGCTGTCGGCCGAAGACCGCCTGGCCATCGTCACCTATGCCGGCCAGGCCGGCCTGCTGCTGCCTTCCACGCCGGGCAATGAGAAAGCCGCCATCAAAAGCGCCATCGACAAGCTGGGCGCGGGCGGCTCCACGGCCGGCGCCCAGGGCATCATCACCGCTTACGAGATCGCTCAGGAAAACTATATAGAAGGCGGCAACAACCGGGTGGTATTGGGCACCGACGGCGACTTTAACGTGGGCCCGTCCAGCCAGGAAGAACTGGTACGCCTAATCGAGGAGAAGCGCGAGCTGGGTATTTTCCTGACCGTGCTGGGCGTGGGAACCGGCAACCTCAACGACGCCATGCTGGAGCAGGTGGCCAACAACGGCAACGGTACTTACGAGTACATCGACAACCTGGAACAGGCAAAAAAGGTGTTTATCTACGAGTTCGGCAAATTCTACACCGTGGCCAAGGATGTCAAGGTGCAGGTCGACTTCAACCCCAGCATCGTGCATTCCTACCGACTGATCGGCTACGAGAACCGCCTGCTGGAGAACGAAGATTTCGAAGATGACCGGAAAGACGCCGGAGAGATCGGCGCCGGGCAAACCATCACGGCCCTCTATGAGATCGTCCCCGCTTCCGGCGGCAGCGCGCTTAGCGTGCC
>JAGFJE010000604.1 GCA_024103175.1 Phaeodactylibacter sp.
CCCGGGAAGAATGGGTGTTTGCTAAGGGTGTAGTGTTTTTGGTTGATTTGGTTGATTTGTTTGTTTTGTTTGATTTGGTTGATTTGGTTGATTTGGTTGATTTGGTTGATTAAGTTAACTTGGTTTATTGAGTGGCGGGCCATGCCTTTGGCAACCGAATCAACCAAACCAGCCACAAAAATTGTTATTATAGTAAAGTATGATTCTGGATTGCACCGCCCCGGCTTCGGCCCGGGCGGTTTTTTGTTTTTGGTTCCTGGTTTTTGAAAAATTAGTTTTTTTAGTTCAAGTAAAAGAAAACTGAATAATCATTCTATATTTACAGAAAAACGCCATGCCTGATCCGGAAAAAACAACGCCTAACCCCCGCCTCCAGGCCAAAGTAGAGCAACTCGGCATCGCCTTTGAACGCCTGGGCTATTCCCCCATGAATGCCCGGGTGATGGGCTTCCTGCTCCTCGCCGACCCGCCCTACAAAGACTTTTACGAAATACGCGATTTCCTCTCCGCCAGCAAGAGCTCCATCAGCAACGCCCTCAACTACCTGATGAACGAAGGCGCCGTCGATTACCTGACCTTCAGCGGCGACCGCCGGCGCTACTTTCGCCTCAACCCCGACAACTGGTTGCAAAACCTGAAACAGCAAACCCTCCGGATGGGCCAGATGCGCGTGATCCTGGAAGATGTGCTGGAAGAACGCTCCGAAAGCGAGTACCTCGAATTCAACGAAGGCCTGCAGGAGATCATTGAATTCCAGGATTTTATTGCCAAAGGCATCGAGCTGATGATCCGGAAGTGGGAGGAGCGGGAGGACAAGGTGTAAAAGTACTAAAGTGTAAATGTGTATTAGGTGAGGGCGCTCCGCCTCTGCCCGGAATAGCCCGGCTTGTTCTTAAGGCCGGAAAGGCTTAAATTAAAAGAAAAAATGGCTAACCCAAATGAAGACGGCTATGGCAGGGGCGGCGCTTCCCAGAGGTTATTGATGCTGCTCGGATTTCTGGGAACACTTCTCGCAATCACTACAAACAAAGGTATAAGTTTTTTGAAAGTTTACCTGGGGATTGAACTCACCCTGATCCAGTACTTTGCCGGTATTGTCGGCATCTTGATACTGGTTGGCTTTTGGGCCAATATACTACAAAATGCCTACCGGGAAGCTCAACAGGAAATCCGGGAAGCGGGCCTGGAAGAAGAGATCCTGGCCCAGGCAAAAAAGGGAAAGGTGCATCCTCCTTTCTTTCTATACCTCCGCCCCTTTATCCCGCGCGGACAACTGAAATATCAGGACGAAGATGAGTTGGAGGGCTACCAGGCCATCCTTCCGTTCTCTATGATCCCTTTGGAAAACATCGAAACCATACTGGGAAAGGCCTTACAGCCGGATCGTTTTCTCGCTCTGGGCCGAAAAGGGGAAGCTACCGCCGCAGCGGCCCGTTTCGAGGTGGAAGACAGCCATTGGCAGGAAAAACTGAAAATTCTCGCCCGGCACGCCAAGGGCATCCTCCTACTGCCCGCCACCTCAGACGGGGCAATTTGGGAAATGGACTACCTCCATGCTCACCCCGGCCTTCTGAAGAAAACCATTTACTTGATGCCGCCAAAATCTCAGGCGCTCTCCGAGGCGCTTAAAACGAAACCCTCGCTGGTAGAAGAGGAATGGGGCCTTCTTCACGAGGTAGCTCAGGCCGGCGAAATGGGCTTTCCTCCGTACAGTAGGGAAGGATTGTTGTTTACCCTCGCCCCCAACGGCAAGATGCTCCGGAAAGCAGCGCCAAACTGGAACCGCCCCTCCGAATTGGGCAAGGCCATAAGAAAACTACTGGCGCCGGCAAAAGCAGAAAAAGGCTGAACATCAGGCCCCCCAGATAGTCGGCAAGGGTGCAAAGATGATTACTTTTATAATCATTATAAATGTAATCATTACTTTAATAACGATTATATTTATAATGATCCTGCCTTGTCCGATTTCTATCTATCCAAGCCCTCTTTCTCGCTCCTCTCCCCGAACGACGAGCTGGAGGGTGCGCCCCTCCAACATTTACACATTTACACTTTCACACCCTTGCACTCTTTTACACATTATTCCCTATGTTTAGGGCAAAAAAATGAGGCTACTACTCTCCACCGCATTCCTTACGCTGTCTGTTTTCGTATTCGCGCAATCCGATCACCCTCCCGCCACGCCGGCGGCCGAGCGCATCGCCAGCTACCGGCAGCGGCAGGCCCTGGCCGAAAAGTCCATCGTCAACGCCATCGAGTTTCGCAACGTGGGCCCCACCATCATGAGCGGGCGGGTGGCCGACCTGGACGTATGGGCCGAAGACCCCAGCCACTTCTACGTCGCCTACGCCTCGGGCGGGCTGTGGAAAACGGAGAACAACGGTACCTCTTTCGAGCCGCTCTTCGACCAAGAAATGGTAATGACCATCGGGGACATCGCCGTTGACTGGCAACGCAATGCCATCTGGGTGGGAACGGGCGAGGTCAACTCCAGCCGTTCCTCCTACGCCGGCGTGGGCATCTACAAGAGCGCCGACGGCGGTAAAAGCTGGCAGCACCTGGGCCTGGCCGAAACCCACCACATCGGCCGCATCGTCCTGCATCCCGACAACCCGGACGTCGCCTGGGTGGCCGCCCTGGGCCACCTCTACTCCCCCAACGAGGAGCGCGGCATTTACAAAACCACCGACGGCGGCCAAAACTGGGAGAAAACCCTCTACATCAACGAAAATACCGGCGGCATCGACCTCATCATCGACCCACAGGACCCCAATACCCTGTACGCCGCCACCTGGGAGCGCGAGCGCCGCGCCTGGAACTTTGTGGAATCGGGCCCCGGCTCCGCCATCTACAAAAGCACCGACGGCGGCGCTACCTGGGCCGACATCAGCAGCGGCCAGGAGGGCTTCCCCTCCGGAGAATACGCCGGGCGCATCGGGCTGGACCTCATCCGCCAGGATGGCAAAACCATCCTCTACGCTGCTATCGACAATTATGAACGGTA
>JAGFJE010000610.1 GCA_024103175.1 Phaeodactylibacter sp.
CGAAAATGATACGACTGAAACCAACTCGCCGAAGGATATTCCTTTTGACACTCCTGGCGTTCCTTCCTGTAATTTTTCTTAACGCTCAATACCAGCTTAATTCAGACGATTTAGAAGAACAGGGCAATCATCAGGCGTCAGTTTTTACTGAAAACTTCAGGAACAATTCCAACGGATGGATGGCCGGAGTTTACGATGTGGTCAATCTCGACATTGCCAATGGCAAATACCTGATGGAGGGAAAAATGCTGAAAAGCAGAGCATTTCTGAGTTATGTTAATTTGAGTTTAAGCGATGATGAGGACTACGCGATCTCCGCCAATACCACCTATCTGAGCGGCAACAAAAATGGCGCCTATGGGTTGTCCTGGGGAGCAGATTTCCAAAACAATTACTCTTTCAAAGTTTCTCCAAGAGGATATTATACACTGGGTAGAAGGTATTTTGGCACTTATAAGCCTCTCATTGCAATACAAAGTTATTCCTCAGATAAAAAAGATGTGAATACCCGGCTGAAAGTCCAGAAGAAAGGTAAAAAGTTGATACTGTTCATTGACGACAAAGAAGTCAACCAGGTTGATTACGAGCCGATGAACGTCCTGCAAATCGGCTTTGAAATTACCGGCAACCAGAAAATAATGTTTGATGACCTGGCCGTTTCGGGAAAAGGCCTCTCTCTGTCTGTTAATGCCTCTGCCACAAACGAACCTGGCGAACCACAGAACGACACCGGTTCATTGCCGCCTTCCGGGCAAAAAGTGTCCATGCTCAATAGCCTTGAAGGTATTTGGGTAGCTACGGCCACTGAAAAAGACGACGTTGGAAGCAGGTCGCGCTGGATGTCGGAGTGGATTGTCAAAGGTAATAACCTGACGGCCAACTACAAAGGCATGACTGCTATGTTGCCGGCAGACAATAACTGGCAGGTCCGCAATTTCCGGAGCAACGGGGGCGAAATGGCTTTTCAGATCGCCCAGGGCTCCTGGGGCGTATCCACTGCTCTGGACATTCAAATCACGGAATTCGACCCGCCTGTCTTTCGGGGCCATTATGCCAAACAATACAACGCTGCGGGCATTGTGCTCAATTACCGGGGCGCCATCGAACTCCGCAAGATCATGCCCTTATACCCCGACCCGCAGCTTATTAACAGGCTGGTTGGAAGCTGGATCGGCCAGGGGCAACAAAACACGGAAATACAAGGTGGACGGCCGCCAGATTTTACAAACCGGATGAGAATTTTCAAAGACAACAGCGGTTTGCTCCTCATGGAATTTGATGGAAAGGATGAGGACGGAATCCCGGTGAAAGTGAGTTGGATCGTCATTTATGCTAATCAAATTGGCAACCGCCTGAAAATGACGGCCTACAGCCCTAAAGGCTGGTGCGCCAACGCGGGTTGCGCAGTCCTGGTGGATTACGATATGCAGTGGACCGCTCCGGATAAGATCGAAGGAACCTTTACCGGCGTGCAGGCCCAGCAGTTGATCTTCGGAATAGAAGGAACCATTGAATTCCTCAAACGATAGCGCTATGAGAACATTTATTCTGCTCCTGTGCTGCTTCCTCAGCAGTTGGCTCTACGCGCAAACCCAGCAGAGCCTGATCGGCCAATGGGAGGCCTCCGCTTCTGAATTCGGCGCCTTTTACACCTACAACTGGATGATCAAAAACAACTGGCAGTGTATGGTGCGCACCACCGCCGGCAACCGGTACACGGATAAAACCTATACCTGGGAATATACCGCTCCTTTCATCACGCTGAAAACGGAAAATAAAACGGTTTTCAAAGGGGAGGTCAAATGGCAGGGCAAAGACCAGTTCACCCTTGTGGTCATCGACGACGGAAATCCCGAGCACAAAGGCCTGAAGCGGAATTATTTCCGGCAAAAGGAGCAAACCTTAGCGCGGGATAACGGCGGCCAGATGCCCACTCAGATGTCCGCGCCTGGTTCTACCTGTTACGCCTGCTACGGTACGGGCAAGGCTGATTGCAGCAGTTGCGCCGGCGCCGGCGGCTATTACGACCGGGTGTCCTATCAGCGATATAATGCTACCACCGGCTATTACGATACGGAATACCGCGACGAGTGGCGCCATTGCACCACAATGGGCTGCCAGGGTGGCAAAGTGGAGTGCGCGGCCTGCAACCGCCGGTCTTCACAAGGGAGCGGCGCCTATGCCCCCGTCCCAACGCCTGAAGGCTTGGCCGGCAGGTGGAGATCGGGCGCCACCATTTATCATTTTCAGGCGCAAACCGGCGCGGAAGGCAGGTATCTCACCCTCCAGGAAGGCAACTACAAGCAATACGGCTTATGGGTGATCGAGGACGGTTTCCTTAAAATCCGCCTCTTCCTGGGCGGGAATAGCCCCTGGAAGAAGTACCGCTTTGTCTCATTCGACTTTAACAATCTCCGCCTCAGCGAAAATGGCGGATACGCGCAGTTGCTACTGCAGCGCTTGAAAGAGTAGGGGAGTGCTGACAAGGAATTATGCCACTTGAGGCTTACTGCCTGAACCGTTTGGCTTTTACGGGCTTCAGCAAGAAAACCAAACGAACAACACTCCGTTCGCGAGAGACTTTGTCTCGAAGCGGGATAACGAGCCAGCCTCTGATTGGCGGAAGTAGATGCGAATGCCTACAGTTTCTTCTGAACAGGCATAAAATTCGCAAGTCAGAGACTTGCTATTCTGCTTGCATCGGGACATACCTGTCCGCCGAAGCCTTGGCAAAGGTGGAGTCCCTCGCGAACGGAACGGAGGGATATTGCAGCCCACGGCTTTTGGAATAACTTTTTTTAAAATAACAGCCCGAGGCTCTAATGCCCGCGCTACCAAAATTTCACCGCCTATGAACCGCTTTTTTACACCCCTACCCCGGCCGCACGATTGGCTGTGGCCGGTGTTTTGCTGATGGGGAATTGCCTTGCCGTGAATAATGTTTACGCGCAGGGGTGTTTTCAGCAAGATTACTATAGCAATTACGAGGAATATTTTCCCGATGATTATTTTTGGAATTGCTTTCCTTCCTCATTTCCTGTCCCAACAGTATTCTGGCCTGATGAATGGGACAGCATCGAGGAAAAGTTATTAACTGGAAATTGGTCCTGTAGATTTACCATAAAAATCAACATTTACCCCTCCACCAAAATCGAATTCTCCCAACTCTACGAAGAAGGCGGCAGCCAGCTCATCGATATCCTCACCCCGAAGCCCCAGGCCCCCGCCTATGAGGTAGCCGCCGACGGCACCATGAGCCTCGCCCTGCGCTACCCTAATGCCGGCGACCGCATCCTGGGCGACCCGGAGCAGCCGGGCAGCGACATCTTCATCCACAGCGGATTCCGTAACGCGCTAAACCATCAGAAATGAAAATCGTTACCACGGCCCTTTTCCTGGCCATTTTAGGATTAACCTGTTCTTTCCGAAAGGATACCCAGGCGCAGGAGCCCGCTGCCCACAACATCCCCGGTATGATCTGGAAATCATCGATTCCCGGCGGCCCTTTGAAGCCACCCAGGAATTGATGTACAATATTGCGTATTTTGTCCTGGATTCAGGCATCCACCTGAGCGACGGCGAAACCATCGGCCTGTCGGCCACGCAGCGGCTGAAAATATCGCATTCCCCCGGGGTGTTTCCGGAGGGAGAAACCATAAAAATCAAATTTTAATCATACCATGGAATACAGTACACCTGCGGCAATGTTCCTGCTCATGATCACGGGACTGATCACCTTTAAGGGCTTCCGGGACAGGGAGTTCTTTGAAGAATATGCCTTTGAGGTCGACCCCATTCTGATCGACGGGGAGTGGAAACGGGTCATTTCTTCCGGTTTGCTGCACGTCAGCTGGCTGCACTTCGGTTTCAATATGGTGGCTCTGCTGTCCTTCAGCTATTCGCTGGAACTGTTGTTCGGGGCCTGGAAATTCCTGGCCTTATACTTTTTCAGTATGATCGGGGGCAGCCTTTTATCCCTGCACATGCACCGCAACCATGGCGATTACCGGGCGGTGGGAGCTTCGGGGGCTATCAGCGGGGTGGTTTTCGCTGCCATTATGCTGGACCCCAATGGCTCCATATCCCTTTTCGGCCTGCCATTTTCCATCAAAAGCTGGATCTTCGGCCTGGCCTTCGTCCTGATCTCTATTTTCGGCATTAAGCGGCAGGCCGACAACATTGGCCATGACGCACACCTCGGCGGCGCCTTGGCCGGGCTGATGGGCATTTTATTCTTAAAACCCACGCTGGCCCTTGACCATTGGTGGGTGCTGCTGCTATTGGCCCTGCCTACTATGGCTTTCCTTTTCCTGATCATCAGAAACCCGGCTGTTCTTATGGTCGACAACTACTGGGGCGAAACCCTGAGCCGCCGCCGCTGGCATGATCGCCGGCAAAATAATTCCCTTAGCCCGGAAGATGAAATGGATCAACTGCTGGATAAGATCCGCCGGCAGGGCATGGCCAGCCTGACGAAGAAGGAACGGCAACGGTTGAAGGAGCTCAGGGAGGAGCTGAGGTGAATGGCTGGATGGCTATATAGCCGTCCTTGTATAGGCTTTCTGACGAAGGCCGTTAAGCCGGGGTTGTGAAAAAAGGTATCCCGATAATTTTTACTCCGATCGGTGGCATACAGATTTCCCGAAGCATCAAAAATAAAGTTGGGGTTCAGCCCGATGAGGCCGGTGGTGAGGGTGTCCCGGCTGCCGTCGGCAAATACCTTGATGACCATGCCCGTGCCAGGGATGAAATTCAGCGTTGTATCCACCAGGCCGAAGATGGCGAACTGCATGGCGCTGAGGTTGCCGTCCTTGGGGTCGTAGCCGAGGTTGGTGAGGCTGCTGAAGTTGCTCTGCTAGGGCGTCAGGTTGCCACTGTTGTCGAGGTTGAAAATGGTGGCGGCGCCTTCCAGGAACGGGAAGCCGGTAAGGTTGCAGACGTAGAAGCCAGAGCCGTCAGGTTTGGCAATGTTATAGGGGTTGCTCTGCAAGATGCCCTGGCCGTGCACAAAGTCGCCCAGTTTGATGATTTGTTCCACATCGGCGGGAGTCAGGGGAGTGCCGGGGATGAAGCCGGATTTGTCAACAATTAAAAGTGCTTCGGCTTTGGGGTCCGGGTCTTCGCCGGAAACGATGAGCACCTTGTTGTCGGGCATCTGGTAGGTGCGGATAGCTCCGGAAATTTCTCCTACACCATTGCAATGTTGTTTCTGGTAGAATTTTTATCCTCCCGGATAATATTTTCCACGCCGGAGTGTGAGCAACCAACAATCAGCACCTCCCCGTCGTCCGTGGTAAGCGAGAGGGAAATTTCCGGCAGGTTGGTATAGCGGTACTGCGACTGGCCTGCTTGCTCGAACTGCCCCTGCACGAAACTTTTGCCGGGGTAGCTCATGAAGTATCCCATCATCGAACAGGATGGTTTTACCCTGGTATTTCAGGATGCAGGAAAAGCCGAAATCCTGCGTCAGGCTGTCGTTTCTGCCGAAGGCGTCGTAAAGGTTGGTGATGGCGCCTTCCCGGATTTGCATTTGGGCACGGACAGTTGAAAAAACGGCGCCGAGTAGGATGGCTACGAGAAGAACAGTTTTCTTCATTTCCCTTGTAATTTAGTTTGAAAAACTCATAGCCCCGCCGCCTGCATGTGTTTCGCCGTATCTGCATAGTGCCGGAAGCGGGACACTTTTCCGGCTTCGTTGAACGTCCAGAGATGGATTTCTTCTTCTTTGAAATGCCTTCCTGTGCTTGGCACATCCACTTCCAACAGGATTTCCGCAGCCACCTGGCTGTTGCCTTCCATCAAGCTAAGGACTTGAAAATCTTTGAATTGCAACATGCTGCCGATGGTTTGGAAAAAAGCAAGCACCCCTTCCTTGCCGTGTCCTTCTTTAAGCCAGGGCACGCCTGCATTTTGGCCGTGGTTGTCCAGCCATTTTTCCCATTGAACATCGTCGTCCATCTTGTCTAGAATGCCGGGGATGTCCCCCTGCCCGAAGCAGGTATAGATCTGCTGTACGGTTGAAAGGTTTTTGCTCATTTTATTAGGATTTTGGTTTATAATCAATGGATAGAGATTGCTCTAACCTGGACAGCCGTTTGCCATGCCAGATGTTCACGGGCAGGCCAGTCAGGCCAGTCGCGGGGTGACTCGCCCTGGTTTGGCCAGCGTTTAGTCACCCCGTGACTTTTAAATCGCTCCGCGTTCCGGCTGATGCCGCCACGCCCCGGCGGTTCTCCAGCACTACCCAATATGGGTGTTCCTTACCTTGCTCGAGCAGCCCTTGGCAGTAGCCGTTCAGGTTTGCCCATGCCTGGTAGTACACCTGCTCCAGTTTCTTTTTTATAAACAAATTGAAAATCAGTTCTTTAAAGAAGTTCTTTCGGATGAAGCTGGCCGATTGCACCCGGGTGCGGCTCTCGTCCAGTTTGGTCAGGGTGTAAATGACGCAGTAGGTTCTTTGCCGGCCGGTCTCGGTGAAGGTGATGACGTTTTCCGAGGCCTCGAAGCCATGGGCCACAATGACGGGCCCGTCGGCGAGGCAGCGGTGTGTCTGGCCCACCTGGGCCAGCTCGCTGTTGATGTCCGCCACTTCGGGCAGGGAGCCGGGTATCCATTTGCTGCGCCAGGGCAGGTCGCTCATCACATTGAAAACCATTTCGAGCGGGGCTTCAACGATGGCTTCCGTTTCGATGACCTTGGCCTTTACACCTGGAATGCTATAGTCTTCTACCGTCAGTTCCGGCACCAGGCCCATGAGAGGCGCCAAAGGGAGGTAGCAATAGCTTACCTTGCCGCTGTCGTATTCCTCCTTGCCATTTTGGACAGGCGCCCAGGCGGCAGTGTCTATGTCCACCCATTGCGGGCAGGCCTGCACGAGGTTGTGGGTGAACAGGGCATACTCGTGATGCTCGATGCTGTTTTTCATCAGCCGGTGCGCGACGACGACCTCCTTGCCGAACAGTTTGCGGTACTGTTTCACTGCGTTCATGGTGATGTCGCCATAATGGGCCACAAACTTGAGCGTCAGGCTGTGCGCCGTTTTGCAGGCTCCGCAGTTACATATCCTGTGGGTGTGGTATTTTTTCAAATGGGTGTGAAAGCGCACGAACATGCGTTGTACCTGTGTCAGCAATTCGGCGGCGGTGGGCGCATTCTCAAAGCGGTAAAAGAGGATGGCGTCGCCCTCGATTTCGCTTACCTCCAGGCCAATATTGTTGGACTCGATAAGTATTTCAAGCAGTTCCTCGATGATATGCTGCGAGTGGTTGATCTCCACCTCCGATACGAAGCGGGTGAAGCCGCTGATGTCGGGGATAAAAAGCAAGGCGGGCTGGGGGGCTCCGCTTTCGAATGCTTTATTTTTCATGATGTGAATGGTTTTAATCAGATTGTCTGAAAATCTTGTTGTCGGACAGGTTATGGGGGAAAGTCGGGCCCGGCGGAGCCGGAACGGCTTGCCGCTCCGCTTCCGTTTTTGCATTTCGCCGCATTAATTCCAGCTTCAGGCTTTTTTCCCCCATACGCATCGCCCAGTGGTGGTTGGCGGAAAACAGTGGCCGCAGCAGGGGGGTAAGTATTTTCAGTAAAGGCTTCTCGGCGGCAACCTTCCAGTCGTATTCCGCCACGCATTGGCCGTTTCCCAAAGGCCGGAACGCCCATACGCCCTGCCCGGCAAAATCGCCGATGGCCGATAGCGAAAAGCCGTTTGGAAAATCCGTTTTCGCAACCCGGAATTTCCAGCGCAGGGTGTAAGGCAGCCAGCCTTTGGTATACAGTTCGACAAGCTTGCCCACACCCCCGGGGCGCCCCTTTTCAAGTACCCGCACATCGAGGTAAACGCTGGGCCACCAGCGGGCAAGGCTTTCCACATCCTCCAGGGTACGGTAGGCTTCCTCGCAGGTGGCGTCCAGGCGCCAATGGGTGATAAAATGGTATGCGTTCATATACCCCAATTACGCAGTGATTTAAATTTTGGATTTCGGGCGGTAATTTTTTTTACTTTTGTCGTAAGCATGAGTAAAAGGCAGGGTTGCCTGGCTGGCCATGCCGCTTCCCAAATGGAGAACAGGAATATCGAGATCGAATCCGAACTCATTATCCAGCTACAAGCTGGTAAGGAGGAAGCGTTTGCCCGGCTTTATGATGATTATTCCGCTTTGCTGTTCGGCGCCATCCTGAGAATCGTAGGCAGCCGGGACGATGCCGAGAACCTTCTTCAGGACTGCTTTGTGAAGGCCTGGCAACACATCGACAGCTATGATTCCGGCAAAGGACGGTTGGCCACCTGGCTCATCAATATCGCCAGGAATACCGCCATCGATTTTACCCGGTCGAAGCACTTTTCCCAGAAACGAAAAAACCAAAGCCTGGAGATTTTCGTAAGTTCAGAACCGGGTTCCGCCGCCTTCCAATCATCAGTTGACACCTTGGGGCTGCGGCAACTACTAAATAAACTGACACCCAACTGCCGGGAAGTGATCGAATGGATGTATTTCGGGGGCTACACTCAACAGGAAATTGCGGAAAACTTCGGCATCCCCCTCGGCACGGTGAAGTCTCGTACGAGAAAGGCGTTAAAGGAGTTACGTGGTTTTTTTACATGATCATTGAAAAAATACGCTCGGAGGTTGAAAAAGAAATACGACATAGCGACAGATCAGATCAGAGACTGGCTGAAAAAAGATGGAAAAGATGTCCCCGAAGAGCAGGACGTCCTAGCATCAGAAGATGCCCTGATCGGCTTTGCATCCGCGCACAGCGTACCGCCGCCGCCGGCTACGAGAGATAAGGTACTGGATAAGATAAGCAAACTGAATGCCCGAAAGAGGCAAAGACAAGCCTTAGATCCGGGCCGCCTACCCATGCTCGAAGAAACGGCCAACTGGCTGGACTGGCAGGAAGCAACCCAGGGCATCTCCCCGCCGGAGTTCTTTGAGAACATATACCTTCATCCTCTCGAGTCCAGTGAAAAACGGGAATTGTTCGTAATCTGGGTAAAAGAATTCGTGGAGACAGAAGTACACCATGACCTGCTCGAGAGTTTCCTCATCCTGGAGGGGGCCTGCGAGTGTCACATCACTGATGAAAAAGGCAACACCCGCATCGTCCGGATGGGGCAGGGTGATTTTATCACCATGCAACTGGGCGAGACGCACGATATCCGTATTACTTCGCCGGAGCCTGCCAAGGCTATTTTACAATGGAAGAAACTGGTTGCGTAAAAATGCAGGCCCGTCCCTTGTCGCGGTTGAGTAGTTTGGGAAGGCCCCTCTGCTCGATACCCTCTTCCCGAACCTGTTCTATCTGGCCTTTCTGGTTCAGTGAATGAGTTGGCTTAAGCCAGGGCACGCAGGGCATGCCTTCGCCTGAGACTATGGCAGCCGGCGTGATGCGCACCCTGGCTCAGCATCAAAACTGAAAATAAATAAACGACCCGCCGCTCTTCTGGCTGATAATGATCGCCACCAGCATCAGCCCCCAGGCGGCGCCCACCGCCCACCACTTCAACCTTTGGATAAGTTCCGACACCGATGTGTTGCGCATCAGGAAGTGAGTGAGCAACAGCCCCGCCGTCACCACCGATACCTTGATCATGTCGATGGTGGGGAGTAAAGCCGCCCCCTCGGGCGCCAGGCCGAACATGGAGGCCAGCAGGCGCCAGGCGGTGGCGAAATCCTGCGCCCGGAAGAATACCCAGGTGACGTTGACCAGCAGGAAGGTCAGCAGTACCAGCAGCAGCGTCTTCACTTTAGGATTGTTTATGGGCAGTATCGATTTTTCTACGATTATCGGTTGTACTGCAAGCTCCGGTTTCGCCTGGCTTTCCCGCTGGCCCACCAGCCACTTTTCCACAGTGAGGTAGAGGCCGTGCAAGCCGCCCCAGACAACGAACGTCCAGGAGGCGCCGTGCCACAGGCCGCCGACGAGCATGGTGATCATCAGGTTTATGTAGGTGCGCGCCTTGCCGGCCCGGTTGCCGCCCAGGGGGATGTAGAGGTAGTCGCGCAGCCAGGTGGACAGGCTGATGTGCCAGCGGCGCCAGAAGTCGGAAAAGCCGACGGCGGCGTACGGATAGCGGAAGTTGTCCGGCAGGGTGAAGCCGAGCATGGCCGCTATGCCGATGGCGCAGGTGGTGTAGCCGGCGAAGTCGAAGAAGATCTGCCCGGAGAAGGCCAGCACGCCCAGCCAGGCGTCGGCGACGTTCAGGGCCGTCTGTGCGCCGAATACCTGGTCGGCCGGGCCGGACAGCAGGCCGTCGGCCAGCACTACCTTCATGAACAGGCCCAGGGTAAGGAGCAACGAGCCGTGCATGAACTGGGCCGACGTGGCCTGGCGCGGGCTCTTGAACTGCGGCAGCAGATCACCGGTGCGGACAATGGGCCCGGCTACCAACTGCGGGAAGAAGGACACGTAGAGGGAGAAATCCAGCAGCGACCGCTCGGGGGCGTGTTTCTTCCGGTACATGTCCAGGGTGTAGGACAGCGTCTGGAAGGTGTAGAAAGAAATGCCCACCGGCAGGATGATATCGGGCGCGGCCGGGTGGTAATCGATCCCAACGGCGGAAGCCAGCAGGACGAAATTATCCAGCAGAAACCCACCGTACTTGAAGAAGCCGAGCATGCCCAGGTTGACGCCCAGGCTGGCGGCCAGCAGGGCCTTGCGTTTTGCCGGGGCCTCCGCCCGGTACAATTGTTTGCCGGCGATGAAATCCACCACGGTCGACAACCACAGCAGCAGCACGAACGGCGGGTTCCACATGGCGTAGAACAGGTAGCCGGCTAACAACAGGTTGATCTTTTTGGCTTTCCACGAAACCGGCAGGTAGTGAAACGCCAGGGCTATGCCCAGGAAAAGGATGAAAACATATGAATTGAATAACATGGTATTAGGATTTTGGAGGGGGTTCGCGGTTCGCGGTTCGCAGTTCGCGGTTCGCGGTTCGCGGTTCGCGGTTCGCAGTTCGCGGTTCGCAGTTCGCGGTTCGCAGTTCGCAGTTCGCGGATCGCAGTTCGCGGACCGCACATCGCGGTTCGCAGATCGCAGATCGCAGATCGAGGTTCGAGCATCGCAGATCGCAGTTCGAATACCGAACACCGAATACCGAATACCGAACACCGAATACCGAACACCGAACACCGAACACCGAACACCGAACACCGAACAAGGTTAAGGATTAAGCAAATCAGATTTCACCAGCGTAAACCACCCCTTCTCCCCGAGCTGCTTCACCAGCTGATGGGTGTAATCGACGGCATCCCGGGGAGACAAGTGCGACCATTCCGGACAGATGTAGTGCGCCGTTTCCGGATAATCTTTGTAGTGAATGCCGGGCGCGTTCGTAATATTGAGCAGGCGCCCCCAGTACTGTTCGCGGGGAAAGCCCTTCTGTTCGGCGGCCTCCATCGGCCCGCTGGACGGGGTGCGGACGAAGATCACTTTTCCTCCTCTGCTGCGGATCTTGTCCACCGAGGCTTTGATCCCGGCCAGTACTCCATCCAGTTCTTTACCGGCGATGGGAGGTTCCGGGTTGCCCATGATCAGCATGGCCCAGATGTCGGTCTGCCGCTTGATGGCCGCGCTGTCGGAAAGGAACATATCCGACATGTAGGTTTGCCGGCCGAAGGTATTCCATTCAAAGCCTTTGGGGAAGGCGGGGAACTGGAACACGCCCGGGCGGTTGGGCAGCGGGATGTCGTTGAGCAGTGTGTTCAGGGAGAACCGGCGCTCCTCCAGGAAGGCCAGCCTGGATTCCAGGGCGAGGCTGATGGCCGAGCTGGCCTTTTCTGCCGGCGTTTGTTTGTGGTAGTAGGCTACCGACTCTTTCGCCGACTGGTGAAAAGCGGGGTTCTGGGAGAAGAACAGCGGTTCGGTAACGTCGACCACCAGCTTGCCGGTAAAGTTCTCGTCTTCCGCCAGGTCCTGGAGGGTCAGGATGGGCGAGGTGCCCACCAGGGCCAGTTGCACGGCCTGTTCGCCGGTAATTTTTTCCCAGGTGGGAATGTCCAGGTTGAACTTGATGCGGGAAGAGCCGATAAACACCGTAGCGCCGCCCTGGGGCTCGTACACTTCTTTCCGCTTCACGGCCCACAGGGCCTTGTCGTCATTGTAGGTTGGGATAAATCCCCTGCTGCGCCAGAAGCCTTCCCAGGCCAGCAGGAACACCGTCGCTATGGCCAGGGATAATAATGCGGCCCGGGCCATTTTTGTCGTTTCCATTTTTAAAGTGATTTAAGGATCGAGGGGGCATAAAGGCATCCTGGCGGCTTTTTTAGCCACGAAGACACGAAAACACAAAGAACCACAAAGGTGTTTTCCCGAATGCTTCGTGTAATCTTAGTGTCTTTGAGCCCCTGCCTGCCAGGCCGCCAAGGCTTACCTGGCGGGCAGGCAGGTTTGTGGCAAAAGAAAATGCCCTTTCTGGCCATTACGCCCACCTCTCATTCAATGATTAGAAAATCGGGTTGATTTCGGTACTGATAGCCGTTGCCATCAGATGTGCTGCAAAAATGCGAGGCTGCGGCATGCCGCGTGGGAATTCTGAACCCAATTGAAGGGATGGTGGGATGAATTGGTTTTTTGGGGGAGTGAGTTGGGGGGGGGGGGGGAGGGAGAGGGGGGGGGGGGGGGGGGGGGGGGGGGGGGGGGGGGGGGGGTGGGGGGGGGGGGGGGGGGGGGGGGGGGGGGGGGGTGGGGGGGGGGGAGTGGGGGGAGGATCAATTCATCCTGTTTTTTCGACAATTCGGTACGATACCCGCTATCCACTGCCGGGGAAAAGCAGTAATTTCATACGCGTTATGAAACTACCAGAATACACCGGCAAAGACTATTACATCCTGGCGCTGATACTGCTTCCTGTATCGGTGGTGATAAGTTATGCAGCCATGGGGCCTGCGCTCTTTGGGGGTTTGGGGATATTCTTCACAGCCACCCTGATCTCGGCTGTCGTGCTGGGCGCCTATTTCACGGCCTGCGGCTGGTGGGCGGTGGCGATGAAGGAGCGCTTTCCCCGGGAGGCCGATACGGGAAAGAAGCTGTTCTTTATGATCATTGCTTTCCTCATCATGTCCGGCCTGGTACTGCTCCTGATCTTCAACCTGTTCGAGCGCATCCCGTTCTTTCATTATAGCATGGATCAGGGCCGGTTCATCTGGGCCTATCTGGGGCTGGGCTTCGTCAACATCTTTCTCAGTTTCCTCTTTGAGGGGATCTCCCGGTTCGAAGCCTGGAAGGCCAACCTGGAGCGCCGCGAGCAGTTGGAGCGGAACTTCCGGCAAAGCCAGTTGCAGGCGCTGAAGAGCCAGGCCAGCCCCCATTTCCTGTTCAACAACCTGAACACCTTGTCCTGCCTGATCGAGGAAGACCCCAATGCGGCCGAGCAGTTTCTCGATGAAATGAGCAAAGTGTACCGCTATATGCTGCGCCCCGAAACCGGCCACCTGGTTCCGCTTAAAACGGAAATGCAATTTATGGATTCGTACCTCTTCCTGCTGAAGGTGCGGTTTGGAGCGTTGCTGCAAACCGCCGTCGAGGTCGGCCCTGGCGCCGGAGGCTCCCTCCTGCCGCCACTGGCGCTTCAGGCGATCATAGAGGACGCCATCAACGGGAATGCCATGAGCCGGGCCGAACCGTTGACGATCGCAGTAACGGCCGGCAGCGATGGCCTGCTATCGGTGCGCCACAACATCAACCCGAAGGCAGGGAGCGAAAATGCAGGGCAAGAAACGAATCTCGGGGAATTGATCAAAAAGTACGAACTCCTTGGCCAGCCTGGCATAAGGGTGCGGGAAGAAAGGGGCGAACGAGTGATCGGCATTCCGTTGATAAACGCCACAGATACCGTATGATAATAAAGCAATGGGCATCGGCCGGCAAATTGCAATGGTATGCTTTCCTGGCAACCGCGCCCTTCCTCTGGGCAGCGCTAAACTACATCCTGTATCAGGATGCGGCCCTGCACAGCCTGCAGGTTTGGCTGCTTTCCATTCCTCTGATCGGCCTGCCGGGCCTGGCGGTGTGGCGCCTGCACTGCCGGCTGAGCCTGGGCCTGAAACGGCGCTTCGGAGAGATCCGGCAGACTGCCCTGCGCCTGTCCCTGCAGGCTTCAGCGCTGTTGCTGATGGCCGGCGGTTTCACCTTGTTCGTTTTCTGGGTTTACCATCGGGGCGGCTTCCTGGGTTACCGCTGGGAGTGGGCCGATGTGCAGCTGGCGCTGTTGCTCAGCCTGGGGTTGTCCTTTCTGGTGGAAACCCTGTACGAGGCCGATCATATCTTTGCCCGCTACCGGGAAAGCCGGGAGGATGTGCGCCACCTGGAACAACTCGCCGAATACCAGGAATATGAATCCCTGAAAAGCCTGATCAACCCGCACTTCCTTTTCAACTGTTTCAATACGCTTTCTTCGCTGATCGCGGAAGACCCCAAACAGGCCGGCCGGTTCCTGGACGAACTCAGCAAGGTGTACCGTTATCTCCTGCTGAACAACCAGCAAACGCTCAGCACCGTGGAGGAAGAGGTTCGCTTTATCCGGTCGTACTGTCAATTGCTGAAAACCAGGTACGGCGAGGCGCTGGAGGCCAATATCAATATTGCGCCGAAGTATAGCCGGCACGCCATCCCTTCCCTGTCGCTGCAGTTGCTGGTGGAAAATGCCGTCAAGCACAACATCGTCTCCTGCCGCCAGCCCCTGGTGATCGACATCTTCACCACCGAGGGCGGCCAGCTGATCGTAAACAATAACCTGCAGCGCAAGCTCGTAAAGGCCGGTAGCACCCGCATCGGGCTCGACAACATCAGAATGAAGTACCAGCTCCTGCGCAGACAGGGTTTTCAGATTATCGAAGATGAAAAGAACTTTACGGTGGCCCTGCCGCTGATATTCAATCCTTCATTCATTCACTAATTCATTCAATCCTTCATTCCCCCATGCGAGTACTCATCGTAGAAGACGAAGCCCTGGCCGTCCGGAAACTCCGCAAGGCCATTCTGGCGGTGGATCCCGGCCTGGAGATCGCCGGCGTTACCGACAGCATTCAGGGCACTGTCGACTGGCTCCGGGCCAATCCGGCGCCGGATCTGATCTTTATGGATGTCGAACTGGCCGACGGCCAGAGCTTCGAGGTCTTCAACCGCATAGAGGTGAACAGCCCGGTTATTTTTGTTACTTCCTACGATGAGTTTGCCCTGAAAGCCTTCAAGGTGAATAGCGTAGACTACCTGCTCAAGCCCATACAGAAAGACGAGCTGGAGGCGGCTATTCAGAAGTTCAAAAAGTCCAGAGTAGCCAATGCTCCTCTGCCCGATCTCGAAAACCTTCTGCTCGAATTGCAGGCCAAACTCCAGCCCAGAGAATACCGCACGCGCTTCCTGGTTAAACAGGCCCAAAGGCTGGTCTCCGTAGAGGTAAAAGACATCGCCTACTTCTACAGCGACGACAAGATGAACTTCTTCAAAACCTTCGACAACCGCCGCTTCCTGGTGGACTACCTAATGGACGAACTGGAGGCCATGCTGGACCCCAGGCGCTTCTTCCGGATCAACCGCTCCCTTTTCGTCTCGGCGGAGAGCATCGTGAAGATCGACGATTACTTCGGCGCGCGCCTGATCCTGCAGCTGAAACCTCCGATGGAAAAGGAGGCGCTGGTTAGCCGGGAGAAGGTGAGCGGGTTTAAGGTGTGGATGGGGAAGTAGGGAAGGGGGAAGTGGGAAATCGGAAGGCCTGTAGGTGCAAGCGACGCCTTAAAGTCGGCCCGTCTTCGTTCCTCAGCCGGGTAAAAAGTCGGAAGTGCGACCGTCTAGTCAGCCGGTTAAAAAGTTAGCCACAACTCACCAATAGTTTACAATAAGTATAAATCAACTTGATAAATAGGGTCAATTAGGTTATCTTTGTCTAATGAAAGTTATTCACAGAGAATCTGGAGAACTGTTAGAGGCAGTAATTGAACTGGCTGAAGATAAAGATTGGAAAATTATCCAGAATGAGAATACCTTTCAATTTGACTGGAACTTTGAAAAAGGCCAGATAGTTCATAAAATCAGGTTGGAAACAGAAGAAGAAATCCTGGGCTTAGTTTCCATTGAGGATATTCCGAAAGAATTCAGGATACACATTCGATTGATAGAAGTAAATGTGAGAGATGTTGGAAAACAGAAGAGGTATGATAATATAGCTGGATGTCTATTTGCATTTATTTGTGAATTAGCTTTTCAAAAAGATTACGAAGGATATGTTTCTTTACAACCAAAAACAGAATTGGCCGGACACTATGTTTCCAAATATGGATTTCAACAATTAGGCAAAAACTTATTCATTGAATTGGATGATTCAAGGAAGTTGATTAATAAATATTTGAATGATGAATGATAAGCAGAGAGAATATTACAAAAAGCTTTACGAGAAGCTGTCAAAAGAATATACCAAAGAGGAGTTGGTAGAGGCATTTGTTTTTCCTTCAGATATGAGTGAGGAAGAAGAAAAAGAAGCTAACAGGCAATTATTAGAAGACAGAAAGCGAAGATTAGCAAACAGGACACCCGAGGAGAAGATGTTATCCGGTTTACTCAGGATAAAGTATCAGATGAAAGATTACATAGAACGGAACCAGTTCGATAAAGATAAATCGACAGTATATTTTTTGAATGAATACTTGAAAGTAACCGACAAAAAGCAAAAAGATTTAGCAGAAGACATTGGTGTCCATGTAACCAGGTTGAGCAGGATATTAAATGGCAAAGAGAAATTGAGCTTATCAGTTGCGTATAGATTGGAAGCTCATTCAGGAGATTTAATACCTGCGATCATGTGGTGGAAATTAGTTCAAAAAGAGATTGAACAAGAGATTAAGACAGATGAAGAAAAGAAACAGCAGGAAAAAGGAAAAGTGAAAAATATAGTCTATCAGAGAGCATAGAAATAGGGCTGTGGCTACAACAAGGCATAAAACGATCAGCCTGTCCATTCGTCCAGGCCGCCGTTTATGCCGGCCGTTCTCGCCAACCAAAAAAAGGACAGAAGAACTATCTTGAGTTGGAAATGGTTAAAAAAACAAAAAGGCTGAAACATGGAACTTAAACTCAATATCGGATACCAGGAACTCATAGAGCTGATAAAACAGCTGCCAGCCAGCCAGATTAGGAAATTAAAAGCAGACCTTGCTTTAATTGTAACTGATAATGATATGGAGAAAGACATGAGTGATTTTCAGGAATTTCTTTTGGAAGGCCCTGTGATGGAAGATGATCAATATCAAGATTTTCTCTCTAACAGAAAATACTTCAACACATGGCGGACGAACTAATTTGCCTGGATTCATCCATTCTAATTGATTATTTCAGAAAGACCAAGAAGGAGAATTCATTCTTTTTTGAATTGTCCAATCAATATTCCTCCTTCGCCGTCTCCATAATAACCGAGTTTGAGATTCTCAGCGGCAGTAATCAAAACCAAAAGGGATTTTGGGATAAGTTCTTCGAACATGTCCTTGTAATACCGTTCGACAGTAAAGCGAATGAAGAAGCTATCAAAATATTTAAGGAACTCAAGAGAAATGGGAATTTGATCGATATTCCAGATTTGTTTATCGGAGCCACTGCCAAAGCTTACAACTTGAAACTGGCTACCTTAAACGAAAAGGACTTTGTACGAATTTCTGGACTGGAAATACTTATCAAGAAGAATAAGTAAAAAGAGGCTGGCGAGAATAATAAAGGCTGAATAGCCTGGTGCAACTGGCTATTTCAGCCTTTGTTGAACAGCCTGTCCCGACGTTTTGTCGGGAAAGCGGAGCCAAGAGTAAGCAGCGTCCCTTCCTTATGGGGTTTCAATTTTAAGATTAGGAGCCTACCAGCCCCGGCGTCGGGCGAGGGGTAAAAAGAGAGCGCTGAAAAAGTTCTTTGAATACAGATAAATCCGGGAGATACGAGGCCATAAGCCGTTTGTCAGGCCTAAATCCCTGCCGCCGGGCATAGCAAATCCCGGGCAGAGCCGTGCTGCCAGGCGGGATCAGTTATAGAACAGAGGACAGAGGTGAACAGGGGGGCTTTTGTTGGCCTCCAGCGTTTCGATGGTAACCATCTGGCCTTTGTGGCAGCAGGGGCATTTATCGGCAGCCTTTCCAAAGAGGCGTTGCTTGGCGAGCGCTCTGCGCTGGCTGCGGGAAGAAAGCTGGAGTTTTTTGTTAGCCAGAGCGGCCAGGGCTTGCGCCAGCCTTTTGTTTTTGCAGGCGTTGGCCAAAAAGCCGTAGTGTCTCACCTTTCGAAAATGCGGCGGCAGGATATGAAGGCAAAACCTTCTGAGGAACTCTGTGCCAGCCAGAGCCATTTCCTTTTTCCGTGCACCGTCGGCATAATCCTTGTAGGCAAAACAGACAGTATCCTGTCCGATGTCCAGGATGCGGTGGTTGGTGACCTGCCTGCCAGGCCGCCAAGGCTCGCCTGGCGGGCAGGCAGGTGGCAATACGGTGAGAGTACCGGGCCAGATATTGCACCACTTTTTGGGGCCCGGCGAATGGTTTTTTGGTATAGGCCACTCATTGCTTGGCGTAGAGAGCTTCTTTCCAGCGGTAATACGGGCCGCGTTTGTAGGGGAAGCCCTTGGGCAAAGCCAACAGGCCCTGTTCTAATGCGGAGCGGAGGTGTTGCATGAAGTAAGCCTGGAAAACTTCTTTCATCGCCTCCACGGGGTAAAGGAATTCGGCATTGCCGCGTTTGGGGAGCTGCCATGTGCCATTTCGGCGCAGGCCGCCACTAGGTACGATGCAGTGGATATGAGGGTGCAAAAACAGGTTTTGCCCCCAGAGCCTGCCCCGTAGGATTACGGGGTGTGAAGCACTATTGTGGCGGCAGTGCGAGCGCCCAGCCACTTGGGGCTGCTGCCAAAACTATTCAGAGTGTGCCATCCGGCTTCGAGCAGCAAGCCATACATGAAGCGAGGGTTGTGCATGCAGAGGCCATTGAGTTCATGAGGCAGGGTGAACACCACATGGAAATAAGGAACCGGAAGGAGCTGTTCCTCCTGTTGGATAGCCCACATCTCCTTGAGCGGCTGGCCCGGCTCTTTTACGCTCTCGAGCAGCGTATTCGGCGGAACGCTG
>JAGFJE010000614.1 GCA_024103175.1 Phaeodactylibacter sp.
TCCCGGGCCCATTCCCGCATCCGGGCGATGACAGGAGGGCCGTACTTCAGGATAAAGGGGCGGATGGCGAACTCGCCACTGGCGTAGGGCGTGAAATGTTTCAGTGCATCCAGGCTTGTCTCCAGGTCGTCCAGGCCATACACTTCCACATAATCCGGGAAGAGCATTTTGGCGAAACCATCGCCGGCCTTTGCCCGGATCACCTTTTTGAACAGCTCAATTGCCTCCGGGTAAGGGAGGGGGAAAACCCGGTGCAGGCAAAGCGTACTATGCCGCATCCTTTCCTTCAGCTCGAGCGACGGCCAGTTGTCGTCAAAGACGGCGTCGAGGAAGGCTTCCGCCGGGAAGCCCGGGCGGTATTCGGCGAAATCATCCACCAGCCGCTCGAAGAAAGAGCGGCTGTACAGTTGGTCCTTTAGTGCTTCTGGCATGGCTTCTTGAATTATTATGACGAAAAAAAGCTACCGCACCATCACCTCATCCACAAAGATCCACGCCGGCAACCCCGCCCCGTGGTGCCAGATCGGCGCTTTACCGAGGTTCTCGGCCTTTATCTTGATGTACCGCCCCCGGACGGCCTCAAACCGGAGCAAAAATTCCTGAATGTCGTTGACCTTACTGTCCCGCGTTAGCGGCCGGGCATTGGGAATAGGGTCCAGAAGTTCAAAGTTGTTTCCATCCTTGGAGTAGTAATAGGAAACTTGCTCGGGAAAGAACACGATGTGGTTCACCACCTGCAGGAAAGCGCTCGATATTTCACTGAACTCCATGCTTTCTCCCAGGTCGATCACCGCTTCCAGGTTATTCCCTTCGAACCCCAGCCAGTTGGCGTAAAAGCTGCTGCTGCCCAGGGCGCCGTCGGTGAGCGCCTGCGGGTCTTCATTGGCGTATTTTTTCGGCTTTTCCAGCAGGGTGACGGGGCGGCGCCGGGCGTAATTCTCCTTTTTGGCACGCTCGAGGGTGAACTGGTAGAACTGCACGTACTCCTCCACGGTATAGCCCATCTCATTCATATGGGTGATGCCGGCACGATCCGTAACCTCCTGAAAATTCTTCAGGCGCCGAACCAGTTTTTCGGGGGGGCGCCACCCGCCATCCGGGCCTTTTTCCACCAGGGAAAGATCATCCGAGAGCTGCCGGCGGGAAGCTTCCAGGACGGCGTAGTCGATGCCCAGGCGGGCGGTTTTGACTCTTTCCAGGACTTCCGGCTTTCCGGCCACCGCCCGTTCCGCCTCCTCCATCCAGCTGTCGTATTGCATCAGCAATTCCGGCCTCAGAAAACTGCCGAACGCCTGAGACGGGTCGCCGTAGAGGAAGAGGAAAAAGCTGGTGTCGGCTTCCAGGGCATCGTGCACGGTAGTGATGTATTTTCCGATGTGGGGCCCGGCTTCCTCGTAATAGCCGTCGAGGAAATCCTTCAGGACAGCTTCCACGTCAATGCCCGGATTCCACAGCAGCCTGGCCGTCAGATAAGACCGCAGTTCGAAGAGCTCGCTGGGCTGGTTGCTGTGTTGTTCGAAAACCCATTTGGCGTTGTTTTCGGCAAAGAGCTGGATGTTGGGCTGCAGGTTGCGCAGGTTGGGAAAGGGCGCCAGGAAGTTGGTGAACTGGGTGGTGTAGTCCCAGATGCGGACCTTGTCGGTTTTTTCGCCCCAGGCAATGAGGTCATCGGCAAATTCCCGGCAGTTTTGGGCGATCGGCGCGCTCCGGTCGCATTCTATCGAACAAAGCGTGATGAGCACGTTCTCCGCCGGCTTCAGGCGCAGGGGCGCCTGGCGCGTGTATTGATAGGCCAGGGTGGAAATTGTCTTGTCGGGAAAGGCCGCCGCCACCTCGTTCACAAACGCGATCATAGAGCCGGAAGGGCTGCCTTCCCTTTCGTCGATGGCCGAGCAGGCATCGCACCGGCAGTGCTGCTGGTTGTCATCCTGGCTCACCGAGATCACCTCTGCTTCCGGGTAGCGGGCCAGAAGGGCCGCCACCGTATCCTTTACCAACCGCAGCACCTCCGGGTTCGTCAGGCACAGCTGGGTGGGTAGCCGCCTGCCGTCGCGCAGTGCGTAGTACTCGGGATGATCCTCATAGTACTTCGCCTCCGGCACGAAACGGTGAAAGGTGTGCACTCTGGCTTCCGGAACGTAGGTGGGAAAGGCTTCATAGGTGACTTTGCGTTTATCGGCGAAAGGAGGGTTGTCGTAGAACAACCGGGAATGGACCGTCCGGGTGGTGATCGGCGGTGTGTAGTCATAATTCAGTCCCTTGGGTATTTCAACTCTGGACAATTGCGGAACCTTCTCAGCATCCGGGCTGTAAAAACGGCACCCCAGGATATCTTCCAGGAAGGTATAAACGGCGTACAAGGTGCTTTGGGAATTGCCTCCGCTGACCATCAGGTCCCCGTTTTTTTCTCGTATGCTGACCTGGTGTTGTTGTAAATTTTCCTTATTACCAAGATTGCCCACCCAGATAGAAGGGCCTTCTCTTTTTTCTGAAAACCGGACGAGGGGAAGTTTTGCACCGCTTATCTTTTCCAGGTAAAACTGCAGTTCCATTGCCGCCCGGGATTCTTCATCGGCCGGTTCATCGGCGGTGATGATCTGGTAGTCGGAGGCGCCGTTTTCGGCCAGGGTTATCGCCCGTTCTGGCTGGCAGGCGTTCAGAAAAAGGGCGAAAATACAAAAGGACAGGGCTTGAGTTTGTCGTTGCATATGCGGTTGTTTGGTAGAGCTCGAACCTTCACAAAATGCACATTTTTTCCTTATCCTCATAGCCCGGTAACATATGGCCCCAATGGCCGGAAAAAAGAGAAAATCATCCGGCAAAGCACAGGGAAACAATGCCGTTTTTCATATTTGGTGGTGATGTGCCGAACTGATTTAAGCCTGTTCAGGGTAAGCGCCGTTCAATCAGGATGATCGGGGCACGACGTGGCCCTCCGGGAACGTCATCTGGAAGCCGGA
>JAGFJE010000615.1 GCA_024103175.1 Phaeodactylibacter sp.
TCCAGCACCTTATCGGCGATCTGCAGGAGGCTGGCCGCCGAATTGATATCCCAGATGGTGATTCCTTCCACCATAGGGTTGGCGGCGGCGATGCGGAGGCGGCTCAGTTCCCGGCGGGCGTCTTCCAACTGACCTTTGGCCGCATAGGCCGCTCCCCGGGCATAATGCCAGATGGCGATGGGGTAAGGCAGGTCCTCCGCCGGGCGTGGCTCGGCCAGCGCCTCTTCCCACTTCCCGAATTTCACATATAAATAATAGGGGATCGACCAGTAGTGTTGTATGGTCTCCAGGCCAGGCTGCCGCATGGCCTGCGTATCCAGCTTGGACACCATACGCTGAGCCGCCTGTATGGAAAGCTCACTGCGCCCTTCAAAGGCCGCACAGGCCGACAGGAAGTGGTAATTGTGAGGGTAATAGGCCAGGGGATACACACCGGCGGCATGGCAGGCGCTGACATACAGGCTGTCTACCTCAACCGCTTTGGCGTTAACGGCCGAACCCAGATGATAATCGCCGGTGCGAATGTAGGTATGGGAAGGCATGTGCACCAGGTGGCCGGCGCCGGGCGTCAGTTCGGGCAGGCGCGCCGCATGGCCTTTTGCCAGTTCCGGCGCCTGCGAAGCCTCGGTGGCGTGGATGTACAGGTGGATGGCTGCCACGTGGTTGGGGTTGCGCTTCAGGATGCCTTCCAGGATCTCGAGGATCTCCGGCGTCCAGGGGCGCGGATCACCCTCGAAGGACCACAGGTCCCAGGGGTGGGCGTCCATGATGGCCTCGGCCAGCATGGCGGCGATGTCGTCGTCGTCGGGAAATTGGCGGTGGGCCTGCCGCATAGCCTCGATGTAGGCCTCGTCGTATTCCGAACGGCCGTCAACAGGCTCGGGCGGATAGCGCCGGGCGATGGCGCGGATCAGCGCCTGTTCCCGCTCGGTGGTGTTGCCCATGTATTTTTGCGCTTTGGCAACCGCCTCGTTGGCCACTTCCACCACCGAGGGGTCCATGCCGGCGTTGTAATTCGGCCCCAGGACGTAGGCCAGCCCCCAGTGGCACATGGCGCACTCCGGATCAAGTTTGGCGGCATAAATGAAAGACCGGGCAGCTTCGGAGTGGTTAAACGCATTGGCCAATTTGAATCCCTGCAGGAAAAACTTCCGGGCTTCTTCCGACTCGGTGGTGATGGGAAAATCATAATCTCCCAGGCCGGTAAAAACAGGGGCCGGCTGATCGGTATCGGCCAAAGCGTCCACCGCTTTGGGCGCACACATGACCGAAGTCCTGGTAATGTCTTTTTCTGCAACTTTTTTCTTCCTGGCCTGGCAGGCCGTAAGCAGGGCCAGGGCCAGGAGGCTCCATAGTACTTTCTTCATTTTCAATCGGGTTTTTTCAGAATAATTAACTTGACAAGTTTCGCTCGATGGCGCCTCGCCGAAAGCTTGTCAAGTTTTGTTAAAAATATGTCAGGTGATTTCTCTCAGTTTCAGGCCATTAGAACAGATGGGTTTCGCCTGACAACCAGTACAATATTAAGCGGAAAGACGGCGGCGGGCAAATGCAGATGATCGGTTGGCAGGCTTTTCGAGCAGAGCGGAGGCAAACTTTAGCCGACGGGGGGGGATGGCATGCAAATTGGGGAGAAAAGAATGGAGGTGAGCCGTCACCTCCATCTCTTTTTTGTTACGGTTTACGGGCCGCCTAAAGCCTGCCCGTCCGAAAAAACTACGACAAGCGGCCTTTGCGGCCGGCGAGGTACTCAGAAGCGACCTCCTTAGCCGTGGCGCTCTTCAGAAAGTCCGAAAAGTTGCGGGCGGCTCTGGATTGCTTTTCGGGCTCTACGAGAAAAACGCTGATGGGCTCTTTTCCAGAAGGCGTTAGAATCCGGAAGGCGTCCACTTTCACACCTCCCGACTCCAGGCCGGCAACCGTCGGAGTGTCGGCCGTCTGATCGATCAGGGCGAGGGCAGTTTTATCCTTGAGCTCTTCACCCAGGAGTTCCTCTGCTGAAATGACTTTTACCCCCATTCGGTCGTTGTCGCCATACCGGCTTTCGTATTCCGCCCATTCCTCTCTGGCCAGGCCTTTGAGTTCGGGCGAAGAAACGTAAACCACCACATCCGGCGGGTCCATGATCAGGCCTCTGATGTCAAAAAGCACCTGCAGGGTGGCCACCAGGGTGCCCAGCATAACGGTAGACAAGTAAAACCAGGCTGCAAACTTATTGCTGATACGCATAGGGAATATGTATTTCCCTGGAAGACGAGGGGCAGGGGGAAGGGCCACGGGGGGAGGGGAAGATTTTTTTTGGGGGTTCGGGGTTCGGGGTTCGGTGTTCACAGAGATTCCGCACCTGTTTTAGGAGCATTGCTGCGAAAAGCGAACCGCGAACTGCGAAAAGCAAAAAAAGCCCACCCTGAGCGTCAGGGCAGGCCCGCCCGTAAAGGGCAAGGCAGCCAGTTGTCGAAAGCCAAATCGATCACTAAAACTGCCTCAATAGTTCTTCCCGCCGGCTGCGCGATACCGGCAGCGTCATCTTATTGGCCATCACCAGGTATCCCCCGTCGGCCCGCACGAACTCGCGCACGTGGTTGAGGTTGACCAGGTGAGAGTGATGGGTGCGGTAAAAGCCGAATTCCGTAAGCAACTCTTCGAAATCCTTCAGCGTTTTGGAGATCAGCTTCTTCCTGCCGTCTTTCAGATAGATCATGGTGTAATTGCTGTCGGACGAGCAGGCTATGATCTCCTCGGGAAAGACGAACTCGATGCTCTCCTTTGTGGCCAGGGCGATCTTACCGGGCCGCCCCCGCTGCTCTTCCTTGATATTGCTGAACAGCACCTCCAGTTGAGAATTGGACAGGTTGTGCCTCAACCTCCGGCTGTGCCGCTCGACCGCTTCCTTCAGCTCATCAACCTGTATGGGTTTCAGCAGATAATCCAGCGCGCTGAACTTGATGGCGCGGATACCGAATTCGTCGTATGCAGTTGTGAAGATCACGTCGAATGGGACCTCTCCCAGGTTTTCCAGCAGTTCGAAGCCATTGAGCCGGGGCATCTCAATATCCAAAAATAACAGATCAGGCGGGTTTTCCTTCAGGTGGGCCAGGCCCTGTTCCGAATCGGTGAACGAGGCGGCCACCTCCACGCCCGGGCAGTGCTTGTCCAGCTTGAGCTTCAGGGTCTCTACACTGTGGCGTTCGTCGTCAATGATTACTGCTTTTATCATGGCGTTGGGTATTTTTGGTTCTTGATCTATGGTAAATATGCTCTTGGGGTTTTGGGGTGTAGCTTGGTGTTCGGGCGTTGGGCTGGGATAGTGTACGGTGGACGGGCTATCCTGGAGCTATCAGCCTTAGCCGTACATCTTACAGTATTATAAACCTACATCGGGTTTATTGTCAATCACCTATTTCACAACAATATTTTTTGCTACAGAGGTATCCAAAGTTCCACCCTCGTTCCCCGGCCCTGCCCGCTCTCGTCCTTCAGGTCGATGACCTTAACCGAGGCGTTGGCATTGTAGAGCTTGTTGATCATGCTGATGCGGTCCTGGGTGATCGCCATGCCCATCGACTTGCGGCGGGTGGCGGTTTTGGACCGCAGCCGTTTGGCTTCCTCCCGGCCGATGCCGTTGTCCTCGATCACGCAGTGGAGGGCCCCGTTATCCCGGGTGATGGCCAGGTCGAGGCGCCCCTTGCCTTCCTTGTGCACCAGTCCGTGCCAGATGGCATTCTCTACGTAGGGCTGCAGGAGCATAGGCGGAATTTCTATTTCTTCGATCCGGAGCCCCCGGGCGACCTTCACCGCATAGTCGAACTGTTGTTCGAAGCGCAGGCTTTCCATTTCGATATACAATTTAAGAGATTCCAGCTCATCTTTCAGGTTGACGTACTCCGAACGGGAATTTTGTAAGATTAACCGGATGAGGCGCGAGAAGCGGTTGAGGTAGTCGGAGGCCTTGTCGGTATCGTTTTTCAGGATGTAGTAGTCGATGGAGTTGAGGCAGTTAAAGATGAAGTGGGGGTTCATCTGGGCGCGCAGGGCGTTGAGTTCCACGTTGGCCAGCTTGCGGTCGAAATCGGCCTTCATGGCTTCCTTTTTTCGAACCTGAGCGATGCGCCAGCGCACGAAGAGCACAGTGTCCAGCAATAGAAATGCCCCCAGGGAAACCCAGAACCACCAGGCTTTCCACCAGGGGGTGGTGATGAAGATATCGAGGGTGTAAGGCTCGGGATTCCATACGCCTTCGTTGTTGGCCGCCTTCAGGCGGAACTGATAACGCCCGCCGGGGATGTTGGTGTAAGAAGCGAAGCGCCGCTTGCCGGCGTAGACCCAGTCTTCATCCACCCCCACCAGCTGATAGGCGAAGGTATTCTGCTCGGGCAGGTTGAAACCGATGGCAGAAAACTCGAAGGAGAAAAAGTTCTGCCGGAAACTCAGGCGCAGCTCTCCTTCCTGCGGAAGGGTCGTTTCTTCATCGAACACCTTGAAGGAGGTCAGGTAGGGAACGGGTTGTTCCGGGTTGGCGCGCAGATGGTCGGGGTGAAAAAAGTAAATGCCCATGCGGGCGCCGATAGCCAGCTCACCGCTGGACAGGAGCGCAAAGGCATTGGAGTTCTTCGCAGGAATGCCGTAGCCCGGGCCAAACCATTCATTCTCCAGGGTGGCAGGATTGAACCGGACCAGGCCGCGCCCCCCGTTGAGCCAGAGCATTCCACTATTATCACAGATCACATTCAGGACATTATCTGTTTTCAGGCCATCTTTACGGGTGTATTTCCGGATGATGCCCTGCTCCGGGGTATCGAGGTTGACGACGCCGAGGCCCTCCTCCCCTCCGGCCACCCAGAGCCGGCCATTCCTGTCTTCGGCGAAACCCCAAATATCGCCAAAGCTGTTATCCCCATGCCCATCCGCTCCAATGGCCGGAAAATTCACGACCTTGTCCTTTTTGCGAATATAAACACTGAAGCCGGAAGCCGCCCTGATCCAAATATTCCCGCGGCTGTCCTGTAACAGCCGTTCGATCCAGGTGCTGCGGTTGACGTCCCCTTCCTGTAGTTCCGCTTCGTAGTGCCGCACCGTCCTGCTGTCCAGGTTTACCCGGAACAGGCCGCGGCGGCGGCTGCCCACCCATACTTCACCATCAACACCTTCTGCCACCGCCCGGAAAAAGGGTGCCTTTTCCTGGAATGGCAGGGGGATGTATTCCAGGCGCCTTTCCTTTTCGTGAAAATAATACAGGTTGTTGCTGCCCACCAGCAGGACCTTTCCATTGCGGAGGCGCAATATCTTCTGGCCCGGGAAGCCCCCCTGGCTGTCGTAAAACTGCTCCGGCGCCCGGACGATGCTCCACTCACCGGTTTGGCGGTCCAGGATGTAGAGCCCTTCGCCCTGTATGACGGCCAGGTAAAGGAAGCGCCCGTCTTCGCTTTCGGCGACGCCGTTGGTGATGTAGTATAATTCATCATCCGGTACCGGAAACTGCCGGAAGCTCACCTGGTTGCGCAATGGGTTGAAGAGGAAAAAGCCCCATTCCGTGACGCCCCACATCCGCCCCTGTTCATCAATGTGGCTTACGCCGTAAGCCATCCCTTCCTCCCTTTGGTTATAATAAACCTTCTCCGCCCGGAATGTTTCCAGGTTAAAAACCGCCATGCCCATATTGTAGGTGATCCACAACTCGGACGGCCCCACCGGCAGCAAGGAGAGCACCGCCCGGCGGCCGATGGAACGGTGGCCTTCCGTGCCGGGAAAGGCCAGGTGGCGGAACTTTCCGGTTGACGGGTCGAACTCGCCGGCGCCGCCCCAGCCTCCGATATAGATCTTACCGTTGGGATGCACACACACCTTGCGCATGGAGTTGAACCCGTGCTGCCATTCCCGGTCGGCCGTATAAAAAGTGAAGGCCTGTTGCTGTCCTGTCTCCGTATTGAAGCGCACCAGCCCGCCCAGAGTGGCCAGCCACAGGACGGAATCGCCTTCCCGCCCCGGTTCAATATCCAGCACGGAATTCAGGCGGGCAGAATCGGCATCGGAACCGCCGCGGAGGATGGAGAAAGTATCGAAATGGTCAATGCACCGGCTGTAACGCACCAGCCCTCCTCCGCCCGACGCCAGCCAGATGTAGCCGTGGCTGTCCTCATAGAGGTCGTTGACGCGGGCGGGAGGCAGCCCTTCGGTATCAACTCCATTGATGTTGCGGAAGAATCCACTCGGCCCATCCATCAGGCTGACGCCGGCGATCGTAGCCACCCAGAGCTGCCCCTCGCTGTCGAACATAAGCCCGTTCACCTCGTTGTTGCCCAGGGAAGTAGAGTCGCCGTCTATCTTGTGAAACACCTTTACTTCCGAGCCGTCGAACCGGGCCAGCCCGCCGGCGGTGGCCAGCCAGATGAAGCCCCGCTCGTCCGCCACCGCGTCGGACACGTAATTGCTGGGCAGCCCGTTGTCTTCATTGAGGACGACCGGGTTGCCGAAGTTGGGCTGGCCGTGGCCGGCGGCAGGCAGGAGGACTATGGCCAGTACCGCCAATAAGTTAGTATGCCTGGGTAACCCAAGTGCGATCATGGACTCTAAAATAAGGATTTTCCGTTTGGCTTGTTCTTTACCCTAGCCCCTGGCGTATCTTTTTATTGGTTGGGGGTTTCTCTTGAGCCGTTGGAAATGCGGAATTGCAGAAATGAGGGCGCTCTGAAGGAAGAACTACAGGTAATCTTTTTGCTTTAGTTGTTGTTCTGAATGAAAGAAAACCTTATAATTGTAAGTATGAGTGTAGAAACGTTATTTAAAGAATTTACCCGCCTTCCCGAAAGCGAACAAAGAAGCTTTCTGGTAAATGCTTTGTCTCACCTTTACGGCGAAATAGCTCCGAATTGGGCTGAAGAGCTTACCAAAGCTATCACCGAAGAAGAATGGCAGGCTATGGAGTCCGAACTTGAAGGCGTGAAAAACGGGCCGGTCAAAGCCCTTCCGTTACAAGAATTTATATAGAAGGTAGGATAGCCTTCCTGTTTTTCTTTTTAGCCCCATCCATCAACGCCCAAAATCATATCCATCCTTTCTTAGATCTTCCAACAAGCGGGTGTCATTTGCCTCAATACCCTCTTGCCAGAGTTGTCTGGCAAGGGCATCGGCTTCTTTTGCCCTTTCCAGCCCTTTAAGGCAGCCGACTTTGTGGTATTGCATACGGCGGGTGAGGGCAAGATTCTTCAGTTCTGCTATTTTGTTTTGCACCTTGGGGTCTTTGAGCATTTCGGGTGTCAATTGCTCCTCGATTTCTTTGTCGATTGCTTCGTTGATTCGTGCTGCTTTTTGAAGCCCCGCATCCAGGCTTTGCAGCCCTTCTTCATATTTTTGCAGGTACTTCTGCATGGAGCCTATATTATTGAGGCAGGTTAGTGAAAAAACATCATCCTGTGCCCTTTCTGCATTTTGCAGGGCTTTTTGAAAATACCCGAGCGCTTCCTGGTATTTATTTTCGCTGAATAGTTCCATACCCCTGCTATTGGCAGCACTTGATAGATCCTGGGCAGTAGTTTTTTGATAGGGATGGGTTGGTTCAAAAAAATGGTTCCATATGGCTTGGCACTTTTCATAATAGCCGATGGCTTTGTCGTATTCCCCTTTTGCTCTCCAGCCCTCGCCGAGGTTGTTGTATCCTGTTGCAACGTTTGGATGCTGGCCGCCAAAAGCGGTCAAGTCGATTTGCAGCGCTTTTTCATAATAGCCGATGGCTTTGTCGTATTCCCCTTTTGAATCCCATGCCGAGCCGAGGTTGTTGTATTCTGTTGCGACGTTTGGATGCTTGTCGCCAAAAGCGTTCAAGAAAATTTGTAGCGCTTTTTCATAATAGCCAATGGCTTTGTCATATTGCCCTTTTGAATCCCATGCCGAGCCGAGGTTGTTGTATCCTGTTGCAACCTTTGGATGCTTGTCGCCAAAAGCGTTCAAGAAAATTTGCAGCGCTTTTTCATAA
>JAGFJE010000627.1 GCA_024103175.1 Phaeodactylibacter sp.
CTTCTACCCCAAAAATGGCAGCTTCCACCAGCTCACAGATGATATGCCCCAACAGGATGTGGCACTCCTGTATGCGGGGCGTATTATCGGAGGGTACTTTCAGGATAAAATCGCAGATTTCCGGGAACCGGCCTCCCTTCCGGCCGGTCATGCCCACTACTTTCATACCCATACGGCGGGCCGAATGGATCGCAGCGAGAATGTTTGGTGAATTGCCGGAAGTAGAAAGGGCAAAGAGCACATCCCCTTCCCTGCCGGCGGCCCGGACCATACGGGCATAGGCCTCTTCAAAAGAGTAGTCATTGGCCACAGCAGTGAGAAAGGAGGTGTTCACGTGCATGGCCTCGGCAAACAAAGGCTCCCGGTCGAGATAGAAGCGGCCCGACAACTCTCCGGCCAGGTGCTGGGCGTCGGCGGCGCTGCCTCCGTTGCCGCAGAAAAGCACCTTTTTTCCGGAGCGGAAAGCATCCACACAGGCTTGCACGATCTTTTCCACCTCCTGCAGGATCTGTTCATCCTCCAAAAGGGCCTCTTTAGTAGCTATGCTTTCGGCTACCACCTCTTTTATTCTGGTATTCATTCCAATCCCTGTTTTATCATTTACATTTTACATCCACAAATAGATCAACAGGGCCAGGGCAGCAAAGATCAGCACCCGCAGCAGGACAGCCAGCAGTTTGTTCTCCACCCGGAGGGTTATAGCCGTCAGCACCGAAACCAGCAGGCTGACAGCCAGGCTGGGCAGGATGCCGGGCAGGAGGTGCAAAATAAAACTCAACGCCTCTTCACCTCTGAACCGGGGCGCCGCCCATTGCAACAGGGAGAATACCGCTTGCCCCCACAGGCCGATCCCCATTCCGGTAATGAACAGCCAGCCCACCGCTATGTCAGGCGACAACTTTTGTACGGCGCGGATGCCGCTGCTTACCGCCAGCCAGACGAAGAACAGAAAAAAGCCCAGGTTGGCCTGCCGTTCAAACGGAGGGGAAAGTCCCAGCGCGCCGGTTCCGTACTCGGCCAGAAAATGGGCGCCCCCCAGCAAAATCCCGATGATGATAACCACCCGCCCTACTATGTTTCGGGAAACCTGGTTCTCTTCGCCCGAATGGTCTAGTATACTCTTGCTCATATTTTTTGGTATAACGATTCTATGCCCTTTACCATAGCCGCCCAGGAAAAACGCTCTTTCCCTTTCCGCACCCCTTCGGCCATCGCCGCTTCCCGATTATGGGTGAAAAAATCGACAATGGCATCGGCAATGGCTTCGACACTTACCTCAACAACATAACCGGCCTCTCCATCCCTGACGATCTCCGGGAGCCCCCCAACATTGGTCACCAACATAGGGACTTCAAAATGATAGGCCAGCTGAGAGATCCCACTTTGGGTGGCTGACTTATAGGGCTGCACCACCAGGCTGGCGGCGCCGAAATAATGACGCACCTCTTCATTAGGAATATATTCAGAATGAAAGGCCACCCTGTCCTCAATACCTTCTTCCCTGATGATCTGCCGGTAGGGCTCCTCGCTTCCGTAGAACTCTCCGGCGACCAGCAGCTTAAGTTTCATGGCCTTGATGCGTTCGTCGCCCATCGCCCGCAACAGGAGATCAAGCCCTTTGTATTCCCGGATAAACCCGAAAAACAGCAGGTAGCCGTACTCATCAGACAAGCCAAGGTGTTTCCGGGATGTACCTTTCGGGCTTTTCGGCCCGTAATTGTCAAAGATGGGATGGGGAATATAGGAAACGGGCTTTTCCGGCGCAAACTGCCGGATGTCTTCTCCTACGGAACGCGACATAACAATAAAAGCATCCACCGCATCAATGAAATAACGGGTCAGCAGGCGGTCTCCCGGCCGGTGTTCGTGAGGGATCACGTTGTCGGTAATGGCCATGGTTTTCGTACGGCCGTTCCCCCTGGCCAGGCGAAGGATGGCGCCCATGCCCGGCCCCATGAACGGCAACCAGAAACGGGCGATGATGAGGCCGGGACATTCGCGGCGCAGGCGGCGCCCCACCTTCCACCAGTTCAGGGGATTGACAGAATTGACGGCGGGGATGATCTCCAGCCCCGGGGGCGGAGGGCCGTCGGTATACTGGGTCTTTCCCGGAAAAAGCAGAGCGGGATACTGCAGGCTGAAGGAATATATGCGTACGGCATACCCCTGTTGCTGAAGTTCCTGTGCCAGGCGCTCAGTAGAGGAGGCGATCCCGCCGCGCAGCGGATGCGCCGGAGAAAGGAGAACGATGCGTTCCAAATTTTTGGCCACAAGATAGAAAGCTAGGTAACACTATAAAAGATAAGCCCGTCCATTCTTATTAAGCAGGAATAGAAAACCGGGGAAAACTTTTATGCATCTCAAAAATTATTAAATATACATACAAGTTTTTCCGGCCTTCCTGCGTTGTTGGAGATGGCTTTGCCCCCCGGAACCTTTTTGTGGATAGAATCAAAAAAGCTGAGTGCAGATATGCAACGGACGTTATGGCCTGTTTTATTGCTTGTTTTTCTTTTTTCCCTCTTCTCCGGCGCCATTGAAGCGCAGAAAGTCAGCCGGTACCAACGCAAACTGGAGGAATACCGCCGCGAAGAATGGCCGCCGGAGCGCTCTTACGCCCGTATGTCGCTGGGATATGCCCTGCAGCAAACTTTCCGGCGCCATTGTGAATACTGCGGCTTCGACACGCCAGATGGCCGCCGTGACTACATCCCCCAGGATATCAGCAAGTTCCTGGGGCGGCGCGACCTGCGCACCAAGGTAGAATCGGCCGACATCCGGGGCGGAGGCCTGCTGTATTACGTTTTTACCGGAGATGACATTATGCAGTCGTTCGACTACCTGGCCTATACTCCCAGCCGGGTCATCCGGCTGAACAGCGTCGAAAACCAGTTTGCCGTCAACCCCGATGAGAACTTCGACTCCTTCATCCTGCACAAGACCTGCAGCAGCTACCTTAAGGCGGCCCTCGATGCGGGCATACAGCCGCCCTACGCTTCTTTTCAGGCTGCCCTGGATACCGACAGCCGGCGGGAGTCCTCGGTTATGGCCCTTTCCGGGTCGTTCGTTTCCCCACTTCACTCCATTCTGGAAGCCAACGACTACCGCACTACCGAATTTATGATGAAGCTCTGGCGCTTCTACCAGGAAAACCCGGAGTTCATCAACAACGCCTACTACCTGCGCGAGTTCGAAGGGGTGATGATCAAGCACATCACTTCCGCAGACGAGAACTACCGCATAGAAATGGAAGGCGGGCTCAACATCAACGCTCCGCTGTCCGCCCGCCTGAAGGCCAGCTTCGGCCTGGGCAAGGGAGGCAGAGGCTCCTTCCTCGGTAATGACTGGGAGACCATTATTTACTCGGATTTTGAGGGCAACTATCAGAAAGACAGGCTCTTCTCTCCCCTGCCTACACCCCAGGAGATCAACCGTTACCTCCAGGGCATCAACCTCGTCTTCCAGAAAGCCCAGGACCTCCCCCTCATGATCGAAGGGGTAGAACACAAGCACTTTCTCATTGTGGAGGGTATCCCGGAAAACATGGCGGATAATTTCTGGGTGATCGAAAAAGTGGAGCCCGGCGTGTACAACGGCACGCCGTCCCTCTTTGCCCAGTATTTCTACGACGCCGAATCCAGGGCTTCCGGCTGCCGATTCACCATCAGCGGGCGCCCGCTGGGCGCCAACTTCCGGGGGCCGGTTGAGAGCCGCCCCAGCAAGCTAAACGTCCGTTACCGCATCAGAAGCAAGGAGCCGGTCAATGGCGTTTACCTCAGCTTCGACATCAATGAGGAAATACAGACCAGCTCTCACCCCATCGCCGGCATCAGCGAAGGGGCCTTCGACCTGACCAAAAAGGACGGCTGGAATTTCGCCTTCCAGTGGAAGTTCGCCATTGACATCGAAGACCGCTACAACCCGGTCAACTTCAGCGTTCAGCCCTACATCGGCAACCTGCTCGTACGGCGTAGTGACAAAGAGATCAACGTCCGCATCGTCAAGGTAGAGCCCGACGTGGCCCGCAAGCGCTTCTACGTCACCCTCGAAACCCAGGAATCCTTTCCCCTGGACCGCATCGACAATTCCAATATGCTGTCCTATAACCTTTCCCTGGATGTGCACCTGGAAAGCCAGCGCTCCTCAGTCACCTCGGTACGGCCGGTAAAGAGTATCCTGAAATTCCCGGCGATCAGGGAAAAGGTGGAGGAACCCAAGCCGACGGCGGAAGTGCAGCAACTGCCGCCCCCCCTGCCGGTGCAAAGTACCGAAGGGCAGGCGCCGCCGCCGATGCCGGGAGCAGATGGCAATTGAGCCTCCTCCGGCCAGCGGCTCTCAGGAGAGGACATCCCGGCATGGCTCCGGATGAACAATATCATTCAGAAACAACCAAGAGATACCTGGCTTCCGTGCCCCGGAAAGACCCTCCGATCTCACTGGCCCTAACGACGATAGAATAAACCCCTGCCGTGCCGGGCTCCGGTTTGCCGCTGAGCAGCCCGTCCTGAAAGGCCAACCCTTTGGGTAAGGCATCACCTTCGGGGCTAAGGGTATACCTAAAGGACTCCACCGTGCCCCCACTGGCCGTTATACGCAGGCTAAATGCTTTACCTACGGTAGCCTTCAGCTCGGCCTGATCGGGCGGATCAAGCATCAAACCGCCGTCAACAGGAAGCTGGGGCGCCTGTGTCGTTTTCTTGTCGTCCTGATCCTTTACTTTTTCCTTTAGGTTGGCCACCTCCAATTCGAGCAGTTTGGTGGCCATATTTCCCCTGTCATCCTCAACGCGGACCAGCAGCTTGTATATTCCCCGATCTTCCGGAGCCGGTATGCCGGTAATGAAGCCGTTGCCATGCAGGGCCAGAGATACCGGCAGCCCATCGCCGGCTGCTGCGAGTGAAAAAGTATACTTTGTTGCGCCTTCACCGCCGGAAACAACGATGGGGTTGACTTTGATCGAAGCGTAGTCTATTCCGACAATGGCGGCCGGCAACTGCGTCGTCATGATCTCCAGCTTATTCTGGATGTGCCTTTCCAGGTTGTAGCCGCCATCATCATTAAAAGCATTCCTGCTGAATAAGATGGTGTTTAATACGTGGGCCGCATTGCGCCGGAGCTGATCCAATGATACCGTGTGAGGTTGCCCGGTAAAGGACTCCACCACATTCTGATAGATCTGATCCGGTATCTTATACCGCGTATGGAAACCCGACATGATCATATCGTTGCCGGCCCTCATCTCATCTGCAGCGTGGGGAATTTCGTCAAAATCCCCCCAGTCGGTTACTACAAATCCTTTATATCCCCACTCTCCCCGTAAAATGTCTATGAGCAACTCGTCGCTTGCCGCACAATACTTGCCGTTGATCTTATTGAATGCCGACATCACACACATCACATTGCCGGATCTGACCGCGATCTCAAAAGGTTTGAGGGTGATCTCCCGCAGGGCCCTTTCACTGACAATGGTGTTGGCCGCATCCTTGTTCCTGCCTTCGGCTTCGGAAGCCGGGGTATGCAACCCCCGGCGGTACCACTCCTGGTCATTTCCGGCGAAGTGCTTCAGGCAAACGCTTACGCCGTTCTCCGCTACTCCTTTTGCCACGAAGGCGGCGATCTGGCCGCTCAGCACCGGATCTTCGGAGTAGTATTCTGTATTGCGGCCATTGAGCGGATTCCGGTGCAGGTTGATGCTGGGGGCAAGCCAGATATCGACATTAATGGCCCTCATCTCCTCGCCAATCGCCTTGCCCCAATGGTATTGCAACTCCGGATTCCAGGTACAGGCCATCCCCGCTGCCCGTGCAAACCCGGGGTTGGGGTCGATGCCCAGCTTTTCTGCGTTTGACGCCCCGATGAAGATCCCGGCGGAGCCGTCGGCGTAGGTAAGGGACGGGATGCCCAGACGCCTGATGTTGCGCGATGAACCGGCGCCCCCTATCCAGCCCTTATCGGAATCTTTTGAACTGAGGTGGTTGATCTGCAAGGCCGGGTCGTCGCTGTAATACTGCTCCGAATTTCTGGCGCCGTAACCGCCGGAAAGAAAATTCACCAGTTCATCTTTGGTCATTTGCGCCACAAAATCGGCTAAACTGATTTCACCTTTTTTAACTGCCGTCAGGGTAGCTACGTAGCCGACAGGCGCACGGCCGGCGGCAAATGCGGTATTATTGCCTGAATTGTCTTTGAATTCAACGTAATCGCCATCAATGAGAATGGCCGATGCTTTGGCTGCTTCAATCTCTTTGCGGTCATTGGGGTTCTTGTATCCGAAAACGGCCGGATCGGAAGGGCGGTTGGCTTTTGTGGAAAACCGCATGGAGTCGTAAACCGCCTTGTTATCCGCCTTTCCCGTTGGATCGGCGCCGTTGAGGGTGAGCTTATTGGACAGTTGTTCAACCGTAATTTCCTCTTTCACGGTGATTATGCCTGCAATGTGGGTATTCCGGGAACTGTTGCCTACCCGGATGAGGTAATCCCCCGCTTCCAGGACATAAGCCGCCTTTTTTTCATGGTAGGAAGCGAGGTCAGCGACGGGTACCTGTACCGTAAGCGTTTCTGAAGCGCCCGGCACCAACTTCCCGGTTTTGGCGTAGGCCAGTAATTTTTGATAGGGTTGCTCCAGTTCTCCTTCCGGCGCACTGACGTATACCTCCATCACTTCCTTTCCCGCGGGCAGGCTTTTGCCAGGAGAAACATTTGAGATAGTGGCCGAAACCGTGATCGTATTTTCCACCTCACCGGCTTCAACTTTGTAATTTCCGAACGAAAAGGTATTGTAAGTCAACCCAAAGCCAAAGGGATAAAGCACGTCATCAGCCGCAAAAGTGTCAAAATACCGGTAACCGGTGTAGATGCTCTCCTGATAAAGATAAATGGGGTCATTGGGGCCGTTTAGGGAATTGAAATCCTGGTAGTTCAGCCCTTTATCAGCGTACGTCACGTAGTGAAAGTTGTCTTTTGTGGGCTGCTGATCATAGGTTTTGGCCATCGAATCCGCCAGCTTGCCGCTGAAATCCGCTTCTCCGTAAAGAAGTTCGGCCATCACTAAACCATGATAGGACCCAGAACCGTAGGACAATATCAGGCCCTTGACCTTACCGGCGCATTCCTTTGCATATTCTTTGGTGAGGCTCCCCCCCTCATTATAATCGGGGTCATCGGACAACCAGTCAAAGTCCATCCACGACAGGCCGATGGAACCGGAGGTATTCAGAATGATAATTACCTGATCGAACGCCCTCGTCACCTGCTTTAAGAGGGTATATTCCGAAGGGTTCAGGTACCAGTCGCTCGGCTGGTCAAACCGGTCCATTTCTTCGGTGCCGACCCCGCGGGTAATATAAACGATGGCGGTTCTGTCGCTGCTGAAATTAGCAGCAGAAGCCACCATCCGGCTGTCCAGGCCCAGTTCCGGATCTGCAATGGGCGATTCTCTGTTCCATCCGCTGTTCGAGAACCGGGCTTCTCCCCATTTTTCTTTGTCGGAGGTATCCCAGTTATGATTAACCTTTACCGAAACACCCCAGTCATAAGTAACGGAGATATTCTCCTTGTAATGGTTATACACCGCCTCATCATAGGCAACGCCGATCTTTTTTAATCCCTTGTACAGATTGTAGGTAAAAGCACCCGGAACCGTCCCCGACCCACTGCTGCCGTTGGTCGGAGCAAAGGAGCCGTTTCCGAAAACGGCGATCTTACTTTGAGCGGCCTTGTCCAGGGGAAGGACACCATCCCTGTTTTCCAGCAGTACAATGCTCTCCAATTCCGTTTGTCTGGCGAGTTCAAAATGGCGGCGCCCCATTTCAGTAACCGGCAGGGTATCTATAGATCCGTATACGTTCAAGGCCCTAAACATCGGCAGGATAAGAATGAGAATGATCAGTTTTTCGGATGGCATCATGACTGGGTTTTTTCTGATTGTAAGGTTTTTCGTAGCTGAAATGGGCCACCACTTGGTAGCCTTATTCCCCGGCCCAGGCAGGATTAACCTAACATGTTTTGAACATTGCTCCTCAAGATGGGAAGGTTATTGTGAATAATCTGCCAGACCTCCTCGGCGTCAACCCCAAAATAATTATGAGCAATAATATTTCGGAAACCTTTAATTTTCTGCCAGGGCATGCCTGGATAACTGTTTTTCAATGCTTCATCGAGCTTGGCCACGGTTTCGCCGATGACCACAAAATTCATTAATACAGCATCAAAAGTCCGCTCGTCCTGGAAAAACTCATCGGCGTCATTAAGCCCTTCGACGAATTTTTGAATCTTTTGGATGGCGTCCAAAATAGCAAGCAGGTTGGCCCGGTCTTTTTCAGATATAGATGGCATCTTTCAATATGCGTTCTTTATAATAGGGCTTGATGTACTTTTCCCGGCATAAATCGACCTCGGAATGAAATTGATCCCGGAAAACTCTCCTGATTTCTTCTTTGATCTCATACAGGTTTTCTGTATCCGACTCAAATTCAACGATCAGGTCGATATCACTGCCAGCCTTCTGCTCGCCACGGGCATAAGAACCGAACAGCCCGATTTTTGTAAGGTGGTACTTTCGGAGCAAGTTTTCCTTCTCCCGGCGCATGAAGTCTAATATTTCCTTTTTTTCCACCATTTTTATTAAAACCATTTCTCGTTAAAGCACAAATTAGCTAAAAAGGTTCCTTTTTGCAAGCCTCTCCAAATACCTTTCACCCTTTCGGAAAGAACGGAAGGAAAGCGGCAGCCCAAGCAGTTTGTGCTGCGTGGTAATTAAATCCTCACCCGCACCCCCACATAAAACCTTCTCCCCTCCGCCGGAATGATCCCCGGCCCGGGATAGCCCGTCGCCCGCCGGGTGAAGTAAGCGGCGTCCATCAGGTTGTTGACGCCGGCCTGCAGGCGGTAGCGGCCCAATTCGTAGCTGGCCGAAGCATCCATCACGCTGTAGGAAGGGATGATACCGCGCGTGGCGTTGGCCACAAATTCCGCATTGGTGGCGTCGCTGTAGTGGCGGCGGACGTAGGTGTAGAGGTAGCTCAGGCGCAGGCCCTTCAGGCGGAAGGCCAGCCCCGCCTTGACAGTGATGGGCGGAATGAGCTCCACCTCGTTGCCGATGAACTGGCGCTGGCCGCTGACGTACGCTCCCCTCAGGTGGCTGAGGTTGAGGAAGACGGGCAGGGAGGGCCGGGCCTTTTCCCCGAAGGCCAGGCGCCAGAGGTCGGCCTCGGCGTAGGCTTCCAGGCCCAGGATGCGCGCGTCGCCGATGTTGGTGCGGTAGGCCGACTGCCGCTCGACCGTTATCGGGTCGGGAACCGTGATTTCGGAGAGGCCGATGCGGCCGTTGTAGCGCAGGTAGAAGGCGCTGAGGTCGAAGCGCAGGCGTTCTTTGAAGAGGGAACCCCGCAGGCCGATGTCGGCGTTGTAACCTCTTTCGTCCTGGAGGAGGGAGTCGACCACCAGGTTGGGGTTGACCACGGCCAGGTCGCTGAAGTTGATGGCGCGGTAGTTCTGGGAGATGTTGGCGTAGGCTTCCAGGCCTTGCTTCAGCTGGTAGCCCAGGCCGAGGCCCATCAGCAGGAAGGAACGCTCGTTGACCTGGGCGTCTTCCAGGCGTTGTTCGAAGATGACCTGGCCGCCGGAAAAGACCCGCTGCTTGTAATAACCGTCGGAAGCGGTGCGGATGTACTCCAGGCGGACGCCCGGGGTAACCGACAGGCGCGGGCTGAGGTTGAACAGGTTCTCGGCGAAGAACGCCAGGTTGCGGCTGGGAAATTCGTAATCGGAGCGCTCCAGGTCGTTGGGATTGAGGAAATTGAAATCCGGGCCGCTGCCGTCGTTGGCGTCGCCCTGCCGGTTGGTGGTGAAGCCGCGGTAGAAGCGGGCGCCGAGGAGGAAGGTAGACGATTGCCCCCGCAGGGAATAGCGGTGCAGCATGCGCGCTTCTGAACCGAAGTTCTGGTATTTGCCCATGATGAGGTCGCGCTCGCGGCCGGGGTCCGGGCGGTTGATGGGGCCGAGCTCGCCGAGGGCGTCCCGGCCGGCATCGAGGACAAAGGAGCGCAGGTTGAAGCGGGTACGGTCCGACAGGCGGTAGTCGAGGGTCAGCGCCGCCAGGTTCCAGCCGACCCGGAACCAGTTGCGCTCGCGCTTGGACTGGCGGGGGGCCAGCTCGAACTCAAAATCGGCCAGGCCGCCCGGTTGTTGGGCCAGGTAGTTCATGTGGGTGAACTCCAGGCCGATATCCAGCTTTTCGGTGGCTTTTATATTTACATTGCCAAAGGCGGTATGTTGGCTGAATTCGGAATTGGGCCGCCAGCCGTTCCCTCTTTTATACTGATAGAAACCATAGTAATTGACCCTCCCCTTCGTGCCGCCGATGCTGTTGAAAGTGTTGAACATGCCGAAGGAGCCGTACGTATTTTCGGTAGTAAATTCAAAGGGTTTATCCTCCGGCCCTCGCTTGAAGACGAAGTTGAGCAGGCCTCCGAACTGGGTGCCATACTGCAGGGAAGCCGCTCCCCGCACGACCTCGATGCGCTGCAGGGCCTGGGCCGGCGGGGTGTAATAACTCTCGGGATACCCCAGGGCATCGGCGCTGATGTCATAGCCGTTCTGCCGGGTGTTGAAGTTGGAGGTACGGTTGGGGTCCAGCCCGCGGGCGCCGATGGCCAGTTGCAGGCCGGCGCCGTCATTTTCCCAGATATTCAGGCCGGCAATGCCTTTGTATACTTCCCGGGCGTTGTTGGCCGCCAGGTTGCCCTGTATATTCTCCAGCTCGATCACCTCGGTCTTCTTGGCGGCGTAAATGGCCGTGCCTTCAACGTTGCGCAGGCGCCGCAGGCCGTAACTTTCCGCTTCCACTTTCACCTCCACCGTTTCAATGTCAATAGACAAGGGGCGGACGGCAATCTCCAGAATACCTTTTTTCTTTGCATCCGCTTCCAATACCTGGGTGGTGTACCCTTCGGCAAAAACCGTCAGGGTCAGTTTGTCTTCCGGCACGGGAGAAAGTTCGAACCGGCCGCTTTTGTCTACTTCCACCAACTGCCCGGTTTCCTGAACGAAAATGCTGGCATTCTCCACCGGCTTCAGCCGTTCCATATCGAATACCAGGCCGGAAACCGAGGATTGCCCGGCGAGAGGGCTGGATAAAAGCAGCAAACTGACGGCTGCAAGAATAGCGTAGTTGTAGGCTGGTATCTTTTTCACTTTTCGTTGTTTATAGTCATTACCCCAGTAGAAAGGGCATCGCCCTTTTCTGAGAGTGGAAGGATCCATGCTTTATGCCGGAAGCCATCCTTCAATTTTGTCAGGTCTGCCTGGGGGTCGATAAACCGCCGGCTTGCCCGCCCGTTGAGCGCCACAAAGCAATCAACGGTAACCTTCACCGAATCGAGGCCGTACTCACGCCGGTATTCCTCTTCAAGGAAGTGGGCGTACTGCAGGATCATATCCGGCTGTATGGCCATCTGCTTCTCCTGGTAGGAAGTCAGGTAGCGGCTGTTGTCCACCTCCGCCCGGTGGCCGGTGGCGGGGTCATGTACAAAAAACGTGGCCTGCCCGGCCTTCTCCACCAGCATTACCCGCCAGGCAAAGCGGTAGCCCTGTTCGGCCCACAGCACATCGCCCGGGTAGAGCAGGAAGCGCAGGGGGAACAGCAGTTGGAAGCTGAAATACAGGGCCAGCGCAGGCCGAAGGGCTTTCCCGCCGATACGGGGAAAAGTATATTCCACCCGTTCCTGGCCCGGCTCATAACCGATCCTGCCCAGCAGCCGCTCGTGGAAAGCCGCCGGGAAGAAGATCAGCGTGTTGAAGATCATAATGAAGGGGAACAGGCCAATATTGAAGAGTAGTTTGGTCAGCAGGTGAAAGGCCAGGACGGCCCCGTAGGCGAAGGGGCGGCTGGGGCGCCACATCAGCCAGAAAGGTATCGTCAGGTCATAAATAGCGCCCGCCCAGCTAAAAGCAAAGGCCATCCAGGGTTGTTCGAACAAAGGCCCCAGCAACGGCCAGTCGGCTTTGGTGGGCAGCCAGGCGGCCAGCGGCATGGCGCGGAACAACCAGTCGGCATTGAGCTTGGCGAAACCCGCAAAAAAGTAAACCAGCCCTACCTGCAGCATCAGGATGTGGATCACCCAGGCCGGGATGTGCGTAACGGCAAGGGCGGGGCGCCGCCGCACATCGAGCGAGAAACGCCGGTGCGCCGGCAGGAAGATCATCAAAAAGGCAAGCAGGCAGACGAGGTAATAGTGGTTCAGATAGTTTGTCAGGTCGATCAGCTCGCTGTAGGTGAAGGTGAAAAAGAAAACCACCGCCGCCAGCCGGTAGAACAGGCCCAGCATGACCATAGCGGCGCTGATGGCGATCAAGCTGTACAGCACGTACATCCCCACATGCCCCAGCGGCTCCACCCATTCGAACCCATAGAATTTGAAGAAGAACCGGGGCTCCACATACAGCCGCTCCAGCCAGCCGCTGAGCATAAAGCGCACGGCCCCGGCCATCATCAGCCCGCCAAAAAGGATGCGGAAAGTGATGAGCGGGGCGATGCGCCACGGCTCGGTGAACCGGGTTCGATATGGTGCATGGTTAAATTGCTGCATGGTTATATTGTTGGGCCAGCGGCCTCACCCAATCCCCGTCTCCGCCGTAAGCTCAGCCGGGTAAAATTCCTTCATTTTTACCCGGCTGATCCCGATAACTATCGGGAGAGGACGGCCGCCATTCGCCAGGCCGCTGAAAACAAAGGAAAGGATTTTTGGGCTACCATTCTAGCGTTGGACAAAGTCGGAAGTCGGAACGCGGAAGTCGGAATGACTTGGGGCGTTCCGCAACATCTTGGCTATCAATAGTGTCCAATGATGGTGCTGTCGATGTTGAACGAGAGGGCAGGGGAGGAGAGGGGGCCGGCGCCAGCAATTCACTTCCAGCACCCCTTCCTCAAAATCCACCCACCCCTCGTAGACGAACTGGCAGGGATCGAGGCAATTGGCGGTGCCCGGCACAATCTCCGGCGGATCAAATTCCGGGTGCGGGCAGGAGGCGGAAGCCGCCGGCGTATCCACCCGGGCAGGCGGGGCCTCGGCTGGATTATCCGGTAGTTCGTCCAGGGAGGCGCCCTTCTGGCAGGCAAAGAAAAAGAACGGTAAAAGAAACAGGAAAACAGTTTTCATAGCTTAGTGATTTTGGGTTTCATGCAGCACACAAGCCGCAGCATATTCTACCTTCACCTCCAGCTGGCGGGCGTCGATCTCCAGCAGCGAAGGCTGTTGCTCGTCGAACACCACCACGTAGTACCAGCCCCGGTAAGCTAAGGGCACTGTGACATGCATCCCCCGGCAGAAGCCTTTGAAGAGGAAATACAGCGGCCCGTCTTCCCTTTCCCGGAAATAGATGCAGAACGGATAGGTGTCCATCGGCTTGAAGAAAGGCGCCAGTTGGCGGAACTGGTGAAAGCCGTACGCTTTGAGCTGTACGGTAGCCTCGCCCCGCTGCAGGCAGCGGGCGCCCCCGAAGCGTTGGAGGATGTTGGTGGTGACGGGCGCCCTTGCATCAGAAGGAAAAGGCTGTTGCCCATAGCCAGCCAGGGCCAGGAGGCAGAACAGGAGAACCAGGAGGGTTTTCATAGCAGTAACTTGAGTGTGTTAAAGAGTCGGGACTTTGGACGTACAGCCATTTTGAGTCGGAAGTGCGAAGTCGGAAGTTGGAATGGAGGGGGGCAAAATGGGTGCTTAGTGCTCATTCCGGGCCACGTTCCGACTTCGCATTTCCGACTTCCGACTTTTCCCCGGGGGCGTCCAAAGTCCGAAAGAATGAATCTTAACACCTCTTGCTGTTTTCCGGGAGGGAAGATAGGGGGAATCAGTGAATCGCTTGTTTAACATTGTGTTTTATGTCGTAGCAATTGATGGAGAGCATACGTAAAAAGCTCAAAACATCCAGGCACTTTTTGCCGGTGAGGTTTGTTTTAAGAGCAATTGTATCTACTTCAATATTTCCCTATCTTTACAAAAAATAACAGCATGAAAATAGCCGATATCAATAATAAACTTCTTGAAACCTGGTGGGCGTTGCTCAGTCAGCTGAGCGCTGAAAACCGGTTGGAGCTAGCATCTCGGCTAATCAACTCACTTAAGGTTTCTGAACCGGAAGAAAAGAAGGAAAACGACGAATGGAAAAAACTATATGGAGCCTGGGCAGATGATGAGCAAAGTGCAGAAGAGCTGATTCAGTTTATCAGAGAGAGCCGGGCCGTAAACCGTAAAATTGAATCCTTCGATTGAGCCATCTACTGGATACCAACATTGTGATTTTCTTCTTCAAGGGCAAATATGGCATTGAAGAAAAGTTGGATGCCGTGGGCATAGGCAACTGTTTGATTTCTGAAATAACACTGGCGGAATTAAAATATGGAGCTCTTTACAGTCAGCAGCCGAAAAAGCACATCAAGGAAATAGAAGCGCTCCTTGAGTTTATTCGGGTCATGCCCATCACATCCGCGATCGACTTCTACGCAAAGGAAAAAGCCCGCCTTCGGAAGACAGGTCTGCTAATTGACGATTTCGATCTACTTATTGGTTGCACAGCGGTAGCCCATGGCCTGACCTTAGTGACCAATAATATCAGGCACTTCAACAGGTTGCAAGGATTAAAGCTGGAGGATTGGACGAAGTGATTCTCCTATTGGAGAAAAATTTATTCACGCCCGGAGCAATTGGTGAGCTCTTGCCTTTGCCAGGCCCAGCATATTTTCGAGGTAGTAGAAATAGTTCAGCTCCTCTTTTTCCTCGTCAGTAAGCTTACCGGCACTCTGCTTGAGAACCAACTCCTGTACGCGGTCCAGAGTAGCTTTATCAGGAGTATAAGCTATGACCTCCTGGGGATTGAGCTTAGCCAGCCAATCTACGATATCCTGGTATGCTTCTTTCATTCAATATCAATTGGCCGGTTGCCAGCTACGCGGTTTTCATGAAGATTGGTAGTTAGGCCCTCAAACAGCTCCATGTCCATATCTTTCCATATCCCGGCATAAGAAAGGATCTTTTGGGCTTGGGGGCTGGCGCCCTCCATGCTTTTTAAAAAGCCAAGCACTTCATGAAGTTCTTCCGGTGATAACTTGTCAATCCTTTCTTTTATCTCTTCTTTGATTTTTTGATTTGCGGTCATAGATATTTTGAAATATTCAGCGCCGTTACAGATTGACTTAATAACCTGTGTTGCTCATCAAAGGTTCCCTTCCAGATCTCTACCGCAGCAGCAGCATCTTTTTTGCCTTCATAAAACCACCAGCCACAATCCGGTAAATATACATACCGGGGGCCGCATCCTGCCCATTCCAGACAACCGTATGGAGGCCCGCATTTTGCTGCTCATCTACCAGAGCCTGGGCCCTTCCGCCCCAAGGATCAAATATTTCCAGGGTTACCCTTGCAGAAACTGGTAAATGATACCGGATGGTAGTCTCCCCAGAGAACGGATTTGGAAAGTTCTGCCACAGCTCAAACTTTCCGGCCGCAGTAGGGCCTACTTCCTCGCTCCCTGTAATAATCCCGGCTTGAGTAACAGAAAAAGCCACACCCACGATGGAGATGGCCCCGGTCCTGGGCGCCGTGCTGTTGTTCATCTCCACCGAGAAATTGACCATACCATTGCCATTGCCGCTGGCGCCGGATGTGATGGTGATCCATCCCACATTACTCTGTGCTGACCAGGAACAGTCCGGCTGAGCCGAAACATTCACCGAGCCCGTCCCGCCAGCCGCCTGGAAGGAAGCACTAGCCGGAGAAATGGAAATGTTGCAAGCCGACTGATTAACGGTGAACACCAAGCCGGCGACGGAGATGGTTCCCGTCCTGGCAGAAGCGCCGCTGTTGGAAGCCACGGAGTAGTTGACTGTACCGTTGCCATTGCCGTTGGCGCC
>JAGFJE010000646.1 GCA_024103175.1 Phaeodactylibacter sp.
ACACAAGACGTACTTTCCGGTTTTCCGGCAGGCAGGATCTGCTGATCCCGGCTAAACCGGCCGCTGCCATCATTCCGGTACAGGCGGTCTACCAACGCAAAGGAATTGGCCGACAACTCGCTACCGCCGGAGGTAACGTAAAGGTCCTGGCCGGCATCCCCATCGGCGTCGAAAAAAAGCGCCGCCAGGTCTTCTCCGCCTGTATCTTTTTCAAAAATACTTTGACTACCCGGGCGGAAACTGCCATCAGCATTTTGTACCCAAAGCATACCTGCCTGGCCGATGGCTCCGCCGACATAGAAGTCATCCAACCCATCATTATTAACATCCCCCACGCACAATTTTGGCCCTTCGGTTGATGTCATGTGATAGATCAGGCGGTTCCGGTCGAAGTCGCTGAAGCGGTTTTCCCGATGGCGGTAGCCGGGCGTTTTGGAAGGCGCCTCTTTAAACAATGGGCTACGGGGCTCCGCAGGTTCTTTATAAACGCCGGCCCGGGCGTCAGTTTCCTGCAGGGTTAACTGCTGGTTGACTGCGACATCCAGCAATACGGTTTGTTTACCGTAGTACCAATCCACCACAAGGGTGTCGACTTTTTGAATAGTTCCCAAGCCAAAGTGCAAGCGAGGATCTACACTCGATTGAAAACCTCTGGCCGGGTTTTGCTCCTGGTAGAAGACCTTACCCTCTGCTTTGAGAAGCACCTTGGCGCCGATGGCGTTTTTATTGCCACGCTCCCCCTTCAGTTCAACGGCCAGGAAGTTATTTTGCCCGGATGACAGGGAGGTGTTGTTGCGGTACACGAACAGCGGCATATTCACGTTATTGACGACCAGGTCCAGGTCGCCGTCATTGTCGAGGTCACCGTAAGCGGCGCCATTGGAGTGGCTCGGCTGCGCCAGGCCCCACTCCTCGGTTTTATTTTTGAAATGGAAGCGGCTGTCACCGGCGAATGCATAATTCGGAATGCGGTTTACGGGAATGATGTCGATCAGTTGCTTGTAATCCACGCCCCGGTCCTGGATGACCATCCTGGCGATAGATTCGCTGGAGACGTACATCAAATAGTCCTGGTTGAGAATATCCTGCGCCAGGCCATTCGTGATGTAGAGGTCGCGATGGCCATCGTTGTCCAGGTCTGCAATAAGGCTGCTCCAACTCCAATCGGTGGCTTCTACATCGCCCAATCGCCCTATTTCACTGAAGGTAATCCCGCGGCCCGGGATCTCTCCGTTGTGGCGGTGCAGCATATTTCGGGTAAACTGGTGGTAATAATCGTTTTCGAGGTTGTACTGATACTTATCCCAGTTCTCGAAGGTCATGGTCGTTTTGAAGCGCTCTTCGGTTTCGGGCAGCATTTCGGAGACGAATATCTCGGGATATCCATCTGCATTCAGGTCGCCGATATCCAGGCCCATGGATGCGACGCTTATGGACCGCATTTGCCGTTCCAGGCTTTCGGTGAAAGTGCCGTCTCCATTATTCATGTAGATATAATCACGCTCGAAAAAATCATTGGAGATGTACAGGTCGAGCCAGCCATTTTTATCCAGGTCACTCAGGCCGACGCCCAGGCCAAAACCAATAACGCTGCCGTAGATGCCCGCCTCCTCGCTCACATCGGTAAACTTGCCGCCATCATTGCGCAGCAATTTATCCCCTCCCAGTTTGTCGCGTTTGGGGCGTTCGTTTTTGCGCAAATTAAAACTCCCGATGGCCTGGTAGGAATTGTTGAGAAGGTAGACATCCAGGTCGCCATCCTTATCGTAGTCAAAAAAGGCGGCGTGCGTAGAATAGCCAGGATCGGCTAATCCCATTTCCTGAGCGCGGTCGGTAAACGTTCCGTCGCCGTTGTTGATAAAAAATTCGTTCTGTTTGTTATCTCCTTCAACATCGCCGGAATTGCAAACGTAAATATCCAGCCAGCCGTCGGCATTGATATCCACCATAGATACGCCCGTAGACCAGGCCCTGTTCCCCTGCACCCCCGCTTCGGCGGAAACATCTTCAAATTCGAAATTGCCCCGGTTCAGATACAAGCGGTTGGGCAGCAGGTTAGCCGTTAAGTAGATGTCGAGCAAGCCGTCGTTATTGACGTCGCCGAGGCCGGCGCCCCCGCCGTTGTAAAAGTTTCGATATTTATAGATGTTGAATTTGTTGGTATAGGTGAGGGTGTTCTCGAAATCTATCCCGGTCTGCTGTGAGGACATAGATTCGAACAGGGGCCCCTCGGCGGGAGGCTTACTTGTACAAGCCTGAAACCCACTTACCGACAGGGCCAGCAGAACTGATAAAGGCCATATGTGAAGACACTTTTTCATTCTTATTTTCTAGTATCCAACATTATTCAATTCCCAAAGGCATGGGGTTAACCACCCGGGAAAGGTCCTCAAACATAATTTTCAGGGCGGCGCCGTCCGGAGAAGGCATTAGCGTCACCCTTCGGTTGCCGTCGAGCTTAACAAAGTAGTTCTTGATCAGCTTATCTTTCTGAGGCACCGCAATGAACTTGCGCCCGCCGTACTCCTGCTCAAAATAAAGCATGGCTTCCCTGGCCAGGTTTTCAATGGAATACCGCCGGTCATAAAAAGAAAAATCTTTGTAGCGCAGGGTAGCGCTCAATTTGACGATCGGCCCGTCGGTTACTTGCGCCATCGGGAAAAACTCCAGTACTACCGGTGCATTAAAGGGGCCGTCCAGCACGGTGCGCACCCCACTTTCATCCGGTTTAGGCATAAAGATCCCCTTTTGATTCATCTGGAAGCAGTAATCATAAAAATCCTGGTACACCATGCCGAAGTGAATCCCGTAGATCAGGGTGTCGAAACGTTCATTCCGGCTCAATTCATAACGGGCAATGGCGTCGTAAGACTGCTCCTTTGAACAGCCGTTGCTCAGAATTCCGATTAGAAACAAGTTGGCCAGAAAAAAAATACTTCTCATTTCAACTGATAAAATGTTATTGATGAATGGTTTCTCGCCACCATGATGTACTGGCGATCCCCGATCTTGATCTTCTCAAAGTCTCGAACTTGTCCATCGATATTAATGCCGGACAGGGCTGCGGAAAGCGGATCAAAGTGTTTTTGGCCCATATTCCTGAGAAGCAGCCCATTGCTGGCGGCGTATATTCCCGTCTGAGGCTTGGCTTTGAATTGATTACCTCCCAAAAGGATATCCGGCCGGCCGTCTTTATCGACATCCACGGCCTGTATACCGTAAACGGGGGCAAGCTGAGCTTCCAACGGCAAGGGCTGGAAGGTAAAATGGCCTTGTTCATTCCAGAATATGCCTGATCTTGTTTGAAAAACCCGGTATACGGCCGCACGTTTCAGTTGTTCTTCCGTAAAAATATCCTGCACCCGTTCTTCGGCGTAGTCGGCATGCCTGAGGTATCTTTTCAGCAGGTAGGGCATTTGTCGGGTCAGCTCCTTCTTCATACAGAGGGGGTAGGCATCAGCCCCATGATAAACGCTGATGACCTGTTCAATGCGCCCGTTTCCATCAAAGTCATTTACGTACATGAGCATTGGTTGCTCAGCGCTGGCTTTGAAAACGCTATTCTCTCCCAGGTTGCCTGCGATGATATCCTGGTCCCCGTCTCCGTCCAGGTCGGCTTTTTCCAGCACATTCCAAAAGCCGGCAGTAGAACCGAGCCCCACTTCCCGGGTTATTTCCACCAGGCCGTTTTTTTTGTTTTCAAATATGCGGACCGGCATCCATTCTCCGGCGACGGCCAGGTCTTCGTCTCCGTCCAGGTCCAGGTCGAACCAAAGCGCATCGGTAACCAGGCCCAGCTCCATAAATTCAGGAGCTTTATCCTGGGTAACATCGGTAAATTTCCCCTTCCCGTCATTTTCCAGCAAGAAACTCGGAGCAGGTATCCCAAATAGAGAAGGAACCAGGCGCCCTCCCAGAAACAGGTCCAGGTCTCCATCCTGATCAAAATCAGATGGAACGATGACGGACGTCGAAGCAAGTTTATAAGTAGGCAACGCCTGGGCGGATAATTGAAAATTTCCTCGCCCGTCGTTGATATAAAGGCGGTCGGCCAGGGCGAAGTCATTGGGAGAAAATTCATATCCTCCGCTGGCCACCGCCAGGTCCAGGTCCTGGTCATTATCGGCATCGAAGAAAACGGCATCGATATCTTCGGATTGCCTGTTTTGTTCAAAAACGGCCGCGTTCGAGCGTTTAAACCCATCGCGGCCCTGTATAAAAAGCGCTCCGGGAGCACCTTTGGCGCCACCTACAAAAAAATCATCCAACCGGTCGCCATTCACGTCTCCTACCGCTATTCTGGGGCCTTCATTGGAACGCATATGAAAAAGCAACCTTTCCCGGTCAAAATCCACGAAATCGTTCTCCTGGTGTTCAAAGTCCAGGCCGGGGAAACTTTCCTGCGGCAACAATAAAGGCGTAGCGCCCTGCCGGGCAGCAACAGGCAAGCCGCTTCGGCCGGGGGGAGGTTGGGTAAAAGCCAGGAACTGATCGGCCCTGATGTTTTTCTCTGTGAGCTGAGTCCCGTCAGGCCATAAGATCAAGAGAGAGTCCACCTGTTCCGCCTGCCCTATGCCGATGTGTAATCGATCATCTACAGTAGACATGGCCCCGCGCATGGGGTAGAGCTCCTGGAAATACTGCCTGCCGCCCGCATAAAGTGTAAGCTGGGCTCCTACTGATACGGTAGCGCCATCCCGGTTGTAAATTTTGAGGTTCACGAAATGGTTTTCAGCCCGGTTCAATTCATTTCTATACAGGAAAGGAGGGGCGTTGATGTTGCTGACTACCAAGTCGAGATCACCGTCGTTATCGATATCGCCGTAACTGGCCCCACTTGAAAACCCAGGCTGGCCCAGGCCCCAGCGGGCCGATACATTTTCAAATTTCAGCGGTGCAATTTGCGAGAACATATAGTTGGGGACCGGCTGGGAAGGCATGTGGTCGATCAGGTCTTTAATGGCGGCCCCTTTGGTTCTAAGCATTTCCCTGACCCGCGAAGGGTCGTAATAAAAGTCGATGTAATCCTGGTCGAGCAAGTCTTTGGCAATGCCGTTGGTGACGAAAATTTCCCGGTTGCCGTCATGGTCAAAATCGGCCAGGTGAACGCCCCAACTCCAGTCGGTGGCGCTTACGCCTGCCAGGCGCGAAATTTCACTGAACAGAACCTGGCCGCCGTGCATGCCGCCCCGGTTGAGTTGAAAAACATTTCTGGGAAATTGATGGTGATAATCGTTTCTTACTTTCAGGGCATATTGATCCCAGGTATCGAAAACGGCTTTTGTTTTCAGGCGGGCCTCTGTTTCCGGCAGCATCTCGGTGACAAAGATCTCCGGATAGCCGTCGTGGTTCATATCGGCGATATCCACGCCCATAGACCCCAGGCTTAATTCCGGCACATACTGGTTAATTGATTCCTTGAAGGAACCGTTTTGCTGATTGATGTAGAGGTAATCCTTTTCGAAAAAATCATTGGCCACGTAGATATCCGGCCAGTTGTCCCGGTTGACGTCCGCTATGGCAACGCCCAGGCCATACCCGATGGCGCTGGAATAAATACCGGCTTCCCGGCTGACATCAGTGAAAAACTGGTTGTCATTCCGGTACAATTTATTCCCTCCTCCGGGATCTCTTTGTTCACGCAGTCCTTTCTTCGCGTCAAAAATGATATCGGTCGGTTTAATCGAATTATTTGATAAATACATATCCAGGTCGCCGTCCCGGTCATAATCAAAAAAGCAGGCATGAATGGAAAATCCGAGGTCGTTGACTCCATACTTTGCTGCTTCTTCTACAAAATAGGGAATTCCGTCAGCGTTGAGCCCCTGGTGGATGAAGAGTTCATTTCTTCGATTCTCATCATTCGGGTCGCCGCCCTTGCAGATGTAAATATCCAGCCAGCCATCCTGATTGATATCGACGATGCTCACGCCGGTTGACCACGATTTAGGGCTGCGAACGCCGGCGGCCTCGCTGATATCCTTAAATTGAAAATTGCCATCTCCGAGGTAAAGGGCATTGTCCACCTGGTTCCCGCAAAAAAAAAGGTCGAGGTTGCCGTCTTTATTAAAATCGGCCAGGCCAACGCCGGCTCCGTTATAGAAGCTGCGATAAAGATAGACGTTAAAAGCTTCGGTGTAGGTAAGCCTGTTCTCAAAATGAATTCCGGCTTCCGGAGCATCCACCAGGCTGAATAGGGCATTTTCTTCCGAAAAGGAGGGAGATTCGCAAGCCAGGCACAAAAACGAAAGAAGGAACATCAAGCACCCCTGCCACACTGAAATCTTTAGTACGCTTACTTTCTTACTGCACTGTGTTGCTCCCATATAAAAGGCCATTTCGGAAAGTTACGGCGTATTCATGCTATACTTGGTTGCAATAGGTTTTGTGCATTAGCCCTCCCAGCCCCTCAAATCCCCTAAAGGGGAAGTCCACCCACAAATGCACAAAACCTATTGCCGTTGAGTATAAAAGGTAACAGCTAAGAAGAGAAGCAAAAGAACATGCTTATTGTTGTTCCAGGTGACATCTTTCGCCATACACCGGACTATAGCTGTTATACCTGTAATTTCAATGGCGAAAGAGCCTGTCCCGGCATTTTTTCGGGATGTCATCGCGAGGTTGAGACGACACCTTTTTGCCTCTCAATCCGCGGGGGAATAGGCTTGATCGCCAGGCTCATAGGCCAAAAAGATGTCACCTCAACGCTAACCCCATACAAGCAAAAAGCTTCTCTTCTTAGCAAATCGCCTGAAAAAACAGAGGGCAGCATACAACTAACGGGAAGTAGTGAAACCCTCGTTGGCGCAAGATGCTCTAATATCCCGGGTTCTGCGACAGGTTAGGGTTGGCATCCAGCTGATTTTGCGGAATCGGATAAAACTCTTTATACTTTTCCGCCGGGTTGGCTTCTTTCAGGAACCAACCATCCTGCCAGTGGCCAAAGCGGATGGTCGTCGCCCGAGACTGGTTTTCCAAGGCCAGCTCCTTCTTGATCTCCCAGTACAAATCGTCTTCGGTCAATGCTGAAAGCGGATCGAGGCCGGCGCGGCCTCTGATCTGATTGACCAGAGAGAGGGCTTCAGCGCTTCCTGCATTCAGGCGCCAGAGGGCCTCTGCTCTTGTCAGCAATACATCGGCGAAACGGAAGATGGGGAAGTCGTTCGAACCACCGCCGGCGATACCGATGGGATATTCAAACTTACCGTAACGGGCGCCGTTGCGGTACAAACATCTGCCGTCGGCGCTGAATTCATACCCCGGCGTAATGTCGATATTACAAAACTCCCGCCTTTCTTCATCTGTCAACTGGTCGGAAGTCTTGTCGGGCCAGCCGAAGGCGGCCCGGTCAGCCGCCGTGGTATAGTTGTCATAATCTTCTACGCAGTTGATCAACCTGAATTCATCCTTGGGGTTCGCGTAGAAAAAACCAAGTTCTTCCGAAAAAGTGGGTTCTGCTTCTACGGTATACTGCTGGCCGATAATGAACATCCCACGGCGCTTGTCATTGTCGTCAAAGGCGTTGTAAAAGTCTTCCTGTATGCTAAACCCGCCCCAGGGCGTAGCCCCTCCGGAAATGCCGAAAGTGGGGTTGGCAGACTGGTGCAGCGCCTGCCAGCGGATGGCAAAATCGCCGGCATTGACCCGGTCGTAAGGAACGACGAACATGTTTTCGGCGGAACCTTCGTTTTCGAGCAGGAAGTTGGCGAAATAACCGCTTTCCAGGCTATATACCCCACTGCCAATTATGGCGTTAGCCGCATCGGCGGCTTCCTGGTAATGCGGCCCGGCGCCAAACCGCTCTGCGTTGATATACAGCTTGGCCAGCACCATATAAGCCACCCACTTATTCATCTTGGCATAGGCCGCCGTACTTTCCGTGGCGTTGGGAATGGCGTCGAGCAGTTCCTTTTCGATAAAAGCAAATGCCTCGGCGGGCGAACTTTGCGCCGGTTGGGCGTCAGCCTCGGCGAACCTGGTCTCCAGAGGAATATTGCCGAAAAGGTCCAGCGCCATGTAAAAATAAAAGGCCCTCAAGGCTTTGAGTTCTGCAATGACCGGATCGTTCGGCTCCAGGTTGGCCTGCAGGGTTTCCAATAAGCGGTTGCAGGTGCCGACCCCGCCAAACCAGGCATTCCATCTCCCGTCGACAAAATCCAGGGGGTTAAAGTTATGCTCCACCAGGCGGGGCCATAGGCCCCCGTCGTTCCAGCCGCCGTTGGAACGAATGGGGACGGTGGCCACATCGGTGGTCAACTCATTCACTTCGTGGTTGCTCCAGTATTGATAGAGCGGCGTATAGGCCGCAGCGGTAAACGCCGCTAACTGGTTTTCATCCTTAAAGAAATTCTCAGGGGTGATCTCACTGAAAATCTCCGGCTCCAGGTCTGTACAGCTATACAAACCTGAACCCATTAATATGATGAAGATTATGCTGATCTTTTTCATAGTTGTGAAAGTTTAAGCCATTAGAAACTCACATTTAAACCCAAGGTCCATATCCTTGACGGGAAATAAGTTACCCGCCGGTCAATTCCGGGCACCAGAATATCGCCTGCAAACTGGTTGTTGCTGTTGCCTTCCGTGCTGGGCCCGGGGTCAAAATAGCGCACCTCGGGATCCGCCCCGGTGTAATCGGTGATCACAAAAATATTCTGGCCGGAGAAATACAGCCGGAGGGCCCGAAAAGCGCTGTTCTTGGCAAAATTGAAGGTGTACCCCAGCGTGGCGTTGTCCAGCTTCAGGAAGGAGGCATCCTCGACATAGGCGGAATGCCAGGCATCCGTCTGAGCGTCCTGAGGGTTGTAAAAATCCGTGATGATGATATTTTGCCTGCCGGAAACCGCCGGGTGTTCGAAATAGGCGCGGCTGATGTTGGCCAGAGAATGGCCGAAGCTTCCCCGCAAGAAGAAGTTCAGGTCAAGATTCTTAAAGCGCAAAGAGTTGTTTATCCCGAGGTTGAAATCCGGCAAACCGTTGCCCACTACCACAAAATCATCAGTATTCCGTTCGGTGGTTTCGTTTCCGTCTTTATCCAACAGGACGGCGACGCCATCGTCGTTGTAACGCACGAAGATGGGCGCGAGCAACTGGCCAATTTCATCCCCTTCCGACAATCTGGAAATAAAGGTGTTGTTCAAACCGGGAGGGCCGATATTGCCTCTGTTGAGTACGACATCCTCGTCCAGGTTCCATTGCACCAGCGTGGTCTTGAAGGTAGAATAATTGGCCGAAATATCCCATGAGAAATCCTTTCGCTCCAATGCTTTGAAATTCAATTGCACTTCCAGCCCTTTCGTTTCCAACTCGCCGACGTTTACCAGGGAAGTTCCGAACTCATTGGGAGGAGTGGGCACGGAGATCGTATTCAACAGATCCGACGTATTGCGGATAAAATAATCGACACTACCGGACAGCCTGTAATCCAGCAGAGCAAAATCCAGCCCCAGGTTCAGTTCTCCTTTTTCCTCCCACTTCAGGTCGGGGTTAGGATTGGAACCCGGGCCGATCGCCGGGACGAACTCACCGTTTACAAACCCGGAACCCTGTCTTCTCAGCACCGCAAGAAAGGCTAAGGCGTCAGCCGGAGGGTTGCCGGTTACCCCATAACCGGCTCTGAGCTTCAGGTTGTCAAAAAACCCTAAATTGGCGACAGTGGCCAGGTCTACCCCTCCGCTCACGGACCAGAAGTTACCCCAACGGTTGTTGGCGCCGAAACGGGAAGAACCTTCCCTCCGGTAGCTCGCCGTGAAGTAATAGGCATTATCCAGATTCAGGCTCGCCCGGCCAAAAAATGCGATCAACCGGGAGCTTGTTTTGAAGGAACTCGCGCTCCTGGTCCCGGCCGGGTTATTGAAACCGTTCCCCAATCCCAGGTTGTTGAAGGTAACCTCGTTGGTAATGAAATCCGTATTGGTCACCGAAAACCCTTCCGTAGTGAGTTCCTGGAAGGAATAGCCGCCTAAGACCGTATACGTCAGATCTCCTTTTTCGCCTTCGTAAGAAGAGGTGAACTCAAACAGCTCATTTACATCATCGCTGGACGTCCTGGTTGCAATGCCGTTGTTGGCCGGAGCGTTACCGTTGGCCCACAGAGAGTTGTTGCTGATGTAGGTGCCCGTGAGGTTACTTTGCGTTTGGATGGAATAATTGGCCATCACGGAAAGCCCTTCCAGCAGCTCATATTCTGCTTTAAAATTTCCGATAACCCCCTTGTTGCGGCCGATATTGGTGTTTATTTCGTTCAGTTCAACTGGATTGAACACATCCTGGGTGCCGGTCTGGAAATAACCCGAAGCAGAATTTGGGTCAAAAACCGGCGCCGTCGGCGGGAAGTTCGTCGAATACCTCAATGCCTGAGGAAAACCGAAGTCGCTATCGCGCTGTGTAAACGAGGCAATGGAAGTGAGCCTTAAACGGTCATTCAGCAGCTTCTGGGTGAAATTTAACCGCGCGTTGAATTGCTCGAACCCGCGGCCGGTCAGCACCCCGGCTACATCGCGATAATTGACGGAAGCACGATAATTGGAAGAACGGTTGTTACTGGTCACTGCAATGTTGTGAACATTGGAAATGCCGGTTTGCGTAATTTCATCTATCCAATCGGTTCTCGACCCCAGGTCCTGCCCCCCCGCTTCGATAAACTGTTCAGGCGATGCAATGGGGTGGGTATTCTGGACGCTTTCAAAAGCCACATAACCATTGTAATCCAAACGGGTGTCAGAGACATTGGCCCCCGACTTGGTCGTCACGATGATCACTCCGGAACTACCCCGAGTGCCGTATATGGCAGCCGCCGATGCATCTTTTAATACCTCGATGGATTCGATATCGTTGGGGTCCAAGATATCCAGCGAACCACCGATGACCCCGTCAATAACGACCAAAGGCTCCGAATTTTGCCCTAAAGTGGACAGCCCTCTCAGCCTGATCGCGAAAGGCTGGTTCGGGTTGCTGCCCGCTCTGGCAATCTGCAAACCAGCCACCTTGCCTTGCAACAATTGGGTGGGGTCGTTGACGTTACCCCGGTTAAAGTCTTCCGCATCTACAGAAACAATGGAACTGGTGATCTCCCGGGATTTTGCCGTACCGTAACCCACGACGACAACCTCCTCCAGCTTGGCTATATCTTGTTGGAGGGCCACGTCGATAGTAGTCCGCCCATTGATCGGTACTTCCTGGCTCAGGTAACCAACATAGGAAATAACCAGAACGGCGGCGTCATCGGGGACGGCCAGTTCGTAGTTGCCATCGATGTCCGTTACCGTGCCGATCGAAGAAGATCCTTTTACAACCACGGTAGCGCCGATGAGCGGGTCGCCGTTTTCGTCCGTAACTTTCCCCGTAATGGTTTTTTCTGCAGGATCTGCTTCTACAAATCCAACATCGGATCTAAAGGCCGGATTATTGGCCGTAAGAAGAGAATTAACCGAACTGGATGCGCCGGCAATTCCAGCCTGGTCGAGATGGACAGCAGCCTCACTTTCCGGAAAAATCGGTTGGAGGCCTGGTGAGCTTTGGGCGGTAAGTGGGAAACTCGCAATAAATAACAGTCCAAATGTTAAAAATTGCCTGGCCAGGGTCTTTAGTTCCATGTCTTCGCCTTTTAGTTTGTTTATAAAAGTATGTTACAGATTGAGTAATAGCAAACAGGCCGTTCCAACCATTCACCTAGTCAAGCTCTCTCTTTTGCCCCCATTTGAACTTCATGAAAATGTATTAAGGCTTCTGCGTATTGAACTAAAATAAGATTGTCCGTGGGCACTTTTACAAGCGTAAAATAAACACTTGTTTTTGGTAGTTCAAAATTTTTTTTCAATTTTCCATCAAAATACAGCATAATCTGAGTATCAAAGCGGCTTTCGCCTTAGAAAATTATATTGAAGATGGGAATAAAAGATGTAACGTTTTGCGTAGATGCCCTGAAAACGCCAAAAAATTTTGGTTCACCCTGTGGAATTTGTATTTATTCCACAGGGCAGGCTGCCATTGCAATTAATGTATAAAACTAATACCTTTAACTCCTTTCTTAAAAGTGTATTTTTTACACGTACTTCACAAGTGTAAAATTCCGCTTATTTTTGGGAATTCAAATCTTCAACCGAATTTTATGCGCAATACCCATAAAAAGGCTTTCTATCAGGACGCCACTCCTCTCCTGGTAGCGGTGGACTGCATCATCTTCGGCTTCGACCTCGAGGAACTGAAACTGCTCCTGTTCAAGCGCAAGGTAGAGCCCTTTAAGGGGGAGTGGTCCGTAATAGGCAGCTTTGTACAGCCGGAAGAAAGCGTCAGCTCGGCGGCCTCCAGGGTATTGGGCGCTTATACCGGGCTGGACGGGATCTTCATGGAGCCCCTGGGGTGCTACGGAGAAGTAGAAAGGGATCCCGGGGCCCGGGTCATTTCTCAGGCTTATTTTGCCCTCATCCGCCTTGGCGAGGAGGAAGCGCAGGCCGTGGAAACCTACCAGGCCAAATGGTTTGGCCTCAGCGCTGTGCCTCCGCTCATACTCGACCACAACCAAATGGTGGAAAATGCATTACAGGCGCTTCGCCGAAAAGCCCGATACCGGCCGATCGGTTTCGAGCTGCTGCCGGAAAAGTTCACTATTCCGCAATTGAAGAGGCTGTACGATGCCATTTACCAGCAAGAGTTCGACCGGCGGAACTTCCGAAAAAAGATACTTTCGATGAACGTGCTGGACAAGCTGGACGAAAAGGACAAGTCCAACTCCAAAAAAGGGGCATTTTTGTACCGCTTTAACCGGCAGCAGTATGAAGAAATGATAGAAAAAGGAATTGATTTTGTTTTATAGGGCCATTCGAAATATTACTCCTCCTCCAGGCCGTAAATTCGTTCATTCACTCCTTCAATAGCCGGAAGGCCGGTAGCCGGTTTGTCCAGGTAGAAAAAGGCGATAGAACATACCTGGTCGGACCGGTAGTAGTTCATGTGCCCGTCGGGCAGCGACGGGTCGTCCGGTGGAGGGACGGGGTCCATCTCCAGCAGGCGCACAAAATCCCCGAATTTTCCGTCCTCATGGGCATCGATCGATATCGGGATCATGGGGACGCCCTTATTGTAAAGCTCTGCAACTTTCTGCCGGGCGGACCCGCCGATCTGCTGGAGCGTCACGCGGCAGTCCTCATGGAAGTATACCGGGTCAGGCACATGGTATCGGTAGAAACCCCAGTACCGCCCGTCTTTCAGGGTGCAGCCCTGGTAGCGGTGGAAGTACACCCCCTGCCCCCAGCCGGTGCCGATGTAGTCTTCGGTGCCGGTACCCACCAGAGTTGGGAACTCACTGTCACCGTCGAGGAATACCTTCACTTCCCCTTCTCCCCACCAGTGATCCTCGTAAACCGGGTTGGTGACTGCCCCGATGTGGGCGCCCAGGTACTTACCCCGGCCTTCCACCTTGGGCAGGACCTCGAAATCCACGCCCAGCTCCGTTGCCGGGCTGTGGTTCCAGAAGGCGTGGAAGTAAAGGGCATCGTCACTGACAGGCTCCAGGGTAAAGTTCACATCGTAAAAAATGTGGGACACCTGATAGGGAGCATCGTTGGCCACTTCGATCCGGGCGCCCTTCCGGAAAGGCATGGGAATGAAGCAGTTGTAGGAGCGGCCTTCCGGATTGGAAAAGAATTCGTTCTGAAAAGCGGCGTTCCGGCCGAGAATGCTGCCGAAAAAATCGCCGAAGGGCGCCGAAACGGCTGGTTCCTCGTTCCCATCCCAGAACATCTCGATGCGCAGCGAACGTAACGTTTCCGGGTCCTTCTGCATGATGGTGATCCACATCCGGCGGACGACGCCGCTGCCCTGCACATCCAACAGTACCTTGCGCTCCCCCGGGGCCAACCGCTCAAAGGCGCGTCCTTTGGCGCCCTGGTTCTCCTTGCCCCCCTGCCCTTTTGCCGCCTGCGGGTTCTCGAAGCTGGCCCACCGGGTGCTTGCTTCAGGCTGCATTTCATAAAGGGCCAGGGGCTGTTCTGCTTCCGGCGCCTTCTGCTGCTTCCCGGCACAGCCGGCCAGGAGGAAGGCCAGCACCAAGATTAGTAAACTGTTTTTTTCCATGATCTCATCATTTGAACCGTCAGATCTCCCCGTACCGCTCCTCCCAGAGGTGCTCGATCTTTTCCAGGGACTGCCCTTTGGTCTCCGGAATGAATTTCCAGGTAAACCAGATGATGATGGCAATGAACCCGATGAATAAAAAGTAGGGCAGCGAGCCGTTCCAGAAGCCGCTGATATTCGCCTCGCTTTCCACGACCATGGGAAAACTCTGGGACACCAGGTAATTGGCGCCCCACTGCACGGCCACGGCAATAGACATGCCGATGCTTCGGATTGAATTGGGGAACATTTCCGAGAGGATGACCCAAACGATGGGCCCCATCGACATAGCGAAGGAACCCACAAACGTCAGGATGCCGATCAGGGACAGAAGGCCGACCTGCCCGGCCATCAGCGTGGAGCCCAGCATCAGGAAACCAACCAGCATGCCTACCGAGCCGGAGATGACCAGTGGTTTGCGCCCCCATTTGTCTACCGTGAACATCGCCAGGAAAGTGAAGGCCACATTCACGCCCGCAAGCAGCACCTGCTGGGCCAGCACATCTTCCTGGCCGAAGCCCAGTGCTTTCTCAAAGATGTCGGCGCCGTAATACAGCACCGCATTGATGCCCGTAAACTGCTGTAGGGCAGACAGAACAGAGCCGATGAGGATAATCGGCAAGACGGACTTCCGGAAAATATCCTTAAAGGACAAGCCGCCCCGCTCTTCGCGGATGGACTGGCGGATCTCCTGCATTTCGGTTTCCGCAATTTCGGGCCCATGCACCCGGGTGAGTACTGCCAGCGCTTCCTCGGCCCGCCCTTTCAGCATCAGCCAGCGCGGGCTTTTGGGCACCAGGAAAAGCAGGAGGAAGAAAAGGAGGCAGGGCGCCAGTTCGGACCAGAACATCAGCCGCCAACCCCGGTTGACGTTATATGCTTCTTCCTGTCCGCTGCCGATAAAATAAGTCACCAGAAAGACGACGAAAAAGCCGATCACGATGGCCATCTGGTAAAAGGTGACCATCCTGCCGCGAATGTCGGCCGGGGACAATTCGGCGATATAGGTCGGAGCATTCATGGAAGCGATGCCGATACCCAGGCCGCCGATCAGGCGAAACACCACCAGCAGGGAAACCGACTCTGGCAGGAAGCCGGGCAGCCCCGACCCCCAGGCTGACATCGTAAACAGCAATGCCGAAAGCACCAGAGAATACTTTCGCCCCAGGATGCGGCTCAGGGGCCCCGACAGGAGAGCGCCGGTAAAACACCCCAGCAAGGCGCTTCCCACGACCCACCCCTTCATGGCGGCGGATAAGTCAAAATATTTGCTGAAATAGAATTGTGTGCCGTTGATCACGCCGGTATCGTAGCCAAACAAAAGGCCTCCCAGAGCGGCAATGATGCTGATCATGATCAGGTAAAAAGGGCTCCCTTCTTTCAACATTTGTTTAAAGTTTAAGGTGTTAACATCTCCATTCCATCTTTACCAGGAACGTCGGTGGGAGGAACAAAAAATACTGTTCCTCTATTTCGTTTTGTTAAAATGATGCCTAAATATAACTTTTTATGCTCCTTTCCCATAATGGGAATCCCCCATCATCAAAATATCAATCCAGGCTTCCGGTAACCGGCGCTCCGAAATCCCGGTAAAAAAGCTCCAGGGCCGGCTCATCCGGCGGGCCGTCAAATACCACAAAACGATAACGTGAAAAATGAGGAACACCCGGCGCCAGGGCAAAAGGCCCATCGACAACGGGAGCAAAACAGAAATAAGGCATTTCCGGATGCACACGCACAGCTTGCGGAAAGCGAAAGTTATCGGGATGATCCAGTGCTGCGATGCCGGCCATGCCGGAAGGCGTATCGCCATAAAGGGCTACCCAACCCGGATGGGTATGATTGGCGGCCGGGCGGGCATCTCCGGCGCCGGTCAGCACCCGGGCGGTATCGTAAAAATGGGCCTTATCGTCGGGGCTCCAATACTTGCTTCCCCGGATGCCCAGGCCGCCGTAGTGGTATTCCAGGAGATGCAGCGTGTCTTCGGTAATATTCACCTGCCGGGAATCGAGCTCCCAGAGCAGCGGATCGCTGTTATGGAATACCCGGATCACCCACTC
>JAGFJE010000672.1 GCA_024103175.1 Phaeodactylibacter sp.
ATGCCTATGCCGGTAGTGGTGGAGTTCACATTGGCGGACGGGTCCGTCGAACTTAAAGAGCTGCCGGTGGACATCTGGAATCAGGGCGACACCTACTTTTTCACTCACCGGCCCGCCCGGCCGGTACAGTCCATCCTCATCGACCCGGATGAGTGGCTGCCGGATGTGGAGCGGAGGAATAACCGGTGGGAGTTCTGAGGAAAGAGCGCTTGTCTAAAGGGCGGGAGAGGGTATAAATGGCCTTTTGGCAAAAAGCGATATTAACAAAATGGCCTTTCTATTTCCAGTATATTTATTTAACTTTAAACTGTACAGGCTATTTTCATGAGGCGAACGTAGAACAAATTGCACAATTAAACCCCATGCACATTCACGGTTGGAAAAAACTCCCAGCTTTCTGTTTTGTATGGCTAATGCACCATCTCTTACCTGCTCCTGCTTTAGCCCAGAACTACCTTGTTTCCAACCAGCATTATGCCGTGCCACAGGGTTTATCCAACCAATACATCCAGCACAGCTTGCAGGACCGGCGGGGGCTGATCTGGATAGCCACCCGGTTTGGGCTCAACAGCTTTGACGGCTTTGAATTTCAGCAATATACACTGGAAGAGAACGGCTTTCGCTCCAACGAATTCGAACAGATCGTGGAAGACCGCAACGGGCTGCTCTGGCTGGCCTGTGTAGGAGTGCCCCCCATCCCCAGGAAGGTGATCGATATTTTTGACCCCGTTGCCGAAGCAGTGACGCCTCTGGAGGTATTGCTGCAGCCGCCCTTTTCCGGAGAAGAAATCGCCGGGTTCCAATCCGATTCGGCCGGAAATATGTTTATCCTGCTTCAGGATGGGCAGGTTTACCGCTACGACGGGCGGGCGTTTGCCCGGCTGTTGTATTATGAGCCCGGCGGGCAGCTTCACCTGGCGGTTTCCGGTTCGGGCCAGGCCGCTTTGCTTGATAAAGACAGGGCCATCCTGTTTGATTCTCTTGGAAAAATCCTGTACCAGGCCACCCTTCCCGAGGCAATGGATTTCATCCGCGCCGGCAAGGACCGGTTCTGGGTAGGAAAGAACGATCCGGGTAGCGGCCCTTCCTTATGGGGTATCCGGCCGGGGCAGGCGCCCGAGCCGCTTTATTTTCGCGATGCCGGCGGCAAGCCGGTAAAGTACGGCTGGCACCCTTCTTTTGACAACCCCGTTTATCCCGGCCCCGAAGGCCGCTGGTGGATATATTCCAATGAACGCCTGCTACTCTTCGAGGCGAATGGCGATTTCCTTTGCGATATTTCTTCCACCCTGAAAGACACCGGGCTCTCTTTTCCGGTTTATATCGCCTTTGACCGCCGCCATACTGCCTGGATAGGCACCCACAACGGCCTGTTTTCCATCTTCGTTGAAAAAAACCCGTTTACCACCTACCTGAAACCGGAAGGCACGGCCGACACCCGAAGCATCATACAAGATGCAAGGGGCAACCTATATATCCTTCAGAATGGAGAAGCCTGGGTGAAAGAGGCGTCCGGTTCCTTCACCGGCCTGGGCCTGCCTGCCTGGCTGGGAGCGGCCAGAGACCGGCAGGGCATACTTTGGTTTGGCGATTACAGCTACAAAGTGCACCGCTACGATCCCGCTTCCGGAGAAAAAGCCACCTTTTATCCGCCCGGTGGGGCTGGCCGGAAGTCGTATAGCGGCGTCCATGCCCTTCATGCGGACAGCCGGTCGGGCCGTATCTGGGTAGGGACCGAACATGAGGGACTGGCGTTTGTCGATACGGTTAAAAAATGTATTGTCCCCTATACGGATGCGACGTATAATGGGTTTCGGCATCTGCGGCAAGCTACCATTCACCACTTTTTTCAGGATGAGCAAGGCATCTGGATAGGCACCCGCCAGGGGGTGTACCTGTTCGACCCCAAAAAAGGTGTCGTGGCGGAGTACAGCCGCCGTACCGGCCACCTGCCGCACGATGACATCCTGCACATCTACAAAGACAAGGAAGGCATATTCTGGCTCGCCTCCGCCGGCGGCGGCCTTATCCGCTGGGACCGGGAAGCGGGAACCTGGCGGCAATTCACGCAACGGGATGGCTTGTCTCACAACCTCATCTACGCCGTTTATGAGGATGAATTGCAACAGCTCTGGCTGCCGAGCAATTACGGGCTGATGCGCTTCGACAAGCAAAGCTTTGAATCCCACGCCTACCTGCCGCGCGACGGCCTGCCGCACCAAGAATTCAACTTCACTTCTCATTATCAGGCCCAGGACGGCCGTTTGTATTTTGGCGGGCTGAAGGGCGTCATTTCCTTTTACCCCAGCCAATTTCAGGAGGAAAAACCGGAGCCGGACTTGTCTCCGGGCATCAGCCGATATCTTGAACTGGACGGCGCCACCGGCGCTTTTATCGACAAAACTCCGACGCTGCTGGCTGCAAACGAGATCAGGTTGGCGCCCAGGAACAAATCCTTCTTGCTGAAGGTCGCCTTCCCGGATTATCAGAGCCCAAAAGACAACCGCTTTGCCTATCGCATCGACGGCCTGCAAGATACCTGGACCTACCAGCCCGACAATACCATACGGGTGAACGGCCTGCTCTATGGCAGTTTTACCCTGCGCGTCAAAGCTCAGGGCGCCAGCGGCCATTGGTCTGCTCGCGAACTGAGCCTGCCCCTGGTGGTTTTGCGCCCCATCTACCTCCGTCTCTGGTTCCTGGCGGCATGTATCGCCCTGGCTGCCTCCCTCGCGTGGTGGAGGATACGCGTCCTCAATCAGGCTGCCCGAAAGCTGGAAGCCGAAGTAAAAAAGCGCACCCGCCAGATTGAACAGGACAAACAGTTTATTGAAAAACAAGCCGCCGAACTGCGCCAGCTCGACGAACTCAAATCCCGTTTTTTCGCCAACATGGCCCACGAATTACGTACGCCTATCACCCTCATCCTCAGCCCCCTGAAAAGAATACTGAAAGAAGCAGACCTGGACAACCGCACCTTCACCAGCCTGAAGCTCATCCAAGGCAACGCCCAAAACCTGCTGCGCCTGGCAGAAGAGGTGCTGGACATGGATAAGTTGGAAGCCCGCCAACTGGAACCCCAGGAAGAAACTGTTGCTTTTTACCCGCTGATGCGGCGCCTGGTTTCTACTTTCGAATCGCACGCCCAGGCCAACGGCATCGAACTGCAGTTCAATTTCCAGGCGGAACGGCATCTTCAGCTGAAGCTCGATGTCAATAAGCTGGAACACATCCTGTTCAACCTGCTTTCCAATGCCCTGAAGTTCACGCCCCGTGATGGCAAAGTGGCCGTAACTGTGAAGGACACAGGAAGCAATGTCCAGGCCATCGTGGCGGATACCGGGCGGGGTATTCATCCAGATGATTTGCCGAGGATATTTGAGCGGTTTTATCAAGCTCCCAGCCCCAGTCCCCCTCAATCCCCCCGAAGTGGGGAGGTTCCGCCAGCGAGCCTGCTGGCGAGGGCCCCTTCTGCTTCTTCCCCCCCACGGGGGGATCGAGGGGGGCTTCCCCCTTCGGGAGGGCTAGGGGGGGCTGGATCTGGCGGCGCTGGCATCGGCCTGGCCCTCGCCCGCGAATACGCCCAGCTTATGGGTGGAACTCTAAGCGTGGAAAGCACACTGGGCGAAGGCAGCACTTTTGTTTTTGAATTTCCCAAAAAAGAAGTGTTTGGCGCTTGGGATCAATGGGAAGCTGAGAAAAATGGCGGCGACGGGGCTGATGTTCAGGATTCGCAGGCTCTCCCGGAGAAACAACGAACAACCCAAAAACAACTTCGTCCTGAGCTTGTCGAAGGCCTCACCCTGAGCAAGCCGAAGGGGAAAGAGCAAACAACCGTGCTGATCGTCGAAGACAACAGCGATATGCGCCGCTTTCTCCATGAGACCCTCTCACCCTTTTTTGATGTTATCCCCGCCAGTAATGGCGCCCATGCGCTGGAGCTGCTTGACGAGCGGGCAGTAAAGGAAGAGCAGGGCCCCGAACTGATCATCACCGACCTCATGATGCCCGAGATGGACGGATACAGCCTGCTGGAAGCCCTGAAAGCGGACGCCCGCTGGCAGGGCGTGCCCGTCATTGTGCTGACCGCCCGCGCCAGCTTGTCCGACCGCCTGGCCGCCCTGCGTTTCGGCGTCGACGATTACCTGGCCAAACCTTTTGACACCGAAGAATTGCTGGCGCGAGCCGCCAACCTCATCCAAAATTACCGGAAACGCCAGGAGTGGCGCCGCAAACAGGCCGCCGAGGGCCGCGGCAAGACAGGCGCCAAAGCCCAGTTTCCCAACCTGGAGCAACTCCTCCTGCCCGAAGAGCGCCTGCCCGTTGATCAGCAATGGCTGGAAAAGGTGGAGAAGGCCGCCCTCCACCAGATCGGCGATTCCGATTTCGGCCCCGAAGGACTGGCGGGCGAGCTCTCCCTCAGTAGCCGCCAGTTGCGCCGCAAGCTCAAACAACTCACCGGTATGACGCCGACGGACTACCTCCGCGAGGCCCGCCTGCAAAAAGCCCGCCTCCTGCTGGAAAACAATTCCTGCTCCACCGTCGCTGAGGCCTGCTACGCTGTCGGCCTGTTCGACCTGAAACATTTCGCCAAGATTTTTCGCCGGCGCTTCGGCAAGAACCCATCTGATTATCTGGCAGAGCACTAGCGGGGCCTTCATAAAAACAGCGAATTCCCAACAGCCCCCGGATTCCATACCCAACTCCCGGACAGTGCCCCCCAACCGTCCGCCGTCCACTATAAATCCGTCCGCCCCACCCCTCCTTTATGTCCGCCTCACCCTCCCCGTCCGCCCAGCCCTCCCCGAAAGTCCGGCGCGCCCCTATCTGAGCCAATACCTTTAGGTGTGAGTTCCCCCCTGCATCAATTGTCAGAAAAACTATAAACAACATGAAAATCTATGCACAAGGTAAATTTCCTTCCCAAGGGCAGGCCGTCCTGTAAAACTGAAAAAATAGTCCTGCTTACGCTATCCGGACAACCTCCGGAAATTGAGCCCCCCACGGAAGGGAATAGGCCCATTTTTTAACCTACAATTAATACTTTCATGAATCCATGTAAACTTCTATTGTTAGGGTTAATGGCCCTAATGTGTTTTCACACCACGGCCCATGCCCAGGGGCGCCATACCCATGGCCGCAATTGCGGCACTATGGACTATCTGGAGCAACAGATCCAGAAAGACCCGGCCAGGGGGCTGCGCCTGCAGGCTATTGACCGTCAGGCAAAACGCTTTATCCAACAACCTAAAAGCCTCCTCGCCGGTGTCATTACCATCCCGGTTGTCGTTCACATCGTCTACGACGATCCTTCTGAAGACATCACCGATGCCCAGGTACAGTCGCAGATCGACGTATTGAACGAAGACTTCAGAAGAGCGAATACCGACGCGGCTAATACGCCTGCCGATTTTACAGGCGTGGCGGCCGACATTGAAATTGAGTTTTGCCTGGCTACTGTAGACCCCCAGGGCGCCGCCACCAGCGGCATCACGCGCACCGTCACTACCACTACGCCCTTCCTCGTCCGGGACAATGTAAAGTTTACTGCTTCCGGCGGCATAGATGCCTGGCCTACCGGAGACTACCTGAACATATGGATTTGCGAAATTGACGGCGGCACGCTGGGTTATGCTCAGTTTCCCGGCGGCCCGGCGGCTACCGACGGCGTAGTGATCGATTATCGCTATATGGGCCGCGGCGGCTCTGCCCAAGTCCCTTACAACCTGGGCCGCACGGCCACCCACGAAGTCGGCCATTGGCTCAACATGCGCCACATCTGGGGCGACGGCGACTGCTCGGTCGACGACTTCGTCGCCGATACGCCTAATGCCGGCTCCCCCAACTATACCGGCAGCCCTTGTACCTATCCCGGCCCTAACACTTGCATCGATGCCGTCGGCGACCTGCCAGATATGTTCCAGAATTACATGGACTACTCCGACGACGCCTGCATGAACCTCTTCACGCAAGGGCAGAAAACGCGGATGCGCGCGCTCTTTGAACCCGAAGGCGCCCGTGTGAGCCTGCTCACTTCCAATGGCTGTGGCCTGCCGGCAACCTGTGACGACGGTATCCAGAACGGCGATGAAACTGGCGTAGACTGCGGCGGCTCTAACTGCGGCCCCTGCCCCTGCTACGCCAGCGCCCTCACCTTGACGATCACACTGGATAATTATCCGGGTGAGACCAGTTGGGAAGTTAAAGATGCCAGTAATAATAATGTGGTTGCGTCCGGCGGCCCTTATGGTGCTCAGCCGGCTGGCTCTACCGTCGTGGAAAATATCAACCTGGCAGCCGGCGATTATACTTTCACCATCTTCGACTCCTTCGGAGATGGTATCTGCTGCGCTCAGGGCAACGGCTCTTATACCCTGAGCGATGGCGCCAATACCATTGCTTCCGGCGGCGGCTTTGGTTCCTCGGAAAGCACTCCGTTTTGCACCGAAAGTGCCTGCCCCGACGCCGACAGCGACGGCGTATGCGACGCCGACGACAACTGCCCCAATGACGCTAACGCCGGCCAGGCCGACGCCGACGGTGACGGCTTCGGCGACGCCTGCGACAACTGCCCCGACGACCCCAAGAAGGTCGAACCCGGCGCCTGCGGCTGCGGCATAGCCGATACCGACTCCGACAATGACGGCGCCGCAGACTGCATCGACAACTGCCCCACCGACCCCAATAAGGTTGACCCGGGTATCTGCGGTTGCGGCACGGCCGATGACGACACCGATGGCGACGGCACGGCCGACTGCCTCGACGGCTGCCCCACCGACCCCAACAAGGTTGACCCGGGCATCTGCGGCTGCGGCACGGCTGATGATGACACTGATGGCGACGGCACAGCCGACTGCCTCGACAACTGCCCCACCGACCCCAACAAGGTTGACCCGGGCATCTGCGGTTGCGGCACGGCCGATGACGACACCGATGGCGACGGCACGGCCGACTGCATCGACAACTGCCCCACCGACCCCAACAAGGTTGACCCGGGCATCTGCGGTTGCGGCACGGCTGATGATGACACTGATGGCGACGGCACGGCCGACTGCCTCGACGGCTGCCCCACCGACCCCAACAAGGTTGATCCGGGCATCTGCGGTTGCGGCATAGCCGACGACGACACCGATGGCGACGGCACGGCCGACTGCCTCGACGGCTGCCCCACCGACCCCAACAAGGTTGATCCGGGCATCTGCGGTTGCGGCACGGCCGACGACGACACCGATGGCGACGGCACGGCCGACTGCCTCGACGGCTGCCCCACCGACCCCAACAAGGTTGATCCGGGCATCTGCGGCTGCGGCACAGCCGATGATGACACCGATGGAGACGGCACGGCCGAAGGCCGCGACGGCGGCGTGTCCGACCCGAACAAAGTTGTCGCGGGTCTCCGCGGCTGCGGCATAGCCGATGATGACACCGAGGGCGACGGCAGGGTGTGAGACCGCAACGGATAGCGCCAGGAGCCGCACAAGGCTTACAGCGGCCGCA